>CAZYTZ010000015.1:0-26089 GCA_964650545.1 Microcaldota archaeon | reverse complement strand
TGCCTGTCTGCGCAGGGGCGACGTTGTAGCCGTTCGGCGTGAGCGGCGCATAGTCAACAAGGTTCGCGGAAAACTTGCCCTGTGAGTGCGCGGTATTGTACGGATAGCCTGTGCCGTTGTCGCCCACGAAAAGGGACGGATAGCCGAGCGAGGGCAGGCTGCCCTGGATTGCGACCGCGCCGCTCATCACATTATAGTATATATTGCCCTCATTCTGCCCGCTTGCGCTGGAATTGAGGTAGGTGGGCATGGCAGAGCTTGAAGGCGTGGCTGTGCGGATGTAAACTCCTGCCGTGTTCGTGAAATTGTTCCAGTAGAAGGTGAGCGGCTGGCTGGTCTGGATGTTCACCAAGTCTGCCTTGCCCGAGGTCGAAACCAGCGTGTTTGCCGAAACCGTATTGCCCGACTTCCCAATGAATATCTTCAATGCGGCCATGTAGCTGCTTGCAATCGGGTACTTGGTGGTTATGGTGTTGCCAGAGATATTCGCATTCGCCGTGCCCGAGACGTACATCCCCCACTGCCCGCCGGTTATGCTTGAGTTGATGATTTGCGGGCCGTTCATGGAGCCGAGCAGCACGCCGGCAGTTCCCCCAACGACTACGGAGTTTATCAGCCTGTTCGGCGACTGGCAGCCGTAATTGTCGGACGTGATGGTGGAGTTCTCAATTGCAAAGCCTATGGTGCCAGGCGTATATTGCCCCCTTGCGCCTACAGTGCAATTGACCATCCTCGCATAGTTGCCGCCCGTGTTCCACGCGCCTGCCGCGCCAGTGTAGCCGTAGCTCACGTTTATGCGCGTGTTCTCCACAGACCCGTCCTTCACGCCCTGGAAATTCACGCCGTAGATGAAATTGGATATTGCGCAGTTTTTCACGCTCGTCCTGTCCTTGGTGGAATAGATGCCGGCATAATATATGCTGTTCCTGCCTGTCATCTTGTGGCCGTTGCAGTCAATCGTCACGTCGGCTGCTGTCACGGTGAGACAGTTGATTTTCAATGGCGAGGTTATATCTTTGGTAAGCGTGTATGTGCCTGGCGCGGAAAGCGTGCCGCACGCGCTTATGCCCACTGCGAATGCGCTTCCAAAAAGCGCGGCAAATGCCATGATAAGCAGGAGAAGTTTCCTCAAGTAACCACCATAAACGACAGTTGTGTGGCGAAGGGTTTATAAACTATTGCCCGACTTGTCACTAAGCAAAACAGGGAAAAAAGAGGAAAAAGAAGATAGCAATCCATGAACATCCCGCCTGACTCGCCCTGATGGGCGACTGGGCCGTTGCCCCTCTAGGAGCAACCGGTCGTCTCCCCGCAGTCTATGCAGACTTGGCAGCTTCCGTTCTGCTTCACTTTCATGGAGCCGCAGGCTGAGCACTGCCCGCCGGTAAAGCCAAGCCCCTTTGCCTCCTTGGCGCGCGCCTCATAATCATCCTTGCCGCCCGGCTCTTCGTGCTCGGGGGCAGGCGCCACAAGCTTTACCTGCGTTTTTTGCTCCTCGATGCGCGGCACTTGCGTGTGCCCGTTGCCGTTCACAGGCTTGACATGCACGAAATCAGTCCTCTGCAAATACTCGTAGCCAAGCACGCGGAATACATAGTCAACAATGGAGGTGGCATTCTTCACTGCATCATGCCCGGTGACAACGCCTGCAGGCTCAAAGCGCGTGAAGGTGAACGTGTCCACAAACTCCTCAAGCGGCACGCCGTACTGCAATCCCTTGCTCACTGCAATTGCAAAGCAGTTCAGAAGCGCGCGGTAGCCTGCGCCCTCCTTGTACATGTCCACGAAAATCTCGCCAAGCGAGCCATCGGGGTACTCCCCTGTCTTGAGGTACACCTTGTGCCCGCCCACTCGCGCCTCCTGTATGAACCCGCGCCTGCGCGTGGGAAGCTTGCGGCGGTTTATCCTGCCGATTATCTTGGACTGCATCTGCGCAGGGCCAAACGAGTCGTCAATGTCGCTGCCAAGCCCGTAAAGCTGCGCCAGCTCGTCCTCATCAACATCCGCAGTCGCATTGAGCGGCTGGCTAAGCTTTGAGCCGTCGCGGTAAAGCGCATTGGACTTGAGCATGTGCTTCCAGGAAAGCATGTACGCCTCCTTGATGTCCTCGATGGTGGCGTCAGACGGCATGTTTATCGTCTTTGAAATCGAGCCTGACAGGAAAGGCTGCGCGGCAGCCATCATGCGTATGTGCGCGGTGTACGGTATGTATCTCTTGCCCTTTTTCCCGCACGCGTTCGCGCAGTCAAACACCGCATAGTGCTCGGGCTTGAGGTGCGGCGCGCCCTCAACAGTCATGGCGCCGCACACGTACTCGTTCGCCTCGTCTATCTGCTGCTTGGTGAATCCCAGCTTTGTCAGAAGGTCAAACTTCGAGTCCTTCAAGTCAGCATCGGCAAACCCCATGCCCCGCAGGAAGTCCTCTCCCAAAACATGCCTGTTGAAAGCAAAGCGGATGTCAAACGCCTTTGGGAGCTGCGCCTCCACCTTGGAAATTTTCTCCACTGTAAAGTCGCGCTGCGCAAGCGTCTCGGCATTCACGTGCGGGCAGCCTGAAAGCGTGCCCCTGCCTGCGCAATAAAGCTCGATGTCGCGCATCTGCTGTGCGTCATAGCCCAGCTTGTGAAGCGCTTTTTTCACCGAGTTGTTCACAATCTTAAAGTACCCGCCGCCTGCAAGCTTCTTGAATTTGACAGTGGCAAAGTCAGGCTCAATGCCTGTGGTGTCGCAGTCCATCTGCAGCCCGATTGTGCCTGTGGGCGCAATGAGCGTGACCTGCGCATTCCTGTAGCCGTGCGCCTCGCCAAGCGAGTACGCCCTGTCCCAGCACTCGCGGGCGGACTGCAGCAGGTAATCAGGGCAGTGCGACTCGTGAATGCCAAGCGGCTTTACGGACAAGCCTTCATACTCATTCTCCGCGGCACTGTGCGCCGCGCGCCTGTGGTTCCTGATAACGCGCAGCATGTGCTCGCGGTTCCTCTCGTAAGCGGGGAATGCGCCAAGCTCGCGCGCAAGCTCGGCGGATGTGGAGTATGCCTCGCCCGTCATTATCGCGGAAAGCGCGCCGGCAATGGCAAGCGCCTGCGGGCTGTCGTACGGCACGCCCATCACCATCAGAAGCGTGCCAAGGTTGGCATAGCCAAGCCCCAAGGCCCTGAAGTCAAAGCTCTTCCTCGCAATCTCGCTGGACGGGAACTGCGCCATGAGCACTGAAATCTCAAGCACAATTGTCCAAAGCCTGCTTGCGTGCTTGAACACCTCTACGTCAAACGTGCCCGTCTCCTCGCTGTAGAACTTCATCAGGTTCAGGCTCGCGAGGTTGCATGCGGTGTCGTCAAGGAACATAAACTCGGAGCACGGATTCGATGCGTTTATCCTTCCATCAATCGGGCAGGTGTGCCACTCGTTGATGGTGTCGTCGAACTGCAGGCCAGGGTCTGCGCACGACCAGGCTGCCAAGGCAATAGAGTCCCAAAGCTCGCGCGCCTTCATCCTCTTCATCACGCTTCCGTCCGTCCTTGCAAGCAGGTTCCACTCGGCGTCGTTCTGCACAGCCCAGACAAACCTGTTGGAAAGCCGGACAGAATTGTTGCCGTTCTGCCCTGCAACCGTGATATATGCCTCGGACTCGTAGTGGGTGTCATAAACCGGGAAATCAATCTCCGTTTTGCCCTGGCGCGCAAGCGCAAGGCAGCGGAGTATGTAGTTCATGGGCACGTTTTTTGCAAGCGCCTGCACGACCGCGAGCTTCACGCGCTCGTTTTTCAGGTCTGCGCTCTGCTCCTCCTTTGCCACGCGCATTATCCTTTTCAGCGTCTTTGCGCACGCCTTGCTCCCTGCAACAAGCGCAGCCACCTTTTGCTCCTCTTTCATCTTCCAGCTCACGAATTTTTCGATGTCCGGGTGGTCAACATCCACAATCACCATTTTCGCAGCGCGACGTGTTGTGCCGCCTGACTTTATGGCGCCTGCTGCCCTGTCGTAAATTTTCAGGAAAGACATCATGCCTGACGAGTAGCCGCCGCCTGAAAGCCTTTCTCCCTCGCCACGAAGGCAGGAAAAGTTCGTTCCTGTGCCTGAACCGTACTTGAAAAGCCGCGCCTCGCGAGTCACTAAGTCGAAAATGCCTCCCTCATTTACCAGGTCGTCGTGAATGGACTGAATAAAGCAGTTGTGCACCACTGCGCCATTGGCAAGGAATTTGCTGCTGCCCGTCTGTATGTCATAAACTTTCTTCGTTCCCATGCTCTCAATGCCAATTATTTCCTCCTCCCTTATCACCGGCAGGGTTTTTGAGTTCGTGACAAGCTTCTGCAGCAACTCAAGCTTTGCCTGTTTCTCAGTGCTTATGAAGCCTATCTGCTCGGCGTACCTCTGTCTTGCGCTGCCGTATGCTATTATGACTTGGTCTGTGCCCTCCCTGTTCTCGCGCTTGTCAACATTGTAGCTGATTCTCGAATATATCCCAATGCTGTTCAAAAGCTGCAGCACGCCAAAGCTCAAGCTCTTGGAAATGGTGGTGAGGCAGATGTCGCCCGAATTCCTTTCATCCTTCCGTATCCTGACGCACCCATCTGCCTGGAAAAGCGCACGCAGGAATTCCCTCTTTTCCTGCGGGCTTGCCTTGAGTATCCTGTCCGGCACGGAAACTTCCGTGCCCTGCCTGTGGAGCGAATATTTACCCACAAAACCCTCCAGCTTCTTGCCGGAAAGGTGTATCCTCCGCCCCTTCAGGTTTTCATCCTGCGTCTTGAAATCCGTCACCCAATAATGCGCGCCCGGGAAAACCTCTGCAATGTCACTCAGCACTGCCTTGTGCTCGTCGTCATTGATGGTTATGACCTCCAGCCTCATGACTCCGTCATACACGCCCACAGAACCGTCGCCCGTCACCCAGCCTGCAAGCCGCGCCTTTGCCAGGTCATCAAGAAACACGTTCTTCTCCTTTACATCCAGCACCAGCGGCTGCTGCATCTTCATGCCATTGTGCAGTTCTTTCACTTCTGCCCAACCGTATTTCCCGCCATCCTTCTTCCTTGCGGCTGCAGAAAGCACACGGTGGTCTTCCGTAAGGTCCAAGTGGTTGCCATTCTTCAGCCTTATCCTGAAGACTTCCTTCTTCCCGTTATAAGCAGTGGCCAGTATCGGCGTATAAGTCTCCCCGTCGAAAACCCTCAGCCCTACGAGGTTGTTTTCGACGATTTCCCCAATGTATCTTATTCCGTCCTCGGTGTATATCCTGGTATGATATTCTGCGCACGCATGCGGCTGCGGCCTTGTATACGCATCTGTGGATTGTTTTACCTTCCCGTCCACCTGGTCAACGTAAAAGTGCCCCTGCGGGTTTCCTTTTATCCCATATGCAAAAGCCAGGCCTGTGTTGAACCACTGCGGGGAATTCGGCGAGCCCATCTGGTTTACCAGCATGTAAACAAGCTCGTCCTCAAACGCGTCAGCGTCCGCCTTTCCTGCAAAATAGCTGTTCTTCTCCCCCCAGCTGCGCCAGCAGCCTGCAAGCCGGGACACCACCTGCCTCACGGACCTCTCGCTTCCGGTCACTGCCTTCCCATTGTCGTCCTTCATGGGCTTGCCATGCCTGTCAAACTGCGGCACGCCTGCCTTCCTGAAGTATTTCTGCGCAACAATGTCTGTTGCCACCTGCGACCAGCTTTTCGGCACCTCGATGTCGCGCATCTCGAAAACTACCGAGCCGTCAGCGTTCCTGATGACTGATGAGCGCAGTTCATACTCTAAGGAGTCAAGCGGATTTGATCCTTCAGTTGTGAAAAGACGCTTTATCTGCACGCCGCCCTGCTTGGTCGCTTGTTTTGCAATCAGAGCAGAGCTTCGGGCTTCGCCCCCGCTCTGCTTCCGACCAATTCTGTCTGCAGAATTTGTCATCGCCGCCTCAGCCACGTTTCCACCTCGCTTGTTGATGTGCCAGCAAGCAAAAGAGGCGCTTCGGCGGGATTTTCCCACATGTTCGAACCCGAAAGAACCACAATATATAGTGGTTTTCGGGTAAGCCAACCACAACCTGTTGCGCTTGCAACGGTTATCGGGCGAACACATTTATATAGCTTCTTTCGCGCGGAAAAACAACGGCGAGGTGGGCAAAACTTGGGAAAATTTTGCCCAGCCCTCTTTTTGCCCAATGCAAAAAGGGGTCCCTTTTTCGGAAGAAAAAGTGGGAAGTGCAAGCGCAGCTTGCACTCAGATGGGAAAAATGAGGAAAATTTTGCCATGGCGCGCAAGGCCGTTGCCTACCTTTATATTCATTTTTCCACAGGAACATCTCATGCAAAAGGCGCAAGAGCCCGGACAAAAAATGCAAGAACCCCGGAAAAGGCACTTCGTAATCCCCCAGGGCATGACTGGGGAGGAATTTGCAATGGAGTTTCTCCACAAAGCCTCTCGGCAAAAGCCAATGAACGGGTTCTCCCGCCACCAAGAAAGCGACTTTCTCCGCAGGTATGAGGCGTGCATAGAAAGGATAGATTCCGGCGGCGAGCTTACCCAAAGCCAGAAAAACTGGCTTGCCAGGTGGGAAAAGAAACGCGGAGTGGATGCTGAGAGAAAGGAAATGCTGGACGATATACGCAGGCACATGTTCGCACAGCTCTGATTCTCTGCCTGCCCAATTGCTATTTTCTGTCCATTCACCAAAAGCTATTTAACCTCCTCTTCGTATCCCCTGCGGGAAGGTGTTTGCTTGAAAAAATCATCTCAGTCACAGCCTGTGCGCCAGCGCGAGGCGGGAACGTTTGCGGTAAAGGCGGGGCTTGCGCAGATGCTCAAAGGCGGCGTGATAATGGACGTGATAGACGCCGAGCAGGCAAAGCTCGCAGAAGAGGCGGGCGCGGTTGCCGTAATGGCGCTGGAGGCAGTGCCTGCGGACATACGCAGAATAGGCGGGGTTGCGCGCATGAGCGACCCGCGGCGCATAAAGGAAATCAAGGCGGCAGTTTCAATTCCAGTGATGGCAAAATGCAGGATCGGGCATTTCGTTGAGGCACAGGTGCTCGAATCGCTGCAGGTGGACTACATCGACGAGAGCGAAGTGCTTTCCGTCGCAGACGCGCAGCACCATATTGACAAATGGCCATTCTCCGTTCCGTTCGTGTGCGGCTGCCGCAACCTGGGCGAGGCGCTGCGCAGGATTTCGGAAGGAGCGGCAATGATTCGGACAAAAGGCGAGGCAGGCACAGGCAACATAATCGAGGCAGTGCTTCACATAAGGACTGTCGGCGGGCAAATATCCGATTTGAAGGGGATGGGAAAGAAGGAGCGCGCGCAAGCCGCGCACGACATGCGCGTGCCAGTATCCCTTGTGGAAAAAGTCGCGGAGCTGGGAAGATTGCCTGTGGTGAATTTTGCCGCAGGCGGGATAGCAACGCCTGCAGACGCGGCGCTTTGCATGCAGCTTGGCTGCGACGGCGTTTTTGTTGGCAGCGGGATTTTCAAGTCGTCAGACCCGGAAAGGCGCGCGCAGGCAATTGTGGACGCTGTCGCGCACTATGACGAGCCTGACAAAATCGCGGCGGCATCCGAAGGGCTGGGCAAGCCCATGGACAGCCTGGACGTGAACACCCTCAAGCCTGAGGAAAGGCTTTCCAGAAGAGGCATCTGAATGGCAGAAATCGCAAAAATGAACTCGCCCAACGGGCGAGATATTGCCCGAATGCCTTCGCAGCCAGCTTCGTCATTGCGGGCAATGAAGCGCATAGGCGTGCTTTCGCTGCAGGGCGGGGTGGAGGAGCACATAAACGCACTTCTCTCAGCTTCGGCAAAAATCAGCATCCCGGTCCAGGTGGTGGAAGTGCGCACGCGCGAGGATGCAGAAGGGCTTGACGGAATCATCCTGCCGGGAGGCGAGTCCACTGCAATCGCCAAGCTCATGGAGAGGGAGAACCTGTTCCAGTCGGTGATAAAAATCCGCAAGGTTTTCGGCACCTGCGCAGGCGCAATAATGCTCGCGCGCAAGGTGGACGGGGCGTCACTGGGCCAGCGATTCTTGTCTTTGATGGACATCAGCGCCTCAAGAAACGCATACGGCCCGCAGCGCTCATCATTCGAGGCGCGCCTCACCACGGTTTTCGGCACAATAAACGGGGTGTTCATCCGCGCGCCAAAGATAACGCCAGGCCCGCGCGACGTGCAGCCGCTTGCATTCCTGGGGGAAGAAGTGGTCGCAGCCTACCAGAAAAAGGGAGACCGCCATTTCCTCGCCTGCTCGTTCCACCCCGAGCTTACCACTACGAAGTTCCACGAGTTCTTCATCAAATTATAGTGCCACTCCTACCTGCTCAGGCGGCTTCCAATCCGGATGCTCCTTCCTGTATTTGCGCTCGGCTTTTTCAATGGTTCTAATTTCCTTTGCCAGGCTTGGATGGTCTGAAAAGACAAAATGCAGCACGCAGCACCAGGGCGTCCATGCCTTGGCGCCTTCAATCGGGACATAATTCCTATAATGCCAATTTTCCATATTCCTAATGATGTGCCCATCTATGCGATGCCAAAGCCTGAACACTTTCTTCACCCGGAGCGGAAGCAATGCGTGCATCGCCTTGTAGACATACCCATCAAGCATCAATTCGCTCAACGGCTCCGCCAGCGATAGAATAAACTGGGCAACTGGCTCATAAACCATATTATTCGTCCTAATTGTTCTTTCGTGCCTTTTCAGGATAGTTTCTTTTATCTGCCCATTCATCTCAACAGCGAATCTTGTGGCACGGCGCTCATGCAGCCTGTTCATGGCGTTCTTTTGTGCTGTCAAAGCAACAAGATAGAGCCCCCCAGTCATTACTCCATACAATCCCGCCGCGATTGCCATCCAATGCGATAAGGTTTGCCTATGGGCATTATCCACAATGTGGCCCATTTCATGGCTTCCAACAGAATAAATCTCTGCCTCTGGGGCGGCATTTTTTTCATTATAGATTTTCAGCCAATTCCCTGCCCTTTTGACCAGGTAATGCTCGCCGCCGAGGTTCAGGAAGGTGCCTTGCCCGTGCGCCATCGTCATCACTTTTCTCATGTTTCTTTTGCCCGGCAATGGTATATTGCGGGCAGTCAGTTCTTTTTCGAAATACGGCACCTCTTGCTTCGAGCTAAACATGTAGCCGCTCAAGAACCCCTCTGTGAACGAGACCGCCCACTGGCGAGCGTTTTTCCGGAAAGAATGCGCGTTGTCAAACGCTGTTTCATCTACATAAAGCCACGGCGGCGCAATTCCCGCTTTCGCAGAAATCTCGTCCATTATCCTATGGATGTGCAGATACTCCTCGCCTTGCATCTCCCTCCTTGGCGGATAAAGCTCGTTCCTTTCCCTGGTGTTAATCTCATGCCATCTGTCGCATATCGGTTTGAAAACCTTCCACTCGCGCATTGGGCGCAGCCTGGGAAAGCGCCTTCTGGCCGCTGGCTGCGTTTGCGCGTTCTCCGCCGTCTTCCCCGCCTGCGCGTTCATGCACAGATTATGCTGCCCAGAGTATATATAGCTTATCTTTTTCCACTTCTAGCAACATTATTTATAAATCCTTGCCAGCATATTCCTCTCAGGTGGAAATATGGTCAAGCACTCTCTCCGCGGAAAGAAAGCTGATTCTGTTTCACAGTCACAGCAAGACGGAAAGCAGCCTTTCATGGGCCGCATGCTGGACCGCCTTTCAAAGCCCTTTGTGCGCATTGGCTCTTATTTTGTGGATAAAATCATGCTGGGTCTAATGAATGAAATAGCGCGCGCGGAAAGGAACAGCGATTCTGACCTGCGCTTCTTAAATCTAGAGAGACATCGCCGCACAGGCCGCTAAGCCTGCTTCCCCTTTGCGCAGTCGTTGCAGACAAACCCCGTCTTGCAGCTCGGCCTGCCGCAGTTGCCCCTGTTGCACCCGCGGCAGCTCTCGGTCGCGGTCCGCCCGCAAATCGCGCACAATCCTGCAATGTTCATGAACACCACTTCAGCATGAATTCCGGGCGCTACATTTAAAATCTCAGCGCCAAACTCAAGCCATGGAAAATGATTTGCGCGCGCTCCTGAAAAGCCTCTCTCCCTCCCTCGCCGAGGGCAAATGCTTTATCGGCACTTTTCCAGAGGCGCAGATGATGGGCCTGGCAAACTACCTCAACCACATAATCTGCATTTTCCGCGAAAAAGAAGGCATCACCGCGGTTTTCGAGGAAGCCGCGTCCGAGCCGCTTTCAATTTACTCAGAAAAGAAATTCGTTGGCCCGTTCGCGCTTATCACGCTTCAGGCGGATTCCCCGCTTCTATCAGTCGGCCTGCTTGCGCGCGTAACTGAAACGCTTGCAAAAGAGAAAATCCCAGTCAACGCATTTTCCGCCTACCACCACGACCATTTACTCGTGCCTTACGAAAAGCGCGAGGCTGCGCTGTCCGCGCTGAAAAAATTGCAAAAGAATTAGCTGCCCTGCTCCTGCGGATTAAGCTTCTCCTCCAGTTCTGCAAGCTTGTCTATCCTCTTCTTCAACGTCGGGTGAGTGCTGAATGTCGGGTGCTTTTCCATCCACCGCAAAAATGACAGCTCGGCGCTTCCCTTCAGCGTGCCGTATCTGCCTTCCCACAGGAACGATGCAATATATTCAATAAGCGGTTTCGCACTCCCGTTGAGCTTTGCAGAAAACCTGTCCGCGCTTATTTCACATACTCTCGAAATCCATTTTCTGGCAAGCCATGCCGCCAGCATGCATGCGCCTATCACCGGCGCTTTTTGGGCAAACGACCCAAATGCATCTGGAAACGCGGCAAACAGCTTCAGCATGCCTGTTATGAGCAAAGTTGCAGTCGCCATTCCGAATGCGATTTTTTTTACAGTGTGCTTTTTGGCAATGTGCCCGAGCTCGTGCCCGATTGCGCCCCTTACTGCGTTCTCGCTGAAGGTGCCTAGCTTTTCGCCCACCACTATTGTCGTGAATCCTGACGCAGCGCCGTATGCTGATGCCTCCCTGCCTTTCCCTTTCCTGACATATATGCTGCTTAGGCCTGCCTTTATGATAAGCTCTCTTGCAATGTTGCTGATTTCCGCATCAGTTAGCTCTCGCTTCTGCTTTCCAATAAGCTTGGGCGGGGTATCGCCCTTTTTTTTCTCAAAAGCTGCGCTATGCCTTTTTTCTGCAACCTGCAGGAGGGGCACTATCGTTGCCAGTTTCATGTGCTTATTCTACTGGCTAGCATTTTTAAATGTTGCTAAAAATGAGCATCTATGTTTCTCTACTTCAGCACGCCAAATCCTGACAATCTCCAGCGCTGGCCAAGGCGCCTCGTGATTGCCATCTTGCTTCCCTTCTCAGCGCAAATCGGGCGCTTGAGCTTGAGCGTCACCGTGGTGCCCTTGAGCTTCACAATCACGCCAAGCGAGGTTGCCGTGCCCGAGGAAACCACTAACGGCTCAGCCGCCTTGAGCGCGGGATTGTCAAACCCTTCGCGCGAAAGCAATTTGTAGTCAAGCATGATTTCGGAAAGAACCGGCGGCAGCGCGCCTTTCCTGCCAATGATGTTGCCTGTGAGATGGTCTGACTTTGCAACCGCGGGGTCAAGCCCTGTGGAAATGCCTATCAGGCCGCCAGGGCCTGCCTCCTGGACAGACTGCTTGCCTGCCATGAGCGCGCGTATCTTGAGAACGAGCGGCTCTGTGACTTCCTTGTCCTCCCGCTTTGCCTCCGGCGAAGGGGCGCCGCCTCTGGCGCGCGTCACTTTCCTTGCGATTCCAGGAAGAATCTCAATCTCGTCGCCGACTTTGAGCGTGCCTTGTATGAGCGAGCCGCCAAGCACCCCGCCTTTCAGCTTGAGCACGTCGGCACCAGGCTTGTTCACGTCGAACGAGCGTGCCACGTACATGCGCGCAGGAAGCGAGGTGTCGCGCTTGGGCGTGGTTATTGTTTTCTCAATCGCCTCGACCAGCTTGTCGATGTTGGCATTGTAATTCGCGGAAATCGGCACAATGGGCGCTTTCTCCGCAGTCGAGCCTTTCAGGAACTTCTTTATCTGCTTGTAGTTTTCCATTGACTTTTCCTTGCTCACCAGGTCAATCTTGTTCTGGACAACCACGATGTTCTTGATGCCCAAAATGTCGAGCACCTGCAAGTGCTCCTCGGTCTGCGGCTGCGGGCACTTCTCGTTTGCCGCAATCACAAGCACTGCGCCGTCAATTATGCTTGACGCTGAAATGGTGGTGGTCATCAAAGTCTCATGCCCGGGCGCATCCAGGAAGGAGACGTGCCGGGAAACTTCCCAGTTGTCCTCCCTCTTCGCCCCTGGCGAAGGGGACCCCTTTTGCTCTTGCAAAAGGAGGTTGTCCTTTGCAGCCTCAGCCTCCGTGGCATAGGCCTTGCCGTCCTTGCTTTTGTAAAAAGTCGCGTCAGCATAGCCGATTTTTATCGTGATTCCGCGCTTGAGCTCTTCCGAGTGCGTGTCGGTCCACTTGCCAGTAAGCGCGCGCGTCAGGCTTGTTTTTCCGTGGTCGACGTGCCCGACCATTCCAATGTTTACCTCGGCCTGCATCAACTACCCCGTTACTTCTTCTTAGTTGTGCCTGCTGGCACAACTTCAGAAAAAGCCTTTATGGCTTTTTCTTCTCCTCTTTCTTCTCGTCGCCTGCTGCTGCCTTGGGGAACAGTTCCTCAAGCGGCTTGCTTCCAGGCGTTATGACCTTGGAATTGACCTGGACGATTTGGTCCGAAATGATATTGCCGCGCACATTCCTCTTTGAGCGCATGCCCTTTTTCTGCTTGCTAATGCCGGTCCCGCTGGTGAGCACCACGCCAACGCGGCGCGGGCCTGAGACATCTGCGCGCATGGGGAAGCCTGCAATGTCGCTGCCGCCGGTGATCTGAAGCTCGTAGCCTTCAGCCCCGACTGCGCCGCCTTCCAGCTTGTCGCCGATTTTCTTGCCAATAAGCTCGGACTCCTTGTCCTTTGCAAGGTCAATTCCGTAGCTCTTGCCGTTTTTTGTGTCTGATATGACTATCTTCATAATATCACTCTCTTCGAAGAACACGTCTTCTGTGGGTTGGGATATGCCCTATAATCTTTTAAAAGAGTGCTCTTTGCATCGGCGTTCAGATTTCGCGCCATTTCCCGCTCACGTGCGCCGGTTTGCACCATTTACCACTCGTTTTATAATTGTTCACCGCTGTAAAACAGCGGTGGTTGGGTGGCATCAGGAACCTATTCTTTAGCTGCTGGCACTGCATACTCCCGGCGGGCCCTTCTTGGCCAGCGCTGCGCGCGCACGTTCTACAGGATGAAAAGGCCATTTTCCCATGACACTTCCGCAATCAATGCGAAGATTGGCGAAAGCCATCTGGCAAGCGCAATCAAACACAGAAATATCCTTCAGCAAAAGGCAAGAAACCATCTTCTCAAGGCAATGGAATGCCTGCCGCCTGAAAGCTGCTCCCCAAAAAACGCAGGAATAATAGCCATGCTGTCCGACTGCACCATGTCTGTCATGAAGGACGGCGAGGCGCCCTATATGACCGGCAAAATGGCGCAGGAGGTCATAGAAGTCTATGGGAAGTCAATCCCATATGCCCCTGAGGAAAAGCGCGACGGGATGAGGGCCAAAATCGCGGAACGCTGCCGCACTTTCGCAAAGGGGGACTTCAAAATCATACCTAACGTTCCCGTTACGCAAGAGTATTTCATCGTCCGGTTCCTCGGGCTTGCCCTGCCATATGCGCCTGAAAGCGAGAAGAAGGCCCTTCAGGACGAATTCATCGCAGCGTTCCCCAATGCCATGAAAAGCGGCCATTCCACTGCCAACTATGGCGGAAAGAAGCCAAAGCTTTGGTCAGGCGAGCTGCGGCTGCCGCAGTTCTTCGAGGAAGTGCCTGAGGCATGTGCAAGATTCCTCAAAGATGCATGCTTGCCTGAGGACAGGCTGAACGACCTCCGCTACGAAGTGGCGCAGATATTCGCAGCCAAAGCGCGCCACGCAGGCTATGGCAGCTACTATCCCCTTCTTGAGCGCACCCATGACGCGCTCTCCTGGCTGCCTGGGAACGGTGAAAAGGCAGGCCACACGTTCGAAACACTGGCGCTTGCGTACCTTGAGGCAGGGAAGGCGGCAAAGGACAAGGAAGTCCTGGCTGCTGCCCTCCTATTCCGCATTGCCCGCACTTTCAACTGCTCGGCTGAGACAAAAGAGGCAATCCAGCAGGAAGTCGCACAGATAAAGCCGGTGCTTTCCGCGCTGAAGTCAAACTCGCACAATTCCATCGATGGTGGGCCGACTCTCCGCGGATGGTTTGCGGGCGCACTGGCGGGTGATAGGCTCAACAGCATCCACAAGCTTGGGGAGTTGCTGCTGAAGTATAAGGCCGAGCCAGTATACCTCCATCGCATTGAATATTCCGACGTCATGGGCTACAACTAAATCTCCTTCCACCTGCCTTTTTTCTCCGCCACCATGCCCTCGTAGCGCACGCCGAATCCTGAGAAATAAGCCGCAGGCTCAAGCGCAAGCACGGTTCTTGCAAGCGAATTGCGCGACTTTGTTCCCAGGTGCGGGTATTCATGCACTTCCATTCCGATTCCATGCCCGATTGAGTGGATGAGGGAAGGCATTCCATGTTTCTTCATGAGCTTTTCAGAAAGCAGCGCAACGTCCCTGCCGGTTTTGCATTTCGGAAGCGCGCGCACCATCTCGCCATAAATCTTCCTGCACTTCTCATACGCCGCCCTCTCTCGCGCCGTGCCATTGCCCCTGAAGTAGCACCTGGTGAAGTCAGAGCAATAGCCGTCCAATTTCACGCCAAAGTCCACAAGCACCGCGTTTCCCAGCTTCGTGCTCCCATTTTTGTGGTGCGGCTGCGCGCTGTTTCTCCTTGTTGCCACAATGGGCTCAAATGAAATTTCGCATCCCTGCCTCAGCGCCTCCATCTTCAGGTGCGCTGCCAGCTTTCTCTCAGTGCCAAACTTCCAAGGCTGCAGATTGCCAAGTATCTTCTTCGCAATGCGCGCAGCAGCCGCAATTTTTTTCACGTCGCTCCTGCTTTTCCTTCCGCGCACTTCGGCAATCTTCTCGCCAGCATCCACAAGCGCAAGCTTTGCCATTTTCCTGAGGGCAAAATAGCGCGCGGCGGACATCTCGCTTGGCGCAAAGCCGATTTTGCCCCTGCCGCAGGCCCTTTTCAGGTCTTCCGCCGGTTTCTTGCCGAACTTCCTCACAGGGTAGCCGCAGGTTTTTTTCGCCTCGGCATAATTCATGCTGTGCATGAGCAGCACTCCGCCGCTTTTCCGAAGCACCAGGTAGCTTCCATCAGCCCTGCAGCCTGAAAAATAGCAAAACGACGCGCTTTCGCCCTTGGACTGGTCTCCGTTGCAGAAAAGCGCGGTTGAGAAACGTGCACCGGCAAACAGGCGCAGACGCCTTTCAAGAATTTCCGACATGCGCGCACTTACCCTTTGCCCTTTTATAAACCTGTCCGCCAATTTGCAAGCATGCGCATCAGCCGCTTCGGCAAAAAGCACCTGGCTGCCTTCAACGAAATGCTCAGCGCGGCAAAAGGCGCGTTCGGCGCCCCGTGGCTTGCGCACATGCAAAAGACATTCTCCCGGCGCGGCTGCAGCCGCTGCTGCCTTGCCACCTATGCCGTCACCGAGGGCGGCAAGCTGGTTGCCGTGTTTGCCACCCGCCACGAAGTGGAGGCATTCGTGCTCTATTTTATCCTCGTGGGCAACGACCGCCTCGGCGCAGGCATCGGCAAGAAAATTGTGGCGCGCGCGGAAAAGCTCGCGCGCAAGGCCTGCGCCGCGTTCCTGCGCGTGGACATCTACACGGGAAAGCCCATCCAGTCCTTCTACGAAAAGCAGGGCTTCAAGGTTGGCGGCAGGGTGAATTTCTACGAGGAGGGCAATGATGACCAGACTTTCCTTTACAAGAGGCTCTAATTACATATCTTTACATCATCAATCACATTTATAAACCCTTGCCACAATAGATAAGAACATGAAAAAGGCAGCAAAATTCATAGCCGGCGCAGCCATGGTTGCGCTTCTTGCATTCAGCCCGAAGGCGTTTTCACAGCAGCCGCTTTTTGCGGATTCCGCTGCCGCAGCAGCCACGAAAAGCCGCGCGCCTGGCAAGGGCAACATCTACAGGCTCTGCACCTATGACACGCTGCGCCTCAGGGAGCTTGCGCCTGCGGGCAGCAAGCCGAAATTCAAGGCATTCTCCTCAAAGAATGCGCGCATCAAGGGAATGAGCATCACAAGCACGGGCGCAGTGCCTGGCTTTGTCTCAGGCAGGCTTTCCTACAAGAACGGGAAAACCACGCGCACGCTCCCCATAACTGCAAAGTTTTCGGACTGCAATGCCGAATCTGTCTACCTCCAAAAAACAGGGCCAACCATGGAAAGGGCGCACAGGCGCTATGCAGCGCCGCGCAGCTTCTTCAGGCTCAGCCCGCTTGAGGACAACATCGCCTCCGTGGGCGTGACCTGCTACCTTGACCGCTACCTCATCCCCAACATCGGCGTGATAACCGACCTGCGCGCAGCCCGGCTCTCGGACAACTGGGCGCTGCGCTTTGACATAACATTCACAATCGGGCTTTCCAAGATGAAGCTTGCCGGCGAGGCGCAAAACGACATTGACTCGCGCCAGTCCGGCAATCTCACCACAAGGGAGGCGAGCGCAAGGAACATTGCAACCTCGGTCTGCCTGCCGTTTGAATGGGGGACAGGCAATTTCTCAGTGCTCTTCGGGCCCTCCATCGGGGTGAAGATGGCGACCGGAAAATACACCGAATCCAGGTACTACTGCCGCTTAGGGGTGCCAAGCCTTCTTGGCTCAAGCGAAGCGGGCTACAGCTTCTGGACGCAGTACCTTGGGCTCAACCTGAAGCTGAAGGTGACAATCGGCAATCTTGACATCTGCGCCTTCTTCGCAGGGAACACTGTCCTGTATGGCGAGGGCGACAAAGTCGGCGCCAGCCCTGGCTTCTTCCCCGAGGCCGGGGTATCGGTAATGTACAAGATAAATTTCATCAGGGGGCCGGGCCGCTGATTGGCAGCCAGCCAATCACAAGATTGAAAACATATCCTGTCACCACGAACGCGATGAAAAGCACGAGCGCGAAAACCGCGATGAGCTTTGGCTTTATCACGCGCCGCAGTATTATCATCTCGGGCAGCGACAAGCCTATCACGCTCATCATGAATGCAAGCGCAGTGCCCATTGCCATGCCCTTCGAGGCAAGCACGCCAATTATCGGCACCATGCCTGCGGCATTCGAGTAAAGCGGGATGCCTATCAGCACAGCAATCGGCACGGCAAGCAGGTTATCCCTGCCTGCCACGCTTGAGAGGAAATCTGCAGGGGCATAGCCGTGTATGAGCGCGCCAATGCCGATTCCAAGCAAAAGGTAAGGGAGCACGCGCAGCGTGATGCTTTTCGACTCGGCAATTGCGAACTTCACGCGCGCAGTCCAGCCCATCCGCCCCATGCCTGCCGCCCTGCCCTTCTTCAGGCGCAGCTTTTCCACTTCGCCCTCGAGGCCCAGCCTTCCAATCACAATTCCCGCGACGGTTGCAATCGCCAAGCCGGTTATAATGTAAAGGAGAGCGACGTGCCAGCCGAACATGCCCCACAGAAGCGCCACTGCCACCTCGTTGATGAGCGGCGAGGCAATGAGGAAGGAAAACGTGGTGCCCAAAGGCACGCCTGCCTCCACAAAGCCTATGAACAGCGGCACTGCGGAGCATGAGCAGAACGGCGTGGGCACGCCCAGAAGCGCGCCAAGCAGGTTTCCTGCGCCCTCCTGCCGGCCTCCCAGCCACTTTTTCACCTTTTGCTGGGTGGCAAACGTGCGCGCAATGCCCACTGCGAACACCACTGCGGCAAGGAGCAGCGTGACCTTTATGGTGTCATAGACGAAGAAGGCCGCGGACTCGGCAAACGGCCCCTGCGGCATTGCCAGAACGGAATAGACCAGCCACGCTGCAAATTCCTCAAGCATTTTACCACTTCTCAATATCCCCTATTATTTTCCTGCCCTTGCCTGAAATGGAATAGATGCGCATCTTCCCGTCCTTCCTCATGCGCACAAGCCCTGCCTCGCGGAGCACTTTCAGGTGCTGGGAAACCGCGGGCTGCGATGTGCCAACGCGCTTCGGCAGCACGCACGCGCACTTTTCGCCTTGCGCAAGCAGGCAAAGCATCTTCAGCCGCGTCCCGTCGGCCACCACGGCAAGCGTTTTCATCATAACATATAAGCAGGAACTTATATTTTATAATTGTATTGCAAACTCCATGCCTGCCGGCATATCATTTGCAATGCGGGCAAATTTCCGGGGAAATTTGCCCTGCTGCCGCTCAGTAAGACAAAAATAAGAGAACTTAATCGCTGTCAATGCGCGGCGCGAGGTAGTAAACCACCTTTGCGCTTTCCACCTCGTACTCCACCTTCAAGGGCGCATTGCTCTTCAGGTGTATGGAAAGCGGCGCGTTGTCAGGGCACGCTTTCACAATGTCCTCAAGGTACTGAAGCGGGAATGTTGCGCGCGAGGGCTTGTTCACCTTCATCTCGATTATCTCCTCTCCCTCCTTCTCGCTCTCCTCGGTAAGGTCTGACGAGTCGCCGTGCACCTCTATGGCAAAGCCAGCCTCGGTCGCCTCAAGCGAGATGTGCGAGCCCACAAGCGTCGCGTCACGCAATGATTCGCGGAAGTGCGAGCTGGAGACTTTCACCACGGCATCATGCACAATGGCAGGCTCTTTTGCCACGCCCGCAGGCATGTCAAGTATGGGCACCTTGAAGCTTCTCGTCCTCCCAGTGCCCACGAACTTGAGCTGGAATTTGTTGCCTTCTTGGGACACCTGCAGCTTCTCCGAGCCGCGCGTGCGCGAGAGTATCTTTGCAATCGCGTCAAAGTTCAGCCCCACCTTTGCGGAAGGGGATGGCGCCTCGTAGGAGGAGAACATTGTTTTCGGCATGGCGAAAGACACCATGGCGATTTGCGAGGGGTCCATTGCGCGCAGGAACAGCCCTTCCTCGCGCACCTCCAGTATTCCCTCATCAATGAGGTTCACAATGGCATCGGTTGCGTTCTTGTAGCGCTTGGCATCCTCAACAGTGAATTTGAACATGACTATCCCTCCCGCACGGATATTGCAGGCTAACCTTAAAAAGTACTTCGGGACACTCACCTTCCATGGAAAATCCCCTATGCCTGTCAGACTCATACGCGCACGCCTGCGTTGCGCGCGTCTCATCCGTTGTCAATGGGAAGTTCATTGCGCTAGACTCGCTTCTTTTCGCGCCGCGCGGCGGCGGGCTGCCATCCGACACAGGGAAGCTCGTTCGAAAAAGCGACGGAGCGGAATTTTCCGTGCTTTTCGTGTCGAAAAAGGGCGCGGAAGTGCTGCATGAAGTGGACAAGCCCGGCCTTCAGCCAGGCGATGAAGTGGAGTGCTCCCTTGACTGGGAAAGAAGGCACAGGCTCATGCGCATGCACACTGCGGGGCACATCCTTTCCGCAATAATGTACAAGTCAGGCGGCATAATGATAACCGGCAATGCAATTGACACTGGCAAGAGCCGCTTTGACTTTTCAATGGAAAACTTTGACCGCGATGCATTCCAAAAGCTCATCGACGAGGCAAACTCCCAAATCGCGCGCAATCTTGAGGTCACGGTGCGCAGCTTGCCGCGCGAGGAGGCGCTTCGCTTGCCCGGAATGGTAAAGCTCGCAGGCGTGCTGCCCCCTGACGTGAAGGAGCTCCGCATTGTGAAAATAGGCGACGTGGACGAGCAGGCAGACGGCGGCGTGCACGTGAAGAATACGTCTGAGATTGGGAAAATAATCTTCCTCTCAGCGGAAAACAAGGGCAAGAGCAACAGGCGCGTGTACTTCAAGATTGAGCCTTAAATCACATCAGTTATGCCTTCTATCTGCCCCTTCAGCTCGGGCAGGTCCTCCTTTATCGTCTTCCAGACGACATGCGCGTCCACGCCCGCATAGTCATGTATGAGCTTGTCCCGCATCCCGGTCATTTCCTTCCACGCAACGCATGGGTGCTTTTTGCGGAATTCTGGAGGAATCTTCTTTGCTGCCTCCCCCATTATCTCAAGCGAGCGAACGCAGGCGTAGACAGTCTTCTCGTCCTTCACAAAAGTTTCTAGGGTTTTGCTGTTGGTGAACTTCCCAATCCTCGCAATTTCTGCAAGGATTTCCCGCAGGCGCTCAAATGGCCAGTCTCTCTCACCGTTCAGACAACCACCGCGCTTCCCATTATCTCTTTCCTGAAGCCGCCTTTCAATCCGCGCCCATAGACCAAATCCACTTTCACGCCTAGCATATCTGCCAGGTATTCCTCCGCGCGGATTATCCTCATCAGGCTGGGCACGCTGTCAAATTCGGCAAGCAGGTCCAGGTCGCTGCTCTTCTTCTGTTCCCCCCTTGCGTATGAGCCGAACACGGCAATTGAGGTGATGCCAAACCTGTCCTTAAGCTCGCGCCGGCATTGGGCAACCTTCTTTTTCATCTCGGGAAGCTTCATGGCTAAAGATACGCACAAGGTGGATAAAAAGCTTGCGCCGCAACAAGCGCGCCTGCTTTTCGCTTGCGCCCTGATTACGCTCAGTTGCGTAATCTTTGTTTTTATACAATTCGCACCTGTTTTATGCAGGTGTTTCCCATGATAGACGAAAATACAATAGCCCAGCCCAAAGTCACGGTATACTCCACGCCCACATGCCCGTATTGCGTAATGGCAAAGAGGTATTTGTCGGAAAAGGGAGTGAAGTACGAGGACGTGGACGTTGCCGCAGACCAATCCAAGGCAATGGAGATGCTCACAAAAACAGGCCAGATGGGCGTCGGCATCGAGCGAAGCTCGATGTCTGATGCATTTCGCCACAGCAAAATGCACATTCCTGTGCTTGACATTGGCGGCGAAGTGATAGTGGGCTTTGACAGAAACGCAATCGACTACGCGCTTGCGAACAGGAAGTAGTTAGCCCTCGTTGTCGAACTGCACCGCTTCGCTGCGCCAGGGGTATTTTGCCGACACGAATTTCCTGTGCGTGAACAGGTAGCCTTTCCCCTTGCGCGCGACCTCTTTTGTGAACTTCAGGAAATAGTGGCCGCCTGCCTCCGAGTGGTAGGCAAACTCGATTTCCACAGTGCGCGCTTTTCCGCTGCCAAGCGCGCCTGCAATGAATTCAGTCACGTCGCGTTTTTTTTCAGTGCCTGAATTGCTCTCAAACACGTCCAAATGCCTCTCATTGAGTGCAAGGTGCCTGCCGCCTGCGCGAAGCGTTGCCTTGAAGTCGTATATCGGGTGCTTGAGCGTCTTGTAAACCATCCGCGCGCCATTGCCAGCGGCCTCAAGCTCCCAGACGAAAATGGGCCGCACCGCAAGCTCAAGGCGCGAGGAATCCTCCTCTTTTCTCGAAGTGATGTTGAAGTAGGCGAAATAAAGCAGAGCAAGCGTGGCAACCGCTGCCAAAGTCTCAATGTATATGCGCGCAGCCTGGTAGTCTATTGCGCCGGTATTGAACAGGAAAAACACATAGCTCAAAAGCAGCAGGAGCGCAAGCACAACGAGGTAGATGTACTTTTCCCTTATATGGTCAAGCATTGCTATGCCCTAAATACGCACTGCACTTTAAAAAGAGTGTTTGTGAATTCCTTGCGGGGCATCATTATGAAGGCGAACATAAAGAGCAGGAAGCGCGACCACGTGGAGTCCGCGCGCGGATGCGACGTGGAATATTCCATTTCAGCCGGCTTTGACGACGTGCGCTTTGTGCACCAGCCATTGCCTGAGATGGCGCTTGACGACGCGGACACGGAGTGCCGCCTGTTTTCCAAGATGGTTTCCGCCCCTATTATTATACTGGGCATGACCGGTGGCTACCCGCAGGCAGAAAAAATAAACGCCAAGCTTGCGGCTGCAGCGGAAAAGGAAGGCCTTGCATTCGGTCTGGGCAGCCAGCGCGCAATGCTGGAAAAGCCGTCGCTGTCCTCCACTTACAAGGTGAGAAAGCTCGCGCCTACCATCCCGCTCATTGGCAACCTTGGCGGCTGCCAGCTGAAAAAATACGGCGTGAAAAAAGTGCGCGAAGCGCTTGACATAGTGGATGCGGACGCGCTTGCAATACACAGCAACCCATTGCAGGAAGTGTGCCAGCCTGAAGGCGACCATGATTTTTCAGGCATACTCTCCCAAATCGCAATATTTGCGCGCGACTTGGGCCTGCCGGTAATTGTAAAGGAAACAGGCGCAGGCATGAGCATGGAAGCCGCTTTGGCGCTTCGCCGCGCAGGCGTTGCAATGGCGGACGTGTCAGGCGCTGGCGGCACTTCGTGGAGCAAAGTCGAGTACATGCGAAGCGGCAAGTCGCCTGTGTTTGAAAACTGGGGCAATCCTACTTGCGTCTCCATTGCAGCATGCTCTGAAATGATTGAAACAATAGGCAGCGGCGGCGTGCGAAACGGGCTTGACGCAGCAAAGTGCCTTGCGCTTGGCGCAACGTACGCAGGCGCAGCGCTTCCGTTCCTCCGCGCAAAAGACGCGGCAAAGGAGGCCGCTGCATGGAAGCGCGACCTCAAAACCGCAATGCTCCTTACCAGCAGCAGGAACCTGTGGCAGCTGCGCAGCGCGCGATTGATAATCACAGGCAAGACGGCGGAAGAGATGAAGCGCACGGGCGTGGACGTGAACCGCTACGCAAGGCGCTGAAAAAGGCGTGCCCCCTAAAAGACAGGTCGTAGCCCCCCAGAGCATAACATTTATATTTTGTAGCCCCCTAAAATAGGCCATGCACATAGAGATCAAGAAAGAGGGCAAGCGCAGGAAGTTCTATCTCACACAGTCATTCCGTTCAGCCGGCAAGGTGAAGAAAGCCCGCATTTATCTTGGCACTAACCTCGCAGGCGCAAAGCTTTCCTCGCTGCGCAAGGGGGCCGAGCCGCTGCTCGCCTCAAAAATACGGGCAAAGCTCTCCATCAGAAGCCCGTTTGAAACAGTCCTTTCAAAAAGCGAGCTTGATGAGCTCAAAGCGCTTGAGGCAAAAGCTAAAATAAAAATTACCCATCTCTCCGAGAATGAGTGGCAAAAATTCACCGAAGCATTCACTTTCAGCACAAATGCGATAGAAGGCTCTTCAATTTCCCCGCATGAAGTCGTTGACATATTGGGGCGGGGCAAGTGGCCTGACAAGCCCAAAGGGGACATTTCCGAGACCTATGGCGTTGCAAAGGCAATCGATTTCACTCGGAAAACCCGCGAGCACGTTTCCATCCCGCTTATTCTGAAGCTGCATAAAATAGTGTTTGAAAATTCCAAGCCATTTGCAGGCAAATTGCGTTCAGTCGGCGTGGAAGTGGTTGTTGCAGACGGAAGGGGCAACATTGTGCACAGAGGAGCGCCATCTCCCCAGATAAGAGGCCTTCTAATCGAACTGGCCCACTGGTATTCCAAAAACAGGAAAAAATACTCTCCCATTGTGCTTGCGGCAGTCGTGCACAATCAGTTTGAAAACATTCACCCGTTCCAGGACGGCAATGGAAGGGTGGGCAGGATTCTCCTGAACAATATACTGCTGAGGCACAACATGCCCCCGATAAACATCGAGCTTAGGAACCAGCGCGAATACTATGCTGCGCTGCAGGCATACGAAAAGGAATACAACCTGCGCCCGACAATGGAGCTCATGCTCAGGGAATACCGCGGCCTCAGGCAGATGCTGAAGA
This sequence comes from Microcaldota archaeon, assembly GCA_964650545.1. Taxonomy (GTDB): domain Archaea; phylum Micrarchaeota; class Micrarchaeia; order Anstonellales; family Anstonellaceae; genus UBA10161. Next base: position 2,361 of record CAZYTZ010000015.1, on the reverse strand, counting down.
AAAGATAGCGGTTGGGCGACTACAAATCTGTTTTTTGTAGCCCCCCACGTGCATGCCCTCATTCTTTTAACCCTTCTTCCCGAAAGAAGCGCATGGCAGGCAAGCTCACGCTCGAGGAAAGCATACGCAAGTACACGCTCAAAAACGCGCACGTCTACAAGTTAGCAATTCCTGCAAAGGTAGTGGGCAAAATCATTGGCGAATTCCCAGATGCGAAAAGCGACATGAAGGCGACCATGAAGCTTCTTAACGAGGAGGCAAAGCGCGTGAATGCCCTCACGCCGGAGCAGGTCCTGCAGGAAATGAATGACTTTGAGTATGAGGAAAAGAAAGAGGAGAAAAAGGAGCTTGCGCTGCCCGGTGCAGTGCAGGGCAAGGTGCTCACGCGCTTCCCGCCAGAGCCGTCAGGCTATCCTCACATCGGGCATGCAAAGGCTGCATGGCTTGACTGCCAGGGCGCAATCAACCACGGCGGAAAAATGATATTGCGCTTTGATGACACCAACCCTGTAAAGGAAAAGCAGGAATACGTGGGCGCGCTAAAGGAAGGGCTTACCTGGCTTGGCATAGACTGGAGCGCGGAGACCTACACGTCAGACCGGATGGGGGAGTTCTACACTTACTGCGACGAGATGTTCATCAAGTACAAAGCCTATGCCTGCACCTGCCCTGCGGACGCGGTAAAAAAAAGCAGGGAGGCCAAGGCGCGCTGCGACTGCGCTGCGCGCGAGCCGCAGGAAAACATGGCGATTTTCAGGAAAATGCGCGAGGGGAAAATGGAAGAGGGCGAGGCAGTGGTGCGCTTCAAGGGAGACATGCAGTCTGAAAACACCGTGATGCGCGACCCCACGCTTTTCAGGGTGATGAAAGCCCCGCATTACAGGCAGGGCGAGAAATACAAGTGCTGGCCCTCCTATGATTTTGTGGCGCCCATAATGGACTCGCTCGAGGGAATCACGCACGCAATGCGGACAAAGGAGTATGAATTGCGCAACGAGCTTTACTTTGCCATGCTCAAATCGCTTGAGCTGCGCGAGCCGCAGCTCATTGAGTTTTCCCGCCTCTCAATTAAGGGCGCGCCGATTTCCAAGCGGCTTATCACGCCTTTGGTGTCAGCAGGCAAAGTGGAAGGCTGGGACGACCCGCGCCTCCCCACTCTCAGGGGGCTTGCGCGCCGCGGCATACTTCCCGAGGCGGTGAAAACTTTCGTGCTTTCATTTGGGCTTACCAAAGTGGAGTCAGAGCCAAACTGGGATGCATTGCTTGCCGAGAACAGGAAGCTTCTTGACGAACGCAGCATGCGCCGCTATTTTGTGCGCTCGCCTTGCAAGCTCATTGTGGATGGCGCTCCTGCAAAGGAAGTGGAAGTGCACAACCACCCGAAAAACGCTGAAATGGGCAAGAGAAAGATAAACGCAGGCAGCGAGTTCTGGATTGCAGGCACTGACGCTGACGCGCTCACCGTGGGCGAGACATTCCGCCTGAAAGAGCTTTACAACATGGTGGTGACGGAAAAGCAGCAGGGGCAGGTTCGCGCAAAATACGACGCTGACGAAGGCTTGGCGGCAAAAAAGATACAGTGGGTGCCAGTTGAGTCGGCAGTAAGCTGCAAAGTGAAAATCGCAGGCGACTTGCTGGACGAGCAGGGCAACTTCCGCGAAAACTCCATGTCGGAAGACGCAGGTTTTTGCGAAGAGGCATGCCGAGAGCTCTCAGTTGGCGACATAGTGCAGTTTGAAAGATATGGCTACGCAAGAATGGACAAGCTTGAGGAGAACGGCCTGGTGTTCATTTTCTCGTGCTGAGGCGCCTACTGGAAGTTTGCGAACTCATCCTCGCTTACTTTTGCAAGTTCCAATACGCCTTTGAGCGTGCCGAGCTTGAGTTCACGATGGAGCGGCACCACGGTTACTGCTTTTTCTGCTCCGCTTTCCTTCACAAGGACAACATGGCTGCCTTTCTGCCTCTTCATTGAAAAGCCGAACTTGTTGCAGAGGATGCGCACGCACTCCTTGCCTGAGCATTTCTTAAGCCGGGCTGGCATAGCCTGGCACCTCGAATGTGGTGAGGATGGGACGAGAATGCTCCTTCATCGGGCATTCCTCAAGATAAAGCCCTGTCGCCTCGCGCAGGTTCGAAAGCGCCTCGTCCATCGTCTTGCCCTGGCTGATTGTGCCAACCTCTGGGCATTTTGCTATGAAAACGCCGTCTTCCTTCCAAATCACCGCGCTTAGGGAAACCATAAGGTAATTTTGCACTCAGCGGTTATAAAAGTAGCGTTTTCGGGCGCGGCTTTTTACTTTTTCCTCGGCGGCGCGCGAAGCGCGGACAGGAATCCTGACAGGTTCTGGTTCAGCTTCT
>CAZYTZ010000014.1:0-27549 GCA_964650545.1 Microcaldota archaeon | reverse complement strand
GCCTCAAAGTCCACGCTCACGTTCATTGCAGTGACGTTTTCCTTAGGCGCGCCAGTCCCCTCGATGAGAAGCTCAATGCCGCTTTCCGGGCCAAAGTAGCTCTTGCCGTTGCTTTCAAGCGCGGGCGGCAGCATAATCTTTGCCGTCCAGTCCACCGTCATCTCCGCGCTTGCATTCGCCCCCTCCAGCGCGCCAAGCAGCGCAACAGCGCCTGAGTTGCCGCTGGAATTGGCAAAAGTGGCAATTGACTGCGGGAAAACAGCGGTAAGCCCTTTTTGGAAAAGTGCAAGGCCAGCCGTTTCGCTGTCCACAAAATCGTTTTGCACGCTCACTATCCCTGGCTGCGTGCCGGTGACATAACCCATCCCCACAACCGCAGCGTCAAGCGCCTCCTTTGACGCGTTTGCAACGTAAATGAAAGACCTCTCCTTGTAAGTGGCTCCCTGGGAAAGCGCAAGGGGCTTTGCAGCAATCCTGTCCTTCCACGCCACCCTCACAGTGTAAGTCTCCTCCGGCTGGGAGGAAAGCGTTGCCTCTGCAAGCGCGCCTCTCACTGCAATTGGGAGAATTGATAAAGTGCCCATGCCTGTCAGCTGGCTGCTCTCCACTCTTGCCGCAAAGCTTGCCTCGTGCGTGGAGCCTTCCTCGTAAAGAGGCACTATCTGCATGCTTATGCCCATTCCTTCAGCCTCAACTGCCTTGCCTTCCTGCGAAACCACCCTCACAACAGATGATGTGGTAACGTAAGCAGTGGCAACAGAGCTTGCATTTTGCGCCTCAAACTCAGACGCAGCCCAAGGAACATCCTTTGATTCCTTCATGCTCACAACCAGGCTGTCTCCGCTCCAAACGGCATAAGTCGCCTTGCCTCCTGCAATCAGCCTGTCCTTGACAGCCTCGATAGCGTCTGAATTGCCGCTCACAATAAGATAGGGCTCATAGCGCACAATGGTGATGTTGGCACTCGCAGTGCCCAGCAGGAAATCCACTGCGGCATCATCACCGCCGTTCACATTGCCGCCTGAATTGCCTGCGGACTGGATCATGCCTATTGCAAAAGGCTCAAACAGGAAAAGCAGCACCAGCCCCACCGCTCCTATGATATACCATGCCTTTTTGTCCATTTCTCCACTTCCGGCATTAATCTAACCAGTAGTTTAAAAAAGCATTTTGTTTTGATAAATGCGGAGAAAACATGGCAAACGCGAAAAAAGGCGACATAGTGAAGCTCGAGTACACTGGCCGGACGGCAAAGACCAGCCAGATTTTCGACACTACCGACGAGTCAATCGCAAAAAAGGCAGGCATCTGGGAGTCGTCAGGCACCTACGGCCCCAAATACGCGGTTTTCGGCTCAGGGGCGATAATCTCCGGAATGGAAGAGGCAATACTAAAGTCCCCGATTGGCAAAAGCGAGGACTTTGCAATTGAGCCTGGCAAGGCATTCGGCGAGCGCGACAACGCGCTCGTTCGCATGATTGCGGAAAAGGAATTCCACAAGAACGAGGTGCGCCCTGCGCCAGGCATGATGGTCACGCTTGACGGCGCCATCGCGCGCGTGAAATCCGTCACATCAGGAAGAGTGGTGCTGGACTTCAACCACCCGCTCGCAGGCGAGCGCGTGGTCTACTCGATAAAAGTGCACGAAGTGATAAGCGACGACGCGAAACGCGCGGAAGCCTTGCTCGCCTCGCTCGGAGTGAAAGGCACAGTCTCCTCAGAAGGCGGCAAGCTCATCGTAACGCTTGACAAAGCAACAGACGCGAAAAAGGCGGAAAGCGCGAAGCGCACAATCGCCGCAGTGGTGGAGACGGCGGAAGTAAAGGAAGGCTAATCCCCGTTCTCCTTTGCTTCTTTTTTCAGGACATTATAGCTCTTTCTCGCTGCCTTGATGCCTTTGGCTACAATCCTGGCTATCTCCAACCCGGCCAGCGCAACCCCAAGCCCCACGAGCACCATCGCCCCCTCGCCAATGTTCGCAAGTATGTGCCAGGCAAGGGCCATCTTCGAATGCTCCACTGTTGCCATGAGGTCAATGCCCCATGCAACAAGCCCGCCCCCAAGCGCCCCGACAGTGCCAAAGAAAATAATGCCATTGCGCGCGAACTTCCAGGAATAAACCATGTGGGCAAGCAGCTGCCCTCTTGCCAGCCTCATATGGACTCCGCTGTCTTTTACAAGGCTTTGAAGCGCATCCACAAGCTCTTCCTTTGCTTCTCCCAGGCGTTTCCTCTTGAGCGCATATTTTTTGCGATGCCCTTTCTCATACCTGACCCACCAGATGCTGTGCCTTGACGTGCAATAGGTGATTGCCGAGCGCTGCGCTCCGTTCTGCCCGCTATTCAGGGCAGCATTCACCAAAAATTCAAAATCACTTTTCCTGAACATATTTTTGTTCTGGATGACAATGCCCCAGCATTCCTTCCACCCGCTGCTCTCCAGCGCCGGGGCAAGCGCCTGGGCATTGTTTATCGAAAGCTTTTCAATTGCAACTACAGGCTCAGGAAAAGGCTTTCTCACCGGGAAGCGCGCCCTTGCAACCACCTGCTTCCAGTAGGAATGCGGCATGCCCCCAACGACTTTCTGCCCGTTTTTTCTTTCCTTATGCATTTGCACCAGCGCCTTTCGATTCCTCAATAGCCTTTTTCATTGCCTTCGCCGCCCGTCAGGGTTTTCTTGAGGTCCTGAACTCCGAAGTAGTCTTTCCATGACTTGGATATCATTACCAGCCCCATTGCCCCTGCCATGACCCCAATCATGGTTACTGTAATCAAGCTCATTTCCAAGAGAATGTGAACATCCTTTCCCATGAAGTGGATGCCTGCCCAGGCTATGGCTGCCCCTGCGCCGACGAACAAAACCGAAAAACCAGCTATCGCAACCATCTGGGCCGGAGCGAGCTTAACAACGAGCTTTTTCCCCACGACTCCGAAATCCGCCAGGTTTTTCTTTACTGCCTCAACAATCCTTTCGTGCATCTCCTTGCCAAGCGGGAGCCCAAACCTGCCCTTTTCTTTCGCCTTGCCCCTTAGCGTCACATGCCTCCATTCCGCAGTCTTGCAATTCTCCAGCGCATAGCCAAGTGCGGCTTTCCTTGTCCCTCCCACTCTGCTGCCAAGCGCGGCGTTCAGCAGCCTGATGAAATCCCTCTCCCCCATCTTTTCCCTGTTTTCAATGATGAACGCAATAGAATGCTCCGGCCCGGCGTGCTTCAGCGTATTTTTCAGCTCTTTCATGGTTTTCCTGCTCAGCTTTCCAAGCCCGCCGTTTGCCTGCTGCGTGGGCACGCCTTTTTTTTCAGGCACGTTCCTTTCAAGAAGCTTCCAGTCAGGCATCGGCCTGCCCGCCACTGTTTGCACTGGCGACGGCGAAGCGCCGTTCTTTTTTGCAATTTCAAGCTTGCTTTTCATTCCCATTCCCTCTCAAACAAACCTTGTCCAGGAAAAGGCCATACAAATCCCCTGCCAGCCGCCACGCAGCAAGAGGCTTTGCAGCGATTGGCGCAAGCGCCAGTGCAGTCAGGAAAAAGCCCGGCTGATCCCCAAGCGGAAGTTCTCCCACCTTTTCAATTGCCTTCCTTGCCACTGCAGCAGGGCCAAATCCCCTGTTCCCCCTGCGGAGCATTGCGCAGCGGAAAAGCCCCTTCCAATCCTCGCGCGGGTTGTCGAACAGGTGCCCCGCCGCCTCCCATGCAAATCCGTACTCCCATTTGGACAGCGCCAGCTTGCCCCAGTTGATGAGAATCCCGGAAATCTCCTGCCTTTCGCCATCCGGCATGCTGTATGCGAATTTAATTGCATACTCTGCATCATGGCGGAGCATGAAATCATCCCGCGTTTCCCACCTGCTCCAGGCACCCTGCAAAAGTTCCCTTACTTGGGGGTAGAATTTTTCCTGCACGCTTTTCGGCTGGTTTGGCAGAAGCACCCCCGTTGCAACAATGGCGACCCTTCCTGGGCCCGAGCGTATATCCCTTTGCTCGGAATAAAGATTGAAGGCGTGCTTTATCAGCCCCCGCTGCATCCTTGGCGGCAGATATGTGCCTTGCCACACCGCGTGGGTCGCAAGGCCAAGCCATTTGCCTTCCATCGCGCTTTTGTAAAGCGCGTACAAATCACGCCGATGGAGGCTGTGCAATTGATAAAACATGTGCCCTCTGAGCCTGGAGGTATCGTACGGGTAACCATCGGGCACCTCGAAATTTTCAAGGTAGGCGCTGAGTTTTGCAAGCTCTTCCTTTGGCATCCGCCTCGTGCCTATCTTAGGCTGCGGCGCCAGTTTTTTCACCGGCTCATTCCCCAGCAGCTTCCAGTCAGAAAGCGATTTGCCCGCCAATGTTTGCACTGGCCGCTTCGAAGCCTCAGTTCTTTCTTTTTGTGCGCGAGCCATCCCCATCATGCCCTCATTATTCTCCTGTGCAATGCGGCGCTTCTCGCATAAGCATAATTCCACGAGCGTGCCTTATTTGCAGGGAACCTCTTCCAGTCCGCCGCGGCAGAGGGCTTTTTCCCAGCTATGCTGTCCTGCACCTGCCTAAGCCTTGCGCGTATCTTATTGTTTTTTCCATCCAGCTCCTCAATCATGGGCTTCAATCCTTCTATTTCCAAAAGGAGCGCCGCGCGCGCCGAGTCGTATTTTGGGGAGACGAGGCTGTCGTAAAGATACGTCACGGTATTTTTCCCGCCGCGATTTTCCGTGATGGTCCCAACATGTCTTTTCCCCACCATGTTCCTGGCTTCCGTGAGGCTGTCAATCGCCCTTTCAAGCCTCTTTTTCTCATTCAGGATTGCGTTCTCCTCGCCCTTCAGCCCCGCAACCTTGGCGCCAGCGCGGAACAGCTGGTCAGCCGCAAGCCACGCGGCTTTCACATAAAGCCTCTTTAGCGCGGCAATGTCGCTTTCGAGGAAGTTTTCTGGCGACAGCTCCAGCTCGGTACCGCCCAGCACCACCATGCTTGCGCCAAAGCCGCGTATGCCTGCCCTTACCTGTACAGTGCCCTTGTCCGTTTCTTTGCCCACCCACACAATGTCCCCGTGCTCTATTGTGAATTTGTTGCAGTATGGCGCAACATCCGTGCACATGCCCACAAGGTATTTTGTGCCCCCGATTTCCACTTCTACGGGCTTTTCAAGATAGCCTGCCACGCCCAAAAACGCATTTTGCACCCTGCCAATGTCCAGGCTCTGGGGGCCCTGCTCCTTTTTCAGCGTGTCGTTTGAGGCGGCTTCATCTGCGAAAGCGGCAATCGCCAGCCTCTTCTTGTTGCCATTCACGGAAAAGGCCCGTGGTTCTTTCAAGGGATTGCCCGAGGCTGCTTCCTTTGTGAAAGCAGCAATCTCCTGCTTTCTTTCAGCCTCCTCCTTCTTGACCTGCTTGACCGTTTCCTTTATCCCGACAAACAGGAGCGCAGCCAATGCTAGGCCAGATGCAATGTTGGCGGCCAGATATGCCTGTTTTGAAAGCCCCCTCATGTTTGCCCACCCTTGCCGTCCACGGCGTACCTTGACAGCTCGTCGCCTACTTTTGCCAGGTTAATGAGCCAAAGCGAGTAGTCCGCCGCATTCCAGATTCGCTTTATCCTGACTGCCGCAATTATCGAAAGCGTCCCTGCGCACGCCGTAAGGATTATCATGGGAAGCGAAGCCTCGCCTGCGATTGACTGCGCAATCAGGCCCATGGCAAGCCCTGCGGATACGGTTGCCGACACAACGCCTGCCGCAATGGAAAAGCGCAGGCGGCGCAGCTGCTCCCAATGGGCACTATCGACCTTCTTGCTGCCGAACAGGGCGGCGTAGCACACCTCCTCTTCCGAGCAATACGCCTTTCGGGGCATCTCCTGGTTCAAAACGTCCTTTGGCGGGTTCAGCAGGCATTCGACAAGCCCCATCATGAGCCGGGCGTAGCCCGTATTCTCAGTTTCCCGGCTCTCCTCCAATATTTTTCGTATTTTAACGGTCATCTTTTCCGTGCCTTCCCCAGAAATGCCATTGAAATAGCCTCTCCTTTCGAGCATTCTTGCCAATTCAAGAGTCCTTTCCCGCAATGTTACCTCATCATAACGTTTTATTTCCCAATTTTGCACGTTTTCGTTTATCGCCAGCTCCTGCAAAAGCGCCAGCGTGTCTTCAGGATTCAGCTTTTCATAGTTTCCCTCTATAAATCGGAGGATCATTTTCCCCGCCTTTGTCGTGCCCTTTCCTGAAGTCTTTTCCAATGGCCCGATTATTTCCCGCATCTTGTGCTGCTCCATTCTCAGCGCAGGCGCGGGCTTTGCCTCTGCGGGCTCTTTCCTATTCGGCGCGTCCTTCTCAAGGAGCTTCCAGCGGGAAACCGGCACGCCCGCCACTGTTGGAACTGGCGACGGCGAAGCGCCCATGTTTTTTGCAGGCATTTTTTCCCCCATGCTCATTCCTTCCCGAAAATGGCCCTTGCGCGGCCGGCCGGCCAGCACCAGGCATAATGCCATAGCGCCGATGCCTTGTAGCCCTCGTTTTTGCTTGCCGCAAGGTACAGTTCCGCGCGGTATCCTGCGGGGAATTCCCTGATTGCCATATACGCTTGCTCACGGGTTTTTTCGTATTCCAGGAACGCCCTGATGAAAACATCACTTGCCTTTTCGTAAAGCCCACCGCGCATCTCCTTGGGCAGCCTGCCGATGAGCGGGAGCAGCTGCCCTGCCAAAAACCAGAAATCCCCGGTGTTCCCCCCCGTGCACCTGCCCAGCCCCGCCTCAACCGATTCCTTTGCAAACGGGTCAATCTCCCCCGGGTTCCCCAGAGTTTCCTTCCCTATGTCAAAGGCGCGGGTTATGCGCCCATTGTATCCGTTTTTCATGCCGCTGGCAAGCACACGCAGCCTCATGCTTTCCGGGATTATTGGGGCAAGCTCGATTGCATGGCTTGCCACAGACGGGTCTTGATACTCAGAAGCAGCAATCACGGCCTTGCCAAGTTCCTCCCCTTTCAGCAGGAAGGCAGCGTCAGCCAGGGCAACCATCATGTCCCCCCGCTGCTTCACATTCAGCGCAGCCATTATCGGCCCAAAGCGGAATTCGTAAGGGAATAGCCCCATTAGGTGGAGAAGCTCGAACTGGGCAAAGGTACTTTTGCCGCTCAGCTGCCCGATTATCTTCCTTTGCGCAATCCTGTACATTTCAGAGCGCTTCGGCTCGCCCATATTGCCTATTGCCCTAAGCACGGCCGCCCTCATTGCGAACAAGTCCCTCAAATTCCCGTTTTCGCCAAAAGTGAGCAGGCTCTTATCAGTAACTTCCCCGATTTCCCCCCCAAGCCTTTCTATCCGGCGCGACAGCCTTATTGGCGAGTGCTCCCAAGATTCCCCCATTTCATTCATGACAAGTATGTGATGGGCATCGTTGAAAAGAGACCAGCTGTCATTTACCAGCGCAACTTCCCATCTCTTCTCTTCAGGGATGTTTTCTGCCAATCGCACGAACTCGCCCCACTGCCTGGGGGAATAATTGCCACAGCCGACTATCCCTGCCCTCAACAGGGCGACCCGGTCATCCGGATTGAGCAGCATTATGTTTGCCTTCACCCAATCCATGGTTTCCCTGTTCAAGGGGGCCTTTTGATCAAGAAGAGATGATTTCAAGCCCACCATCATCATCGACTCCAGCCTTTCCAGCACAGCGCCATTTTGCGCAATAGGTTTTTTCAGCGGGGCATTCTCCCCCAGAATCTCCCAGCGGGAAACCGGCACGCCCGCAACAGTTTGCACTGGGGAAGGCGGAGCGCCGTTCTTTTTTGCAATTTCAAGCTTGCTTTTCATTTCCATCCTTGCTCTTGGAATATTCCGTCATCATCTCCCGTGCAAGCTGCTGAATGTCTGGAAGCTCGCTTTCCCTTGCAGCCTTGATCAGCCCGGGCAGCGCCTCGATTGGCAGGCTTTTCCAGTTTGCCGTTATCTTCTGCCGTATCTCCGGATCCCACCAGATTTCCATCCCCTGCTCTACAAGCTCTTTTTTGTACCTGGGATGGATGAATTGCACCAAGTCTGCCGCCTCGCCAACCCAATCCTCCGGGAATTCCCTGAAGCAGTTTTGCAGCTTGTATGCCGCTTCCGAATGCAATTGCGGCGCCTTCCCTTCCGGCAATGTCGCCAACATCCGTATTCCGGCAAAATAAACCGGGTACTTGTGGCTGTGGAGCAGCCCATTGGCAATGGTTTCCCCGTCGTCCGGGTGCAGATTCCCCTTTATGCCATCAATGATCTTCAGTATATTCTGCCAGTTTGCCTTGTACTTGAGGGTGGCGTTTGCCAGCACAGCCAATTCCCTCTCAGCCACCCTGGCGGTTTCCACATTCCTCTCAGGCTCGCCTTTTTTCACCGGCTCCTTGCCAAGAAGCTTCCAGTCAGACGCTGGCCTGCCCGCAGTGGTGCCGCTTCCGCCCCCCTGGCTTGGCCAAACTCTCAATGTGCCTGTAAATGCCATGTTCATCCCCTCAGGAATTCGCAGGCATGCACGCTGCCGCCTGCGTCAACGTAAATCTCCGTGCCGTTCTCTCCGGCACACGCTCCCTTAATCAGCGAAAATCCGTATCTTGCCGCAAGCACCGGGCATTTTGTGCTGGTTCCGGAAAATCCCATAAAGTCGGCCTTCACGCCCATCTGCGCAAGCGCAGCCGAGTAAAGCGACACCGAATCCCGTTCGCTTCCGGTAAGCTGCGTCGCCCGGCTCCCTTTCATCGGCAGGTAAAGCCCGATGCGCAGCCTGAGGCCGAGTTCCTTTGCGATTTTTGCGACGCCTGGCAGGCTGCCAATGTTCTCCTTGCAGACAGTTGTCCTTATCCAAAGCGCTTCCCTGCCGAGCATTTCAACAAACTTCTGCGCATTGGCAAGCACGCTATCCCACGCTTCGTTGAAGGTGAATGCCTTGTAGCTTTGTGCATCTGCCGCAGGCAGGTGGATTTGCAGCTTGTAGCGCCCTGCGTTTGCCTTAAGCGCGCCAACAACGTCCTCGCGCCACACTGTCGCGCTCGTGGAAATGTCCACAGGCACTTCCTTTGAAAAGCACAGGTTCAGCATCCTTACAAGGTCGCTGTGGAGGAACGGCTCGCCCCCCTCTATTGCAACCCTTTCAAGCTTTGGATGCTCTTCAAGCACTGACTTGAAGCTCTCAAACGGAAGCACCCGCGCAAGCCGCCGCGTGCCTGTTCTTGAGCAGATTATGCACCTGTTTTTGCATGAGTCGACGATGTCTATAGTCGCGCGGGTTGCCTTGGAGGGAAGGGCCTTCATCTTTCACGCCCTCCGTTTCCCGCAATGAAATCATACGGGAGCTTCAGCAGGTTCAAGACTATGTTGGTCGGCACGCAGGCCAGCCCTGCCGCAAACGCGAAGGCTGTTGCAAGAATTTTTCCTGGCACGTTGGACACCAAGGCGTTCAACGCGACCGAAGGCATTATCCCAATCACGCTTCCTGCAACTCCCCCCAATATGGCGTTCATAAGCATGTTGGAGTCAGCCCCCAAGACGCTGACCTTCTCCAGGACGAATATGGCTGCCGCTCCAAGGCAAAAAGCGCACGCCTCGAAGAAAACAAAACCCGAGCCGACGGGCCCCCTCTTCTCGTCAAGTATCTTCAGCGCGTCCCAGGTTTTCCTTGCCATCCTGGCAGGAAGCGCAATCGGGCCGGCTATTGCGGACGCAAGGGGCGCAAGCCTGCGGGCAATCCCATTTTCCCCTGCCTTCCATGCAAGCTGCCTGATTGCCAGCCTGAAGCTGGGCTCATTGGCTATCTTTTCGCCCACTTTGTAGGCGGCTTTTGTCAAGCTGGCGTTCCTGGTCGATCCGGCAACCATAAGAAGGTCTTTGACGTCTTCTTCACTGAGCCGCCATGCGTTTTTTCTCAGGAACCTCAGGATGGCAAATGACCTTTCGTCATTCCGGACGAGCATGCCTATAAGATCCGAGCGCTCCTCATTGGTCAGCCTTTGGCGCACCACTTGCTTTTTTGGCATGCCTTTTTTCACAGGCACGTCTTTTTCCAGAAGCTGCCAGCTCCCGAGATTTTTGCCGGCAATGGTGCCTGCACCCACATCTGGGGAAATTTTCTTTCGGGGGGAAAAGGTTTTCATTTCTGTTCGCCCTCCTCTGCATTGATTTCGAATGCCAGTTTCATCGTTTCAACCCTCTCTCTCTCAGGCACCCTCTGAATCAGCTTCACTGCCTCAAGCACAACAGGCACCTGCCCACTCCCAAACGCAGCCTCCACAAGCCCGACCCTCTCTCCCTTGGGCATCATCGGAATCAGCTTCACCGCCTCAACCGCAACCTCATAATGTTCACTCCCAAGCGCAGCCCTCACCAATCCCAGTCTATCCTCCTCAGGCACAATCGGAATCAGCTTCACCGCATCACACGCAACAAACCACCACCTACTCCCAAGCGCAATTTTCACAAGCCCAGCCCTCTCCCCCCCGGGCACCCTCGGAATCAGCTTCACTGCCTCAAGCACAACAGGCACCTGCCCACTCCCAAGTGCTTTTTTCCACAGTCCAGCCCTCTCCTCCTCATGCATCCCAGGAATCAGCTTCACCGCCTCAACCGCAACCTCATAATATTCACTCCCAAGTGCTTTTTTCCACAGTCCAGCCCTCTCCTCCTCATGCATCCCAGGAATCAGCTTCACCGCCTCAAGCGCGACAATTTCCTGTCCTCCAAACGCCCATTCCAGAAGTTGCCTGCAATCATCCACGCTTATTTTCCTAATTTCCTTTTCCAAGAAAGCCAGAGCCGCAAGCCCTGATTCTTCAAATTCAAAAGCAGCCTTCAGATTCTTCATCTGCTCTACTGGAAGCCGCGCTACGTTTTTTTGAGCATGTGGATTTTTCTTTTTCACAGGCACGTCCTTTTCCAAAAGCGCCTGCCAGTCCTTGAGGGGCGAGCCTGCCACCGTCCCTTCTGCTACATTGGAGAGGGTTTTCTTTTGGGAGGAAATGGTTTTCATTGCTGTTCGCCCTCCTGTTTGCCCCCAAGCTTTCTGGCAAGGCGGAGAAATGCATTTTTAATCCGCCATCCGGCATAACGTTTCATGATGCGCATTCCATAGCGTTCGTCAATATGCATCATGTCCAAGTTGTCCGTTGCTATCCGGTAAAGCTCCCCTCTTTCTGCGAATGGGAATTTCCAGATTTCCTCCAATGCCCGGTCGTAGACAAACGGGCTCCAGGTGTTTTCAAGCAGCTCGGCAAGGACTGCCTTCTTTATGCCCGGCGTGCTTGCCAAAACCGCTTCGCACATGCGCATTGCAGGCCTGTCGCTTGCAGTCACTGCCTGAGAAACGGCATTGGCTATCTGACCCATGTATTTCTCGTCAAGCAGCCCCTGGTTTTTAGAAACCCATTCCATGACCATGCCGTTGATTTCAATGTCCCCCGTCCATATGGCCCTCTTTATTTCCACCATGCTTTCGTAAGAAACCGGCAAGACAATTTCTGCGGCTTTTGGCTCGGGCTTTTTGCGCGGAACCATTGCTGCCGTAATGAGCCTTCCCCAAAAACCGCTCCTCCTTCCCGCCACTGTGCCTTCTGGGGATTTGGGAACGCTTGCGCGCTTTTCCGCTTTCAAGGCGGAGTTCATCACTGCCCACCCCACCTGGGGCTGTCGTCATTCGCGCAGAAAACGTATTCGCTGCCCCCTGGAAGCGTGATTGCATTGTGCACGTAGTGGGCGCCTTTCCCTTCGGCAACCTCAAGGCAATAGGCATTCGTCCTCTCCACGTCGCCGCGCAGTCCGGCGATTCTTCCTGCAATCGAGAGTATCTCATTGTCCTTGGTTCCCCTTTTGCCGATTTCAGCCGAAGTCGGGGCAAAAAGCCCGAAAGTCACGGCAAAGTCGCCTTCCTTGCCCTCCATCACCATGTTGATGCGCTCGGTGAAGCCCAAAGACACGCAGTCAAACCTACAAAGCGCCCCTTCCGCATCAACAAGTCCGCCCGCCTCCTCAAGGTTCCTCTGGCGGAACGAGAACTCGTCCAGCGCGCTTGGGAGGACAAGCTCGGACACCCTGCTTATGGGCACCCTGGCAATCACGCTTTCGTAATCCTTCTGCTCCGCCTTGCGTATTGCCTCAATCCTGCCGCCGTATTCCTTCTTGAGTTCCTTGTAGTCAAAAACTCCGGGCATCTCGAACTCCGCGTAGAAGTAGCCCAGCTTCTCTGCCGCCAAAAGCAGCCGCTTCACCTCTTCCACGCCCGAAGTGCCGTCGTCAGGGTACCAATCCACCTTGAGCGTTATCCTGTCCCCGTTTGGCACAGGGACAAGGTGCCTGTTGCCAGTCTCATTAACAAGCAGCGGGCCCATGTAGTTCTCAGGCAGCCAAAGCCCGCCGTACGCGGGCTGCAGGAACAAGTCGCCTTTCCTCTCCTCCCTGCTGTCCTCGAACCTTGACTTGAACCCCTGGAAAACGTGGAAAGTGTCCTGCTCCCCGGAAAACGCGCCGTGCAGCTGGTGCATGGACAGAAGGCGCAGCGCGGTCACAAGCTCCTTTCCGGCGTCTATAGAGAGCCACCACCCGTTCTGCGAGCTGTCGTACCCGCGCAGCGAGTCATCCCCCTTGAGGGGGCCTGAGAAAACGTTGCCTATCCTTTCAATCAGCGGACGCGCTACCTTCGGGTTTTCAACAGCCTCGCCAAGCGAAGCGGCCTCTGCCACAAGAAGCCTGTACCTTCTCATCTCGCCATTCTCTATCTTGCCGTCAGAGACGCTGTGCCTCCGGAAGTTGCGCATCCTTGCAACCGAGGCTGCAAGGTCGCCTCGCAGCTGGTTCGTGGTCCTTGTTACCGAAACGCTCATTTCACCACCCTGCGCCCGAATTCGGGTCAAGCTTCGGGATGACCGGCAGCCTGTCCTGCGGGTTTTCCACATATGTCAAATTGATGTGCTGCACCACCGCATTCCTCTGGTCAAGATCCAGCTTCCCGCTGCCCTTTTCCTCTATCTTGTCAAAGACGTTCTCAAGCGACTTTCCAACATCAGGCATGCGCCTTATCCTCTCCTCGCGTATCACCTGCGAGGTCTCCACGCTTGCCCCGACCGGGACCGATACCTCGCGCGGCTCCGTGTGGCTTCCGCATTCGCACTGCATTGTCTTTGTCTCAAGCTTCACGGTCGGCTTCTGCGTGGTCTTGGTCACTTTCCTGCTCATGTAGCCCTCGTCTTCCCCTGGGGTTTCCTGCACTATCCTGTGCTTGGTTTCAGTGACTGTAATCAATGTTTTTTCAGGGTCCAGCTCCACAATCTCGGCAAGCGGCTTGCCCGTCATGTTGGACGCCACTATCCTCATCAGCCTTTTCACTTCAGGGTCGTCAAGGAAGAGCTCCTTTGCGTGCTTCCTGTCAGCTGCCGCAAGGTGCGCATGCACTTCGTATGAGCGGTGGATGAGCGCGGAAAGTATGCTTGCAGGCACGTCAAGCCCGTTGCCAAGGTTCACGCTTTCAAGCCCAACTGCCACTTCCTTGCTGAAAAACGAGCTAAGCCCGTGCATCACGGAAAGCGCGTCCATGCCCTGCTCGCCGGGGTTGTGGATTGCCGCCACAAGGAACTTGGGCACCAGAAGCGTCTTTGTCTCAAGCTTGCCATCGCCCCTCCTGTAGGTGCACACCCATTCCCTCATGTTCGGGTCAAGCAGCTTTCCCTGCACGATTGCGCTAGGCTTGCGCTGCTCCATCTGCGGCCCGTTGTCATTTGCCTTTCCGCTTCCCTGCACCAATGCCATCTATCCCACCTTTACCAATCCGTTGTTGTTCCTGTAGTTCCTTATCACATTGAACGATTCCAAGTCGTCGCCCACGGAATTCCTCACGCTTTCCCATTCCGTCATGTCTGCCGGCGGCCTCTTCTTCATCAGCACTTCGCGCAGCAGCCCGGTGGTGACTGCTTGCCCCTCATCCACAATGTCCCTCAATGCATCCTCCACCATGCGCGGGTTTATGGTGCTTGAATTGACGTACTGCATCAGCTCGCCCATGTCCACATTGTGGCCTTTGGGCAGCTTGCTCTCTATTATCAGCCTCATGTCTCCAGAGCCTGCCTTTTGTAGGCATATTTTCTTGAAGCGGTTGAGTATTGCGTTGTCCCAGTTCGTTGGGTTGTTTGCGCACATCGCAAACATCACGCCCTCCACCCGCTGCGAGGTCTCTGCCTTGAGCACTGACACCCACTCCTTGCTCCAAGGGCTTTCAGGGTTCATCACGCCGTCAGCCTCCTCGAATATCAAAATGCAGGGCGCGGCGTTCCTCGCGCTGTCGATTGCGTTCTTTATGGCCTTGCCAGGGTCGCCCACCCACTTGCTTATCAGGTGCGCCGGGTTGAGCACCACCACGTTGAAGCCGAATTTCTCGGCAACAGCCTCCAGAAGCTTGCTCTTGCCGTAGCTTGACGGGCCGTAGAGTATGAGAAGCGAGCCAGCGTCAATCCTTGCGGCAAGCCCGCAAAGCAGCTCCTTTGCAGGCAGTATGTATTCGCCCACAAGCGACTCGAGCTTTGCCCTTGGCTCGATGAAAGGCATGTCCCTGATTGCGGACGCGCGGAGCCAGGACTTTGCCCTATCCACATCGACGCCCTCCACTTTTTTGGACTTCCTGCTGTCGGCGAAAATGGTGGCGGTCTGCACAATCCCGAACAGGTCGCCAGGCACGTAGCCATAGGTGATTTCCGCAGTGTATTGGCGGGTTTCCTTGCTCCACTCGAAGTTCTTCAGCTCAGCCCCGTCCACTATGGCGCTTATCATCTCAAATCTTTCCGCCTTTGTGGGCGGTATGAAGTCAATGGGTATTGTGATGCGCGGCGGGCGGTTCAGGGCCTCGTCTATCATTTCCGCCTCGTTGGTGGTGAAGAAAGGGAACACGCCCGGGTTTTCCTTGCTCTGCGTTTCCCTCAGAAGCGCGGCAAGTATCGCCCTGTTCTGCTGGTTGACTGTGCCTTCGCTTCTTTTGCCAAGGTAGTCTATGTCGTCGAAGAGCGGGATTGCAGGGGTGCCGCTCTTTTTCACCTGCTCGCGGGCATCCGTCATCACGTCGATTATCGCATCTGGCGACTCCAGCACCGGCATGTAATAGAAAAACGCGTTCGTTTCCTGAGCAATGAACCTTACGAATTCCGTTTTCCCCGTCCCGGGGATTCCCTTGCAGTTTGTGCCGAACGTGCCAAGGTTGCCGAAGTTTTTGTAATTCGGTATTGCGTGCTTCAGGAAGGTTGCCTTTTCAAGCAGCTTGCTTGGCAGGAAAATCCTGACGCCGCTCACCTGCACGGGCGTGACTTTTGCGCTTCCGTTTGACATGCCGGGATTCAGGCTCATATAGTTCCCCCTATAATATCATTACTAATAACTGCGCTTCCACTCTTTTTCTGTGTCGAAAAGTATATAAAGATAGTTATGAATTTACACCCTAAAACACAGATTAAACTCACGGCGCAGGGCTTTTAAGCGCGGATTAGCCTCAGCACGCCCGGCATGAGCTTTTCCATCAGCTCCTCATTGCCCCAATATGAAAGCCTGCGTGCGTACTTCACCTGGGTTTCCCGCGGGAGGTGCGAAAGCGCGCGGATCAGCCTTTCAGGGTGCAAATCCGACCACATGCTCTCCATTACCGAAAAGTTGATTTCGTTCTCAAGCAGCTCGTAAAGCGCGGGCCTGTGCTTTTCCGGCAGCCGCGCTATTGACTCGGCAAGCAAAATCCCAAGGCCGTTTTCGGTTCTCCTCTCATCTATAATGGATGGTTTCAGCGCCCTTGCAACTGCCTTTGCCGCCAATTCGTAAAGCCCTTCCCGCCTTGCTTCGGGCTGGAAGGGGATGAGCATTATGTAATCATTGCCAAGAAAACTGATGTCAAATCTCGATTCGCGCAGGAATTCCCCCAACGCGTCGCACGATGCCTCTGCAGCTTTTTCCCTCTCGATTTCCCTCATGTATGGCGTGAGCAGCACTGCCCTGTGCTTTGCCACGGTGTTCTCCCCGGATTCCTCAATTTCCCTCCTCTCTGAATTGTTTTCCATGCACCTTGCCAAGCTCGTGTTGATTCCAACTCCGTCCATCCATTCCTTGCCAAGCGCGCTTAGCGCCTCCCCTGCCGTGAGGTCGCACATGCCTTCCCTCTCTCCTTCGCCCATCTTCCTCAGCAAGTCATAGGCATGCCTGAACACGCGCGAATCCTCGCTGCGCAGCGCCTTTGGAATCACCAGCCTCAGGCCCTTCAGGTCCAGCCTGCCCATCAGGCTGGCAAACGCGTGCCTGATGTTTTTGTCCTCGTCTCCTATCCCGATGAGCACCACTGCCGCCTTCTCCCGCTGCGGAAGGATGCCAAACACCCTTTCCTTCTCGCGCTCATCTGGCTCCTTGCCCCTTGGCAAAAAGAGCTCCACGCACCCATAGTGGAAAAGCCCTGCCCTCTTTTCCTTTGGCGCAAGCCTTATGCATGAGAAAGCGGCCTTTCCGACATCTCCTCCATTATCAATTCCATTCCTTATCAGCGCAGCCCTTTTACCTTCCTTGACATGCCCAAGCAGCCCGAACAGCTTGCACGCCGCCTCCTTCTGCACAATGCAGCCGAGCGCCTTGCCTGCCACCTTGCCAGCAATCTTGGGCCCCTCCATGCCAAGCAGCCTCACGCCCTCAAGTGCTATGCCTGCATGCGTGTTCATGATGGCGTTTTTGAGAAGTTGCATTCGCACTGCAGGCGGCTGCTCTGCGATGTGCCCCATCAGGGGGATTGCCTCCGGGCCCTGCAGTTCCATTGCCCTATTGATTGCCTTTGCCCATACGCGCCTGCTTCTTCCCTGCAAAAACTCCTTGCCTATCTTGGCGATTTCCGGGTCACTGTGGGCAACTGCCTCTATCATCGGAGCAACCTGCAGCTTTTTCGGCAGGGTGCGCATCCTGCTTGCCAGCCTGAGCATTGCAGGCATGTCTGTCCTGAAAGTCATCGCGTTTCTTAGCATGGCGGCTATTTCGCGGTTTGGCTGGTTTTCCATGAGCGCCATACCTATTTCCGCAACCTCCAAATCCTTGCTTTTTATCGCCTTTCTTACCGGCCTTGCCTGGTGCGCAACGGGCAGCTTGCATATGAGCTTTGCAACCCTGGCCTTCCCGTCGCCGTCCAGCCCGTGGAAAATGGCCTCTGCAGCCTCTTCAGAGGGGTACTTTCCAATGTCCCTCTCCAGCATGCTACAGGCTGTGTCCACGCACCTTTTGTCCCGTATTAACATGCCGGCAATTTTGCACGCGACTTTCGGGTCATCCATTTTTCCGCTGGCATCATTTATTTTTTCTATAAAATCAGGCATGTCAACGTATTCCAGCCTCTTGATCAGCGCATAGGATATCTGCAGGGCGTCGTGCGGGTGGAAGCGCCATACGTTCTCCAGCCACCACTTGTAGTCCAAGCCATCCGATTTAATGTGCACATTCTTGAGCGCAGCGCAGACTGCCTTGAGGTCCTTTTCCGGCAAGCGCTCAACGCTGGCTGATTGCGGCTCGCATTTCTTCAAAGGGCCGTCAGCCTGTAAAAGCGCGCTCCAGAAAGCAGGCGGCCTGCCTGCTGCCATTTCCTGCTTCTGCACGCTAGGCTGCGCTTTTGCCGTGCCCATAGCTTTCTTGCTGAATGAAGAAGCCATGCAAATATTCCTGTGGCGAAAGGAATAAAAACAGGGGTTATGCAGATTTTCGTTCATGCTTTTTGGTTATTTTTTCTTATTGAACGGTCTGCAAGGCGCCGCAGGCCATAGCTCGATAGCAGATACGCCACTACAGTGAATAAGCCTGAAAGCGCGGCCCACAGCGTCCCGTAAACCAGGTTCAGCCCGTCCTTCTTTTCGTCCGCAAACAGCTCCTGCCTTTTTCTTTCAGCGGCATTCAGGAGTTCTGATTTCGGGTTGAGATTGTTCATGATCTGCATAAGCCTTTTTGACGACGGTATGGGGAGATTCCCGCTCAAATACGCCGGATTGCCGCTTTCCGCAAGTCTTTCGAGCTTGTATCTCTGCAGTTCGGTAAGCGACAGATTTTCCTTCAGCTGTTCTGCGGCATATGATTTGAGCAGCGAGTTATACTCATCACGTTCACTTTGAGTCGTTGCCATTATCTTCTCCCTTTTTTCATACATTGCCCTGCTTTCCTTCTTTACCATCCTTTTGTGGGCCACCAGTCTTGGCGGAACATAAACATACGTTATTTCCGGAACAAGCCCTGGCCGGTGCACCAGTTCAGTCTTTTGGTCCGACGGGTTCCAAACGGCGTTTTCCCGGGCAGTGATCAGGGCGTCAATTATGGGCTTGCCCGCAAGGGTCGAAACTATTGCCAACGGTATCGTGATTCGCCAGAGGGTCTTTCGTGCCAGATTCCGTGCCCTTGCCTTGTGGGTGTTTCTCAAGTTCTCTTTGAGGTAGGCCTCATAGCTAAAAGTAGGGGGCGGAAGCTGTGCAATATGGCCGTATCTTCTGAAAACTTCCTCCATGCTGACTGGTTTTTTCTCGAACACGTTAACAGCATACCGCAGCATGTCCCAGTTGCATTTCCCTTCCTTCTTGGAAACGATTCTTGCGACTTTTTCCAAAAAATTTGATGGATTTGGGAGGGCTGTTTTCAATGCCCCCCTATTGCTGCACAGTTCCCTGATGATCTCCAAGGCATCCCCAGCATCTATATTCTCAAGATTCCTGACCCACCATTCAACGTGCATTTCTTTCGCCCTGCCGTCCCACCTTTTAATTGCGCGGATGACGGCGTCTAGCTGTTCTGTGTCCATTCTCAGCATTGTTGGCTTCTGCTCTGCCGGAGCGTTTTTCTTTACAGGCACAATCTCAAGGAGCCTGCCAAACCACTCGCGGGTCTTGCCTGCAACGGTTCGCGATGGAAGCTGCGGGTTCCCCTGCCCGTTTGCTTTCTTTGGATTGTTTTCCAAATGGGCAGGCATCATTTACACCCTTTCTTTTCTCAGGCAGGCGGATCTGGGGCGGCATCGGGGTTCCTAGCTGCCACAATCCCTATCGTATACGCCAAGACGCCTATTACTGCCTCGACAGTGGCAATGATTGAGAATGCAACTGTGCCAATCGCCACTCTTGCAATGGAGCCCACCATTCCCGCTCCCCTGAAGCTTTGTGCATAGTCCTTTGCGCAGGAGAGCAGCCATTCCAGGTCATCAACCTTCAAAAAATCCATCCCCAATGCCTTGTTGGAGAAATAAAGCGCAGCCACTGCTGCCGCAGTGCCAACCGTTACGGATATTGCCTTGCGCAGCCTATGGGCAGGCGTTCGGTTATCAGGATGTTCTTCCCAAAAGCCAGCGTATTTGCCTTTCTTTCCAGCAGGCGCGTTTCCCCCTACAATATTAGCCATTTGTTTTTTTGTGAGAAGGTAATCTGCGTGCCTGAGTTTGAAGATGTTTGGAGGCAGCTCTCGTCGTAAGAAGATGTTCTGCTTCTCTCCGCCGAAGACAGGCACCATGCTTTTCTTCTGTGTCGAAAGGAATAAAAACAAGGGCTAGGGCCCCGCCATCGCAGTGGTGGAGGCGGCGGAAGTCAAATCTTCCTGATTCTTTTTTGTGCAGCCTTCGGCACCCTGCTTCTCCATTCTTTTCCCGCGCGCATTCTTTTCCTTATTTTCGTTGCGCGGTACTTCCTGCGCGAAAGCAAGGGCACGCGCGCGACTTTCTTCCCCGAGCGCCGCATCAATTTCAAAACGCGCGCATTGTTTGAAAAGCAAACATCATAGCGCGGCACGTGCGCATCCAGGTAAGACACCCACTCATAATCGTTTGGAATATCCTGCAAAAGGAAAACTTTGCACTTCTTCGCCAGCTTCTCCTTCACAAGCACTGCGCGCATCATCGCTTTCCTAACGCGCGCGGAAAACGGATTTCTCTCAGTCTTTTTTTCCTGCGCGCTTCCAATCACAACCAGCACTTTCCTGCTCCTCGCGGCAATGTAGCGCAAAGCAAAAACATGCCCCCTGTGCAAGGGCTGGAAGCGGCCGATAAAAAGTGCGATATCCCCTTTCACAAAAAACCTCAGTGCTTAAAGTGCCTCCTGCCTGTGAATACCATGGAAATGCCGCGCGCGTCCGCGGCATCAATAACTTCCTTGTCGCGCACCGAGCCGCCCGGCTGCACAACGCAGGAAATGCCTGCGGCAGCGAGCGCCTCCACGCCGTCCGGGAACGGGAAGAACGCGTCGGAGGAGGCAGATGTGCCTTTCAGCTCGAACCCGTGCCTCTTGGCTTTCTCAACAGCCAGGTTGCATGCATCCACCCTGCTCATCTGCCCTGCGCCCACTCCCACAAGCTGCCCGTTTTTCGCAATCGCAATGGCATTTGACTTTATGTGCTTTGTGAATTTCGTGGCAAAGTAGCAGTCCTTCAGCTCCTGCTCTGTCGGCTGCTTCTTGGTCACCACCTTCATCTCATGCTTCTCATAAATCCCCGGGTCGCGTCCCTGGTAGAGCATGCCGCCAACAATGTAGCGGAACTCAACCGCCCTTTCAGCAGACTGGTCCCACAGGTTTGAAATGTCAAGTATCCTGCGCGACTCGCGCTGCTTCAGAATTTCAATCGCCCCAGGCTCAAAGCCCGGCGCAAGAATAACTTCCAGGTACTTTGTGCCAATTGCTTTCGCAGTCGCCACATCCAGCTTGCGCGAGAATGCCACAATGCCGCCGAACGACGACTCAGGGTCTGATGCCTGCGCGCGCAAGTAGCTTTCCTCAAGCGTTTTCCCCTCGGCGCCGCCGCAAGGGTTGTTGTGCTTCAGTATGACTGCTGCAACCTCGTCCTTGAACTCGCGGATGAGCGAAAATGCAGAGGAAGCATCCAGGAAATTGTTGTAGCTCATTGTCTTGCTTCCCTCATACACGCGCGACTCGAATATGCTGGTCCTTCCAAGTATCCTGTAAGCCGCAGCCTGCTGCGAGGGATTCTCGCCATAGCGCAGATGGTATGTCTTCTCAAAGCGCATCTCCAGGAAATCAGGGAACAGCTCATCCTTCAGCGCGCCTGACAAATACCTGCAGATTGCAGCGTCGTAGCTTGATGTCCTTGCAAATGCCTTGAGCGCAAGCTCTTTTCTCTTTTTCTCCTCAATCCCCGTGCCGCCTTCCAATGCGGACGCCACCCAATCATAGTCGTCAGGGTCAACCACCACAACCACATGCTCATGGTTCTTGGCAGCAGCGCGCACCATTGCCGGGCCGCCAACATCAATCATCTCAATCGCTTCCTCCTGCTTTACGCCCTCCTTGCCTGCCACCTGCTCAAAGGGGTACAAATTAACAGCCACCAGGTCAATGGGGGAAACGCCGTTCTTCTCAGCCTGCTCCACATGCTCTTTCTTTCCGCGCCTGTAAAGTATGCCGCCATGTATCTTGGGGTGCAGCGTTTTCACCCTGCCTTCAAACAGCTCAGGGAAGCCCGTGAGGTCTGACACTTCGCGCACTTTCACGCCATTCTCGCGCAAGTGCTTTGCAGTGCCTCCGGTGGATATGATTTCCACTCCGCAAGCCGAAAGCCTTTTGGCAAAGGCAGCAACCCCTCTCTTGTCCCATACGCTTACAAGCGCCCGCTTGATGCCACTAACCACAAAAGATGCCTCCATTTACTTATGCCCAAAACACTTTTTAAACCGCGCGCCCAACAACACAGCATGCAGGGAACGTTTGCCAAGAAGAAGGAACATAAAGAGCCCGAGCTTCAGCACAAGCCCCCTGCGCCGAAAGTCTCGCCGTTCGACCACGCGCAAATCATTGCCCCTCCAAAGAAAAAAGAGCAGTGCCAGCCCCTCTCGCTTTCCATGACTGAAGGCCCCATGCTTCTCAAAAGCGTGCAGGAGAGCAAAAAGATAGAGGTAGAAGGCCGCGCGTCATACGAAAAGAGCGTGAAAATAACGCTTGAGGGCATGAAGGGGAAGAAAAAGGACGTGAAAAAGGGGAAAAAGGGCAAGAAGGAAAAGCCAAAGGAAAAGAAGTAAGCTTTATATATACGCACCCCCACTATTTATCACATGGTTACAGGCAACGAGCTCTCCCACGCAGCAACAGTGCTGGATTTGCTTATTGAACAGCATGAGGCCAGCCCTGCAAGCGCAAGGACATCCGAGCTTTTCGACACTATCATCAACCTCCCAGGCGCATATGCCGTGGTCAAGGGCGCGCAGGCGCAGGGCAATGGCGATCCGCAGCTGCTTGCCGACATTGAGGGGATGATAATGCTCCTGGACCGCCCGCTGGGCAAGTTCCGCGAGGAAATCGCAGCCTGGGCAGCATTCGTCCAACCGCACCGCAAGGAAATGCCCTCAACCATTGCCGGGCTTCTCGCCGCCCTCAAGCGCGCGGACGACAGCAACAGGATAGGCAGGATGGGGGAAATTCTCGAGAAAATAGTTGAAACTGGCAAATCATCCGAAAAGCCAGGCGAAATCATCATTGCAATGGAGGAGTTTGCGAAAAAGGAGCCCCAGCTTGCCGGCAAGCTTCAGATGGCAATGGAAAAAATAAAGCTTGCAGCCCGGGCATCTTTCATGGAGCGGCTTGCAAACATGAAAAAGGACTTCCCGAACACCAAGGATTTGCGCGCGCCAAAGCCTGGCAAGCCAGGGCAGCTGCCAATGCCTTGCAAGAACTGACATTTATCTGGTGAAAGCATGGGCCCATTTGAAATAAAGGAAATGGAAAAATCCATAAACACGCTCATTGCGTTTGCGCGAAAGGGCGACGTGCTTGGCAGGGGCGCGTATTCCATATGCGTGGTTGCCATTGGCGCCCCCGCGCTCAACTATCTCACCCGCAAGCTCGACCTTGCGCTGCTTGAATTGGAACCCAATGTCGCCCTGACTTTAAGCAGGGCAATAGTCAACATCTGGGAAACTGACGCGCACAGCCCCCTGGTTGCAAAGAGCAGGGAAAAGGTGCGCGCACTGCTTTCGCACTACCCGCCAAAAATCACCCCATCAATCACCCACGCGCTTTCAGAGCTGCGCCAGTCCCTGGGGGTAAAGCCATGCGCGCACGCATCCGAGCGCTTCCTGGCAGGCCCGGGCGTTTTTGTCAGCATCAGCGGGAAGAAAAACATGCCGCGCATCACCATTTGCAGGAACTAGCCGGCCTTCTTCCAGTCTTCCTCAAAAACAGCCACCAGCTCAGCCACAACAGCGCCCTGCACTTCCAATGCCGTCTCGCGGTTGTAATTCAGCGCGCTTTCCGAGAAGTTTATGCTCCCCACAAGCGCGCGCTTGCCGTCCACCACGATGAATTTGCTGTGCGTGAGCTTGTACTCAAAGCTTGCCCAGCGCGCATCGCAGCCAAGCGCGGTAAGCGTGTCAAACATTTTTTGCTTCCGGGTGTCTGTTACGCGCGGCTCCATAATCACGCGCACCTTCACGCCGCGCGCAGCAGCCTCGCCAAGCTCGCGCGCAACCACATCTGAGGTGAAAACATACATCTCAACATCAATGCTTTCCTGCGCAGAGCGGATGAAGGAAACAACCTCTCCCTCGGCAGCAGGGGAAAAGACAAAGGAGACAACCGCATTGCAGCCTGCGCAAGCCGCAGGCGGCAAAAAGGCAATATACAAAACAAGGGCGGCGGCTATGATAAAAAGTGCCACAATGGCAAATGCCATCACGCGCCTTTCATCACCCCCCATCGTCTGCGCTTTCGCAGCCAAAGCTTATAAGACGGCTTTCCTTCCGCGTGCAGGCGGCATCATTGCGGCCCCAGCGGGTCTTGCATTCATCCTGAAAATCGACCTCTCCAGGCCAATGTCGCCTATTTCCACCGCCACTTTGGGCACTGCCCTGCCTTCTTTCCTGCGCAGCATCTCCAGAATCTCCAGCATCTCAAAACGCCTGCCAACATGCTCCGGGTCATTCAGGCGCTGTAGCACCAGCTCCCTCGCAGCCTTGCCGAACGAGGCGAAAATGCAGTTGATGTTTTCCTCATATACTGAATCCTTGAACCTGTCAAAATTCCTCCAAACGATTGGAAGGGCGTGCGCCCCGCCTATTTCCCTGATTTGTTGTGCCGCCCCCCAGGCAAGCTCCATGTCGTCAAGTTGCCTGCCCTTCAGCTCCATCAGCCTCCCAAGCGCCAGGACAGTCTCATCGCTTCTGATTTTCCCGAGATAATAGACTGCGGCCATTCGGACTTCCCCGGCGTTTTTCTCGCTGGCAGCTATCCTCTCAAGCTCAGGTATGGATTCCTTGCCCTTGTCGGCAAGCACTTCTAGTGCCTTGTTATGCAAGCGGAAATCCTTATGCTCTGCTGCAAGCAGGAGCGCTTGGCGGGCAGATGGCCTCTTCAGTTTTCCAAGCAGGCGAAAAGCGAGACCAAGCACAGCCCCCCCGGTTTCGGCAAACCACTCCAGGTTTTCAATGATGTTCATTCAAGCACCTACAAGCGAAATTTGCGCCTTTGCCGGAAGCCTGGGTGCCCCAACAGTTCCCAACGGCCTGTTCCGCCTCACGAGCGACTGTTTGAGCCCCAAGTCTTCAATCCCCACGCCCGGAAGCTGGCTCCTCTGGCCCTGCTCAGGCGCCTTCTTCCTCGCATTGCCAAGCGCCTCGGTTATCTCCCTGCGCTTTGCCACGAGCGCAGGCTCGCGCAGCGCAGCCTCGAGCACAACGACTCCTTGGGCACCGGCTCTCATCAGCCCTTTACTGGCAGCGTTGAAAATTTTCTGGTCGTTCTCATAAAGCGCAGGCGCGAGAGTCGGAGCAGTCCGCGCATCTCCGCTCTTGCCAAGGATTTCAATCGCAGTCAAGCGCATGGCGCGGACATCGCTAGGTCGGCCCATGGCAAGGCCGCCTAGCCTGGCAAAACCCGCAATAATGCCCATCGCGCGGTCATAGACGGGGGAGGTTTTCCACCCGAGCATGAGATTGCCGTTGGCTTCAAGCAGCCATATCTTCGGAAGCAAAGGAGCGTTGCTTTCAAGGTAGTCAAGCACGTGCGGCAGTGCAGGCTCGCCTATCTCTTTCAGAATCAGATTCACGACCGTGCCGTTGGTTCCGCCGTTCTCCGCTTTCTCGAGCCGTTCCAGCACTTTTGGTACGGCGACGGCTCCCATCCTGCCAAGGTTGGCATACGCGCTGTCCACCATATCCCAGGCTTCGCTGATGTTTCTCTCTATCCACGCGTCCCTGATTTTTTTGGCCAGTTCCTTGACCATGCTTAGCGCATTCATCTTAAGCACCCTGCAGCTTTGGAATTCTTCTTGCCACATTGCTTGGCAGCTTTACCTGCTGGCCCGGGCTTTGCGCGAGCCTCCTTTGCCTCACGAGCGAATGCTTCAATCCGAGGTTCTCCGGAAGCAGCCCATCCGCAGGGGCAATGCCCTGATTGCCACTGCCTTTCTTCCTCGCATTGCCAAGCGCATCGGTTATCTCCCTGCGCTTTGCCACGAGCGCAGGCTCGCGCAGCGCAGCCTCGAGCGCAGGCACCGCAGCCGCACCAATTTCTCTCAGCCCGTCAAGGGAGCACCTGATAATCCTGTCATTGCTGCTTCTCAGGCTCGAGACGAACAGGGGCATTGCGCGCGCGTCGCCCATGCCGCTCAGCACTTCAAGGGCGGCTATCCCGTCGCTGCCTGCCAGCTTCCCTGCAAGCGCCACGAGGATGGGCACGATGCGCGCAGCCTCGAAAACATCTGCCCAGCCTTTGTTGCTATCCTGCTTTGAAATATTGCCCAGCACAAAAATTGCGCTTGCCTTTGCCTCTGCATTCGCGTTGCCTTCAAGGAATCCGGCAATGTGCGGAACCGCGGGCAAGCCCATGCCTGTCAGGGCACTCCGTATCTCCCCCTCGTTTTCCTGCTTCTCAAGCGCTGCAAGTAGCTTTGGCACGGCAATCACGCCAATCCCCGCAAGCGCATCCTTAGCCGCATTGCTTGCGCCTGCGCCGCTGTACCTGTGTTGCTCCTGGTCGCCAAGCGCGGCAATGAGCGCATCCACGCACTCCAGCGTGCCAATCTTGCCAAGCGCCTCTGCCGCCCCCCGGCGTGTGTATGAATCCGAATATTTTTCCTTGTCAGCAAGCACTTCTGACAGAAGCGGTATTGCCCTCGCGTCGCCAAGCTCGCCGAGAGCCCGCACAATAGCCTGGGCGCCATGTCCGTCCCTGAAGCGCGCCTCCATGGCCTCGAACGATTCGTAGTCCTTGAGCCTTCCAAGCGCGACTGCCGCATCCATCGCGCACCTCCCGTCTTCTGCCGCGAAAACCTCCCGCATGTCAGGGATTGCGCCAGTGCAGCCAAGCAGCCCTGCCGCCTCGATGGCGAATTCGCGCGAGGCGTACTTTACACTCCTCCAGTATTTCACGGCATCAGTTATGTGGGGCTTTGCGCGCGCATCCCCTATCTTCCCAAGCGCCTGCGCAGCTTGCAGCCTCGTGTATTCGTCCACGTCCGTAAGCGCGAATATGAGCGCAGGCACCGCGTGCCTGTCGCCAAGCTTGCCAAGCGCCCCTGCGGCGTCCTTGCGCACTTCTGCATCGTCATCGCCAAGCATTCTGATTAGCGCAGGCACAGCCCGCCTGTTCCCAAACTCGCCAAGCTCGTATGCAGCCCTGCTTCTCATAATTGGGTCTGAAAGCGCCGCCATCAGTGCGCTGAAAGCCGCCGGCCCCTTCAATGTTTCAAGGCCGGAGCATGCATGCCACCTTGTCCGCGGCTCCTCGTTGGAATCGTTTGCAACCTGCGCAAGCGCTTTCACAGAGCCCGCGTCATTCGCTTCCATTATGACCTCTATCGCAGCCCCCTTGAGCAGCATGCGCCTCAGGAACTCCATTTCGCCTTCACCAAGTCCGCCTTTGGCCTCCTCAATTATTTTCTCCGGATTCTTTTCTTTCAGAAGCTCCCTCAGCTTTTCGAGCCTCTCACCACTCAGCCCCTCGATTGCGCCATGGACTTCCAAAAGCGCCTTCCTCACCGCCGGCAGCGCAGGCTTGCCAATTTGCTCGAGCACCTTTTTCCCGCGGTTGCGGTATGGCGTCCTCTCGCTTCCTATGAAATTTATCATTTCCGGCACTGCCTCTTTCCCGCACTGCGAGACGTTCCAAACGATATTGTCTATCGCCCGCCCCTCTTTGCTGTCCCCATACACCCCTTCAGGGTGCCTGGAAAGCAGGCGCACCCATGCGGAAAGCTTCCTTTCAGGCGCAATCCTCTCAATCGCGCGAGCAGCGTTGATCGCGGACTCGTCAAAAATCCCGTCCAGCTCTTTTTCGAGCAGGGGCAGCGCAGGCCTGCCTATTTCCACAAGCCCCTCGATTGCCTTCTCCTCAGTGCCATCGGTGCAATGCAGCTTGAGAGTGTGCGCCTCTATCTTCGCATTCAGAAACTGCCCCTTCACAGTCCTGCTCACGCTCTGCCAGCTCTCGCCCGAAAACTCGCGCAGCGCTGCGCGGAGCCCATATTCCTTTTCCTCGCGCGTTTTTTCCTCTGCCATGGAGTGCACCGTGCCATTTTCTATTATGTGGCAATTTATGTATCAGCAAGAGTATATAAACACATGGGTATATTACACGCTAATCCACTTTTATACAT
>CAZYTZ010000013.1:27281-29929 GCA_964650545.1 Microcaldota archaeon | reverse complement strand
CCATCAGCGACCTTTTTATGTTTTGCATTGGTAGGGGAGGCTAGGTGGTTTGTGTGAGGTTCTTTGCTGCATTCCTGGTGCTCGCGCTTTTCGTTGCATCAGCGTCCGCATACGACGTGGGAATCAAGGTCACTGTTTCGCAAGGGACGCTTGCTGTTGGCACCAATGTGACGGTTGTGAAGGACGGCGTGCGCCTTTACGATGGCAAGGCAGATGCATTCGGCACGGTGCAGTTCCCGCTTGACGCCGGCACCTATTTCGTGCTTCTGGACAGGGGCGGCTACACCAGGCACGTGAACCTCCTTGAGGTGGCGAAGTCCGAGAACATCACATACACCATGCGCCAGCTCATCTCTTACGCCAGCGTGTACGGGCAGATGACCGGCCCGGACGATTTTTCCAGCGCATCGATAGGCGCATATTCCAACGGAAACATAGTCAAGAGAGTGCCGCCGAACAAGGACGGCTACTACATAATGTCGTTCCTCCCGGACGGGGAGTACGAGCTTTCCTACGCTGCGGACGGATTCGTTGAGAAGAGGCTCCTGAGGAGCCTGTCCCAGCCAGAATTCAAGGAAGTGAACGTGGAGCTTTTGAAAATCCTGCCCCCTGTGCAGGAATCCCCCATTGTGATGGCACCGGGCATTGCCCAAAGGCAGTCAATCATCGAAGTCTCAGTGGTCAGGGGCGGCGTGCCCATGGCTGGCGAGAAGCTTTCGGTTGAGACGCCTGCCGGCAATATCGAGGTCGTCACGGGCGAGGACGGGATTGCGCACGTGAACGCTGTAAAGGCAGGAGAGTACAGGTTCTTCTATGGAAACATGTCGGCAGTCACTATCGTGCCGGGCGAAAACGAGACAGCGGCAGAGCTGCCATCCGAGGAAGAGCCGCAGCAGGAACCAGCGCAGCCGGCAAAGCCTGAAGGAAATGAGATGGCAGTGGGGCTTGTGGTGGCAGGCATTGTCGGCTTGATTGCTGCGATTGCAGCCATATTGTTCGCAATCAGCAGGATGGCTGGGAAAAAGGGCAAGCAGGAGCCAAAACCTGAGGCGCCTGCTGAGCAGCAGAAAAAGCCAGCAACTTCGCATAAAAAACGCCATGCGGCGCACAAGCACCGCCACAAGAAGTGATACTGATGCCTTTCAATGCGAAGAAATTCATAGGGACGGCAGTTTCCTCCATAAAGACCAGCATAGGCAACGGGAAAGCGATAATAGGCATTTCAGGAGGGGTGGACTCCTCGGTTGCCGCAGTGCTTTGCGCGCGCGCCCTTGGGAAGAATGTTTGCTGCGTGTTCGTGGACACTGGCCTGATGAGAAAGGATGAAGCTAGGCTTGTGAAAGCAATGATGGCGCGCGCAGGCGTGAAGCTTAATGTTGTGGATGCATCCAAACAGTTTTTCTCCGCGCTGGAAGGCGTGGACGAGCCCGAGGAGAAACGGAAGATAATTGGCGAGAGGTTCATACGCGTTTTTGAGGCAGAGGCGAAAAAGCAGAAAGCGTCTTACCTAATACAGGGAACGATTGCACCTGACTGGATAGAGAGCGGAGGGGGCAGCCGCGACACCATAAAGTCGCATCATAACGTGGGAGGGCTTCCTGAGAAGATGGGCATGAAGCTTTGCGAGCCCCTGCGCGACTTGTACAAGCACGAAGTAAGAATTGTGGCAAGGGCGCTTGGCTTGCCCCCTGAAATTTCAGAGAGGCAGCCGTTCCCAGGCCCTGGCTTGGCTGTGCGGATTGTTGGGGAAATAACCCCTGAGAAAGCAGTTATTGTGCGCGAGGCTTGCCATATTGTGGAAGAGGAACTGGAAAAGGCTGCAGAAAGCGGCGCCATAGAAAAGCCGTGGCAGTATTTTGCCGCGCTGCTCCCTACCAGGACGGTTGGCGTGCGTGGGGACGAGCGCTCTTACCAGTACACTGTGGTGGTGCGCGCAGTGCGCTCGCTGGACGGCATGACTGCGAATTTCTCGCACATCCCGCCCGAAGTGCTGCAAATCATTTCAACCAGAATTACCAATGAAATACGAGAGGTGGGGCGCGTGCTTTACGACATCACAAACAAGCCGCCGGCCACCGTGGAGCTGGAGTAAAGAAGCGGTGCACGGCAGGCAGGGGATGGCAGGTAATTTCCATGATATTGATAGTTGATATGGGTTCGCAATATACCCACGTGATTTGGCGCACCTGCCGGGATTTGGGGCAGGAAGGCAAGATTGTACCGAAAACTGTTGCGCGCGCAGAGCTTGATGGCGCTGATGCGGTGATACTTTCCGGCGGGCCTTCTTCTGTCATCAAGGACAATTTCCATTCGCTTCCCGATTTCATCAAGGAATCTGGCAAGCCCATGCTGGGCATCTGCCTTGGCCACCAGCTCATTGCGCACACACTTGGCGGCGAGGTGGTGAAGGGGAAGAACGCTGAGTATGGCTTGTCGAAAATCGAGATTGACAAGCTTGGAGTGCTGCTTGAAGGCGTGCCCACGCCTTTCAATGCCTGGGTGTCGCATTTTGACGAAGTGAAGGTAATGCCGGATGGCTTTGTATCGCTCGCGCACTCAGACACCTGCGCGCACGAGGCAATGGAATTTCCTGCGCGCAGGCTCTTTTCAGTGCAGTTCCACCCGGAAGTGTGGCACACCGAGAACGG
>CAZYTZ010000013.1:0-27181 GCA_964650545.1 Microcaldota archaeon | reverse complement strand
CGCGCAGGCTCTTTTCAGTGCAGTTCCACCCGGAAGTGTGGCACACCGAGAACGGCGGGAGGATACTGGAGAATTTCCTGAAGACTGTTTAAGCTGCCAAAAATCTCTTTTTCCCAGCCTGAAGCGCGAGAGCCGCAGCGCCGCCCATTGCAGCAGTCATGAGCTGGAAAATGCCCATTGCTGTCAGGAAAACTGCAGGCACCATGCTAAACGATAGGAGCGCGAAGGCGGCGATGAATAGGAAGGCTGCCTTTGCTGTTGCGCCAATGCCAAGCGCGGCTATGCGGTTTGTTTTCTTGTCGAAGACAAAGCTTCGCAAAGCTTTGTCTGCAGATGCAAAGCCAGCAGGATTTGCATCTCCAAGCACGAAATACTTTATGCACAGCACAAGAATGGCATTGCCCACCCAGATGAGGGGGAGCATGCATAGTAGCGCTGTCGAGGCGGCGCCGAAGATGAGGCCTGCGAGATAGGCACCTATGCTTGGGAGGATTATGACTGGTAGCAATCGCGCGCCTTTTAGGTTGAGCGCGGCAAGCACCAATGCGCAGTTCACCACAGCACCCACAAGAAGCTGCTCATGCCCCAAAAGGAAAGGGAGGGAAAATGATATTGTTGCGTAGAGGAGCATCTCTATGTATTCCTGTGCGCGCGAAAGGGAGTATTCCTGCCTGAAAAGCGAATCGGAAATTTGTGCGTAAGCGAACTTCATTGCATCCCCTCGACAATTGTACAGGGGCGATAAATATAAACTGTGCGAACGAATTTGTGCGTTGATGGCAAGGGAAAAAAAAGAGAGCAGGATACTGATGAACATCCTGCACGAGGCGCAGGAGAAGCATGGCTATCTCTCAGAGCACATTCTCAAGCAGATTGCAATAGACCAGGACATCCCGATTGCTCGGCTTTACGGGGTGGTGAAATTCTATACCATGTTCCACACCGAGCCGCAGGGAAAATATGTCATCGAATTTTGCGGCTCGCCATCCTGCGTGCTTGCAGACGGCACTGCACTTGAGAAGTTCCTGGAGGGCGAGCTTGGCGTGAAAATCGGGGGCACCACCAAGGACGGCATGTTCTCGCTTTACAAAACGTCGTGCATCGGCTGCTGCGACGAGGCGCCGGCAATGCTCGTGAACGGCGAGCCGCACACCAAGCTCACTGTGGAAAGGCTGACGGCGCTTTTGAAGAAGCTGAAGGAGGCGCATGCAGACAAGAAAGTGAAAAAGAAGTGAATGCCTGCGCTGAAGGGCAGGGCTGGAAAAGAAGTGGAAACATGCAGATATTGCGGCAGACGAACATGGAGGCGCTGGAAAAGGCGCGGACATTGGGCCCAGATGGCGTGCTGGAGCTTTTGGAGAAAAAGGGGCTTGAGGGAAGGGGAGGCGCGGCGTTTTCCACTGCGAGAAAGTGGCGCGCAAGCCGCGACGCGCCTGCTGACGAGCGCTTCGTGGTCTGCAACGCTGATGAGGGGGAGCCTGGCACCTTCAAGGACAAGTTCATAATCAGGCACAATGCTGAGACGGTGGTGGAGGGGCTCCTTATCGCGGCTTATGTGGTGGGCGCAAAGAGGTGCTTCATTTACCTGTGCGGCGAGTATGATTACCTGAGGCCGCGATTGCAGCAGCAGGCGGACGATGTGCTTGCGCGCACGAAGATGGAGGACGTGACGATTGAGATTGTGCGCGGGGCAGGCGCATATGTGTGCGGCGAGGCGACTGCCCTCCTTCAGTCCATACAGGGGTTTAGAGGCACGCCGATGCAGAAGCCTCCCCATCCCACGAGCTGCGGCCTGTGGGGCAAACCGACAGTGATCAATAATGTTGAGACGCTCACGTGCGCGGCGCAGGCAGTGCTTTTCGACGACTGGAACCCTGCACTCCGGCTGTTCTCGCTTTCAGGCAACATCAAGAATCCTGGCGTGTACGAGTTCCCACTCGGAGTGAAGATGTCGACGGTGATAGATGTCGCGCAGCCGAAAAAGAAGCTCAAGGCAATGTCATTCGGCTGCTTTGGCGGGATAATGCCTGTGGACGAGAACATGGCAATCACACCAGAGGCGATTTGTGTGGAAAAATGCCACCATGGCGCGTACAGCATCATTTTCATGGATGAAACTGTGAATGTGGTGGATATTTCCTACTCGATTGCAAAATTCTATACTTATGAATCGTGCGGCAAGTGCACGCCCTGCCGCGAGGGCACGATTCGCATCCTCAACCTGCTCAAGAAAATACTGAACGGCAAGGGCGTGAAAAAGGACCTGCAGGTGCTTGCAGAGCTTGCCTTGCACATCCAAGAGACCGCCCTTTGCGGCCTTGGGCAGACCTGCGGCAACCATGTGCTGACCTCGCTGCAGCATTTCCCTGCTGATTATGATCATTACCTGAAAAAGGGTGCCAAATCATGAAGATAACGCTCAACGGCAAGGAAATGGAAGCGGACGGCGATAAGTCGCTGCTTGACATCTGCCGCGAGAATGGCATCAACGTGCCAACGCTTTGCTACCATGCCAGCCTGTTCCCAGAGGCGCGCTGCAGGGTGTGCCTGGTGGAGATGGACGGCAAGCTTGTCACCTCGTGCTCCACAAAGCCGCGCGAAGGCGCCTCGATAATAACCAACAATGAGCATGTTATGAAGGCACGGAAGCTGAACATGGAGCTCATGCTGCCAGAGCCTGCGTGCAAGCGCGAGGACGACATGGAAGTGTGCGGGATTTACGAGGAAGTCGGCATGAGGACTGCGCGGTTTGCCAGCATCAAGGAGTACAAGCCTGACTTGGGCGCCGCGGTGATACGCGACAACAACAAGTGCATAAACTGCGGCAGGTGCGTGAGAGTTTGCGCAGACATACAGGGGGTTTATGCCATTGATTTTGCTTCCCGCGCGCACAACGAGCATGTCACACCATATTTCGAGAAGAACCTTGCAGATGTTGCCTGCATTAGGTGCGGCCAGTGCATACTGAATTGCCCCGTGGGCGCCATTTCGGAGAGGTCGCATATTGATGAAGTGGTAGCTGCGCTTGATGACAAGGAAAAGCACGTTGTTGTGCAGGTGGCCCCATCCATCAGGGCTGCCTTGGGCGAGCTTTTCGGCATGCCAGCAGGCACGCTGGTGACAGGCAAGACGGTTGCGGCGCTGAGGAAATGCGGCTTTGACAAAGTGTTTGACGTTGACCTGGGCGCGGACATAACCATAATGGAGGAAGCATCTGAGCTTCTGAACAGGATAAGCAATGGCGGCAAGCTGCCCATGATAACCACCTGCTGCCCAGGCTGGATATTGATGATGGAGTTTTTCTACCATGACCTGATTAGCAACATGTCCACCTGCCGCTCGCCGCATGAGATGCTCGGCATGCTCATCAAGACGTATTATGCCAAGAAAGCAGGAATCGACCCGAAGAAAATCGTGGTTGTGTCCATCATGCCTTGCACTGCCAAGAAATTCGAGTCCACGCGGCCTGAGCTTGAGACTGGTGTTGACTATGTGCTTACCACGCGCGAGCTTGGAAGGCTGGTGAAGATGAGGAAAGTTGATTTTGCCTCCTTGCCTGACGAGGAATTCGACCCTGCCTTGGGCATTTCAACAGGTGCAGGAGTGATTTTCGGCGCAACAGGGGGAGTGATGGAGGCTGCTTTACGGACCGCGCACTTCCTTGCAACCGGCAAGGAGCTTGAGAAGCTTGAGGTAAACGAGATTCGCGGGATGAAGGGCATTAAAGAGGGCAAAATGATGCTTGGGGGCAAGGAGGTGCGCTTTGCCTGCGCGCACGGCGGCGCAAACGCGCGACGGCTCATGGAGCAAAAAGACAAGTACCACTTCATAGAGATAATGGCATGCCCTGGCGGCTGCATTGGCGGAGGCGGGCAGCCAATTTACCGAGACCCTGAAGTCCTGCGCAAGAGAACGGAAGCCATTTACTCAGCAGACCGCGCATCCAAGCTTCGCCGCTCGCACGAAAACCCGGTTGTGAAGCAGATTTACAAGGAAATGCTGGGCGCGCCCCTCTCGGAAAAAGCCGAGGAGCTGCTGCACACTCACTACGTGAAGAGAGATAGGTTTTAGCCGCACAAGTGCAACCGCCTTTATAAACCTTATTATACACTATTTACAACGGTGTGGGAATGTTTATTCGCAGCATCAGTAAGAAGATGACACGCGCGTGCCCCAGCATATATCTTACAGGAGCAAAACTTGGCACGCCTGTTTATTGGGCAAGAAGGATAATTGGCTTGGATTATAGGAAGGTGGGAAATAGGATTGCGCGCCTGCACGAGAAGTATGGAGACAATGCCCTTGAAAAAAAGCCCGGGTGCGCAAGGCATGCCTATTATCTGGCCGCCAGATACGCGCCTGGATGGAAAACGCGGCTTGATGAGAAAAAATGGTCTGCTTTTGAAAAATGCGGGTTGTTGGTCGTTTAACGAGAGATGGCCATCACGGCGGCATCCTGTAGACCTGCAGGTGCGGCACGCTTTCTATTGTCATTGCGTGCGAAACTGGGAGCCCTGCCTTTTTCGCTGCCGCAAGCGCGCGCTTGCCCACGATGTTGGCGTTCTGCGCGGCTGAAAGAGCGGCGACTGCCTCTTTTTCATCCACTTTCCTGCCGAGGTAGAATGGCGCGTATGCGGAGAGGTCAAGGCGCATTTTCTTGTTTGAAAGCACACGGCCTATGAGCTCTGAGTCGCAAAGCGCGACAATCTCGCCATCAGGCGACGGGTGCGTCTTTAGGTACATGATAAAAGCTCGGCGCTAAGGCTAATAAACGATAGTGGAGGATTCCTGCCATGGAACATTTCCGCAGAAATTTTACAGCAGTGGAAAGAGGCGCAGTGCGCCGAATTTCCACTAAAATGAGATTTTTTCTTGTTGCAATCGTGGGCGTGCTGATTTTTGCAGCTGGCTGCGCGCAGAACGATGCTTTGCCTGTAGAGGAAGAAGGCAGCGCGCAGTTTGTGCTGCCTGCCTCGGGTGCCTCTTACCATGCACGATACACTGTTGAGGAAGGCGGCCCCATGGAAAAGGAGGCGTGGCGCGCGCCAGGCAAGATGAGGACTGACTTGTCAGTGCAGGGCGTGCGCGCGCTTTCATTCTATTTTGTGGAGAATCGCGCCTATTCCTGCTCTTTCCTTTCGAAGCCGCCATCCTGCTATGATGTGACTGCCACTCTTTCGCAATCCGATGCGTCAAGGATTGTACCTGATGAGGATGACTACAGGGGCTTGGCGCAGGTGGAAAGCATAAAGATTGGCAACACTGACGGCAGGTGCTATGAAACCGCAGTTATTGGCGTTGGGGAGCGCAAAATATGCTTTGCAGTGGGGGGAGTGGTGGCGTATGACTCGTACAATGTGAGCAAGACAGTTATCCGCACAGAATATTTGACAAGCCTGGAGCTTTATTCGCAAGGCGAGGGACCGGATGAAACCGTGTTCTCCCTGCCTGCTGAACCTGTTTCTGCGCCCATTACCCAGGCGCCACCAGTTGAAGAGGGTTTCAGCGACCTGCCTTATTGACCCAGCGCAGGTATTGCCTGCTTGCGCAGGTTGTTTGGATGATTAGCACATGGGCCCAGGAGGATTGAGCAGTGGCAAGGCAACTGCGAAAGATTTTGCGCGGCAGCGCAAAACCTGGACCACGAGCAGGGCGAGTGGGCCCAGGAGGAGTCGAACCCCCCGTCTTCGCTGTGTAAGAGCGACGTCTTACCGATCGACTATGGGCCCGGTAGACGGATTATTTTGGCGAAGAAGATATAAGAGCGACGCCCCCGTCAGCCGAAGGCTGGCGGTTCGTCGCAAGAGCGACGCCCCCGTCAGCGCGACCCTCTTTTTGCCCGAAGGCAAAAAGGGGCGTTTTTTTCGCGAAGCGAAAAAATACGAGCGCTGGAGGGATGGTGGCTGGAAGCCGCCAGATACCGATCGACTATGGACCCGTTGCTGTGTTTTTACTCTTCCTTGCCAAAAGCATTAAATACTGCATCTGAGAACTTCTCTCGGTGATGTTTAATGGCGTATGAATATCTGGCTGACCAGCTCCAGGCGAGCGCGGTTGGTTTTATCGGAAGCCTGCTGGAGGGCGTGTTTGCGTTTTGTATTTTAGTTGCAATCATGCTCATTGGAATTTACGTTGCAGACCTGCTTGGCAAGCTGCTCAAGGAGTTCCTGCGCAGGGTGAGGCTTGAAAAATTCCTGGAGAGCCACGGCGTGCACGACGCTTTCCTTGGCTTTACGCTTTCAGGGGTTGCAGTCATACTCCTGAAGCTTTACGTGGTGGTGGCGTTCCTGGGAATCGCGGCTGACGCGATAAAGATGCCCATGCTCTATCTCCTCTCGGCGCAGGCAATAAACTACCTGCCTTCGCTTGCCCAGGGCTTAATCGTCCTGCTTGCCGCGCTCATGGCGGCAGACTATCTGACCGACAGGATAAGGGCGCACAAGAAACTGCCGTTTGCAAACAGCATCGGCATAATTGTCACGCTGTTCATTGCGTACAATGCGCTTGTGATTGCCCTGCCCATGCTGCTCCCAACTGCAGACCCGTCCTTGCTGGTCTGGTCGTTCCTGGTGCTGCTCTCAGCATTCGCAATTGCGCTTGGATTTGGCGCTGCGATTGCAATCGGGCTTGGGATGAAGGACACTGTGGCAGTCATTGCCAAGAAACACAAAGACAAGTTCGACAGGCTGCTGTAAGGAGCGCCTGTTTTCTATTTTTTTTCTTTTGATACCCCCAGCTGTGCCCAGACTCACTCAGCCCTGGGCACTTCCTTCTTCTCAGCAGGAGGGGCCTTTTTCCTGCCCATGAAAAAATAGTATGCTGCACCGCCAATAAAGGCTATTGACACGATGGCAAGAAGAACAGGCTGGAGCGGGTTTGCGCCTGCTGAGCCCGAAAGCGCTGCGTTTGCAGCCTTTATTGCGCGGTCCGATGAGGCCAGGGAATCCGCATACATGGCGCTTGCAAGGAAACTTTCGGCACGCGCAACTTCGTCCTCTATTTGGGCAGCATCATCAGCGCTTGCGCGCGACTGAGCCTCTGACAGGGCTGCGCGTGCCACGCCAAGAGAGGATTGGGCCGAACTTGCGAGGGAGACAAGAGCCTCTGAAAGCGATGAGTGGAGGGAAAACAGCTTGGCATAGGAGGAATTTGCCTGCAGCATTGCGTCCTGCGGGGAAATCGTGGCTTTTTTGGAAGCAGTCAAGAGCTTGTCAGCCTCATCAAGGCGCGACTGCGCCTGGGCTGGGGTGATGGGAAGCTGGCGCCGCGACTGTGTAGAAAGGGCACTGTATTGAAGAGAGTAGTTTGCAAGCAGGGATTCTGTTTGCGCCCGAAGCGTCGAGTAGGATGAACGAAGCTCATCTGCATGTATAGATAACTGTTCAGATGCTTCTTCTGACTCGCCCGTAGCCACTGCAACAAGAACGCTCACCTCTGATGAGCTGAGAAGGGACTGCACAAAATTGCCTTGTGTGTAGTGGGATTGCGCATCTGACAGCGAGCCCTTGGCAAGAAGAAGGGCAGCCTGGCTGTTTTCGTCAATGCTTGCTTTTCGCGCCTTTGCATACTCATTGGATGCTGTTGTGAGAGAGGAGAGTGAAAGGGATGCAAGCGATGATGACATGTCTGAGTTGGCTTTTCTGAGAAGGGACGTTGCCTTTTGGTAGCCGCCAGAGTCTGCTTCGCCCGAGGCAAGGGCAATGGATGACTGGTACTTGAAGAGCGCGGTTGAAAATTGCGGGAGCCGGGTCGAGTTTGCGCGCAAAAGGGCTTGCTGCGAAAGCAGAAGTTCTTCAAACCTTGCCTCTGCTTTGGATTTTTCCTCCAAATAGAGCTGGTAATCGCCAGTGGAATAGGATAGGATTTGCGCGTCCCTGCGGAGCTGCGAGAGCACTGCAAGCGCATCATTGTTCCTTCCCTGCGAAGCAAGGGCTTTGGCCTCAGACAGTGCAAGAGCATCCTTGGTGCGGTTGTAGGTAAGCACCAAAATCTCAGCCTGGGACAGTGCTTCGGAAAGAGCGGCCTGCGGGTCCTGTATCACGTAAGAGATTGCAAATGATGGCTGCTTGGCTTTTGAGAGGGGCGAGAAAATAAATGATATTTGCGTTTCATCGCCGATTTGAGTGGAAGCGGCACGGGACACTTTTTCAGTGGAAAGGGGCGTTATGGAAAGGTTTGTGATGCTGGTGTAAGGCTCGAAAATGGCAGCCTCGGCTAAGGCGCAGCTGACCGTGGGAGATGAGACTAACAGAATGAAAGACACTTTTTTTGAGCCGAGGGGCAGCGTTTCGTAATTGCGGGTTGAGAGGGAGATGGAAAACGGGGAGCGGGCAGAGTAGGTGATGGACAGGGACCCTTTGCCTTGCGGCACTCCGTCAATTTCGCCCTGCAGCACGCCGTTGCTGCTTGAGGAAAGGGAGAAGGTTTGCCCGCTGTATTTGGCAGAAGCCTTGTGCGCAAGCGCTGGTGCGGACTGGAAAATCCGCAACGCATCAAGCGCGCGGGAGGAAACGAACGATATTGTTGTGCCTGCATCCGCGTTCTCCTCAGATGCAGATTCGCACCATTCCTCGCTTGATGTCACCTGCGCAGGCTGGTCCTTTTTCGAGAATTGGAATGCAAATGCCTGGCCTGCTGCCACTGACGGCACGATGATGGTGGTTTTGCCTTTTTCAGGGTAGGCATCAGTAATGGAATCCCCGCTTAGGAAGTCAGATGAGTAAAGCGGGACTGTGGTGAGAAGGGAGAGTGATACCTGCTTGGCTGACGCCAGCTGAGATGGGTTGCTTGTTCCCACATATGCAGAATAGTCAGTTTGCTGCCCAAGCACAGGCATTTCATAAGCCTCAATGGCATGCGCGCTTTGCGAAAGCGCGGCTGATAGGTAGCTTGGGGTTTGGGCGTTTGCAGATGTGATGATTGCGTCCAGGTCGCGCTCGCATTGGCGCATGTGGCCAGCCGCCTTTCCAGTGTCAAGCCTGCCTGACGGGAAATAGGGGGATAGCTTGCCAAGCTGCCCTGGAAGCTGAGGTGACTGTTCGCCAAGCTCGCTTGCAAGCCACGAGGCATCTGCATATTTCTCCTCAAGGTAGGAATAGCTTTCATACAGGCGCAGTTCAAGCGCGCGCCGTTCCTGCTGGATGGCGCCTGAGACTGCCAGGATAACGTCTGATGACTGTGTGGCTGAGAGGAGCGATCGGTACTCTGAGAGCAGGCTGCGCTCGTACGATATGTCAATTCCGTCTGTTTCTGCTGCGGAAACAAGCGATGAATAACGCGAGAGCTCCTGCTGTGCTCCCTGAAGCGCGCCTGCGCAGTCTGTGTTTTGGGAAAGGGATATTGCCTGACCTGCCAGTCGCTCTGCGTCGACGTATGCTAAATAACGGCTGCCAAGCGTAGGCAGCGAGGCGGCTGAGGAAAATGCCCCCTCGGCTTGGGAGAGCGTTGCACGGGCAGTTGAAAGTGCCTGCACAGATGATTGTGACGCTTGTGCAAGAGCCGCAATGCGTGCCTGTTCAATGGCGCCCTCTGCCTCTTTTTTCTGGGTGAGCACTGCGGCTTCCGCATCTGCGCGCACTGTTCGCAGCGAGGCAAGCGCGTTCTGCGAGGTTTCATCAGATGATTGCGCTTCAGATATTGCAGATGCAAGCCAGCCGTCAGCGCCTTTTGAGGAGAATGTTGCCTTGGCGCCAGACAGGCCTGATTGGGCACGCGCAAGGTCTTCTTTTGCCTGCAAGTAGCCGCTATATA
Source organism: Microcaldota archaeon (assembly GCA_964650545.1). Classification (GTDB taxonomy): domain Archaea; phylum Micrarchaeota; class Micrarchaeia; order Anstonellales; family Anstonellaceae; genus UBA10161. Next base: position 17,431 of record CAZYTZ010000013.1, on the reverse strand, counting down.
TCCCTGTGTAGCTGCCGCCCACAAGCAGCCCTGAGCCGCCTGATGCAGGGGCAGGCAGGTCCCCGACCATCTCAAGCTTTTCGCTGCCAAGCAGCGACACTTCAAGAGAAAGCTGGCGCAATGACTCCCGCACAGATGCTTCTGCAGTCTCATAATCAGAAACCATCCCTTCCTTTGCCTCTGAAAGCAGCAAGCACAATGAAAGCGTTCTGGAAATCGAGGTGTTTGCGCTTGTGCCTGCAATGGAGTTGAGACGGGATGCGAAGGATGGTTGGGAAAAGTCAGGCATTTGTGGCGAGCTTTCAAAATAGCCGTAAAGCGGCTGATAGGCAGCAACCTCGCCTGCGCAAAAGCCTGAGCCTGGCGCAAGAAGCGATTCTGCATAGTCAAATGGCGCGGATGCCTTGCCATTGTATTGCGGGTTGCCCGCGCCCGCCTTTGACAGGAATTCGTACTCCGACTGCGCGCACTGCGACAGCGAGCGGGCGGCAGATTGCGCATAATCATGGGCAGCTGCGGCGTGCTCAAGCGTGGCGGAGTATTGTGCAGGGTACAGGCTGACAAAGCTGCTTATGTCCAGGACTTTCAGGAGGGTGTTGACCTGCACAAGAGCCTCAAGGAAGAATATATTTGCCAATGGCGCATTTTGGATGCCAAAGTTGTCGCGCACCGCAGCATCTGCCTTTTCCGCAAGCGCATGGGACGATTGTTGAGACTCCTTTGCCGATGCAAGCTCGGTATTTGCCTGTGAGAGAAGGGATGCAGGCTCTGCAAGCCTGGAGCGGATGCTGGGAGGGGCGCGGGCAAGAAGGGAACTTCCATTCTCAATTGAGACTCTTTCCAGCCCAAGGCTCGCCGTTGCGTTGTCAAATTCAAATGAGTATGAGCTTATTGACCATATTGTGATTATGTTTGGGTTTGAGGAGAGATAGGCAGGGCTTGCCCAGAAACGCGGAAGCGCGCCGCTTGGAAAGCACCCTGGGAAGCTTTCTGCAGATGCGAGAGCCGGCAATGAAAATAAGCATAGAAGAAGGAGAAGTGCGAGGCGCCCCCCCTGCAACCCCATACAGGGATTTCCACCCCAATTTTATTATCCTTATCGGAAGAATCACTTTTTCTCGGCAGGAGAAGGCTTTTCCTTCTGAGGTGCAGGCTCGGAAGAAGCGTGCGCAGGCGGAGCCTCCTGTTTTGGCCCTGCCTTTTGCTCTGACTCTGCTTTGTCGCATTTCTTGGCAAAGTCATCAAGCACAAGCGAGAGGTAGGCACCACGCTCAGTGAGGCGGTAGTTGTTCTGCTTGCCCTTTTTTTCAACCTCCACCCCCCCGTACTCGCGCATTTTTGAGAGAAGGTTGACTGTGTGCACGTAGGACATCCCCGCGGTGCGCGCAAGCTTTGATGGATACCATGCCTGCTGATCGTCCTTAAGGAGGAGGAGGATTGCACAGGGCTTGTGCTTGAGGAATAGGTTTTTCATCGCCTTGTGAGGCAGTGCTTTTGCTGCGGCTGGCTGAGGCGGTTCACTTGCCAAGCACGCACCTCCTGAGTATTGCCATCCTCACAGGCACCCCGTTTTTTGCCTGCTCGAAGTATTTTGCGCGAGCGTCAGAGTCGAATGTTGGCGGAAGCTCGTCAAGCTTTGGAAGAGGGTGGAGCACGGCCATTGATTTTGGAGCTGTGCGAAGCGCAGACATGCTGAGCTTGAACGCCTTAGACATTCGCAATGCCTCGTCCTGGTCTGCAAACCTCTCGCGCTGCACCCTGCATAGGTAAAGTATGTTGCATCCTGCGAAAGATGGCTTTGTGGTTTCTTTGATGGAGGCGCCAAATTCCTTTTTTGCGCGCGCGGTTATCTCAGGGTCCATTGCAAGGATTGGCGGGGAGCAAAGGGTGATGTTTGCCCCGAACATTGCAAGCGCGTGGAGAAGGGAGCGCATGGAGCGCGCATGCTTCAGGTCGCCCATGAGAGTCACGTTGAGCCCGGCGATTTTCCCCTTGAGTTTTTTTATGGTGTACAGGTCTATGAGCGCCTGCGTGGGGTGCTGGTTGCCCCCGTCGCCCGCATTTATCACAGGATGGCTTGCGATTTCGGCTGCAAGCTGTGGCATGCCGGGCTGAGGGTGGCGGATTACAAGAGCGTCGGCATAGCCATCCATCATGTTTATTGTGTCTGAGAATGCCTCGCCTTTTTGGGCAGAGCTTCGCTCGCCGTAGAAAGCAAGAGGAGTTGCGCCGAGCCGCGCGGCTGCGGCTTGGAATGAGAAATTCGTCCTCGTGGATGGCTCGAAGAAGAGGTTGGCAATTATTTTGCCTGAAAGGGTCTTGATGGGCTTTCCCTTTTTCAAAAGCGCCTCCATTTTCTGCGCTTCTGCAAGGAAAACCTCTGCGCCTTTTTTGTCAAAGTCGTAAACCGAGAGAAGGTCGGGCATGGCAACACCGAAGCGCATGCACAAGCAAGTTTTATAATGATGGATAATGGGTTGGGCTATCAGGCAATGCACGCGCCGCAGGCGCGCGCTTTATAATGTTTAGACGCGGATTTTTGGCAGGTGAGAAAATGAAGGACAAGGGCGCCCATTTGGGGAAGATTGTGAAAAACGGCCGCGTGCTCATACTTGCAATGGACCAGGGAATGGAGCATGGCCCCGTGGACTTCAATGAGAAGAATATCCACCCGGAATATGTCTGTGGCATTGCCGAGAGAGGGGGCTTTTCCGGCTTTGCTATACAGAAGGGGATTGCAAAGCACTACAAGGAGTGTTATTCGGGCAAGGTGCCCCTTGTCCTCAAGCTGAACGGCAGGACGAACATTGTCCCAAAAGACGAGATTTACTCCTCGCCAGTGGCATCTGTTAAGGAGGCTGTGGCGCTTGGCGCTGACGCAATCGGCTACACGCTTTATGTGGGCTCGCCGCGTGAGGCAGACCTGTTCCGCGACTTTGGCGTGATTTCCGCAGAGGCAGACGATTACGGCCTGCCGTGCGTGGTGTGGGCTTACCCGCGCGGGAAATACGTGAAGGATGAACAGTCTGTTGGAGCGGTTTCCTATGCAGCGCGAGTGGCACTCGAGCTTGGCGCTGACATTGTGAAGGTGAATTACACCGGCAGTGTGGACGGTTTTTCCAAGGTGGTTGCCGCTGCAGGCAGGTGCAAGGTGATTTCCGCCGGCGGAAGCAAGCAGTCAGACCCGGAATTCCTGTCAAAAGTAAAGGAAGTGATTGCAGCAGGCGGCGTTGGCATGGCCGTCGGCAGGAACGTGTGGCAGAACGACAACCCTATGAAAATCACAGAGGAAATCAAGAAAATCGTTTACAAGTGAGAGGATGGCGGAAGCAAAAATTGTCACGCTTGAGAAGCACCTCGCCGCAAGCGGCGCGGATGCCGAGCTTCAGAAGCTCATTTCCTCATTTGCATACATTGCGCTTGATGCGCAGCACCAATTCCCAAAGTATCTGCGCGGGACCATGGGTGAGCCAAACAAGTATGGCGAGGCGGTTGCTGCGCTTGACGAATGGGTGAATGGCTTTCTTTGCGACTCGCTTGTAAAAACCGGCTTGGTGCGCAAGATTTACTCCGAGGAGCTTCGCGAGCCGCTGAAGGCGCACAATGACGCGCCTTTTGTTGTCACGCTTGACCCCCTTGACGGAAGCTCAAACATCGTGAGCAACAACTCGTTTGGCAGCATTGTAGGGGTTTATCGCGATGACTTGCCGCAGAGCGGCAGGAAGCTGGTTGCTGCGCTTTACAAGCTGTACGGGCCAGTAAACACGCTGGTTTATACTGTTGGGGAAGGGGCGCACGAGTTTGTGAAGCATTATGACAGCGAGGGAACCCCACAGTTTTTGCTTTTGGCTCAAAATATGAAAATCCCCGAGCCTGGCGAGGTTTTTGGCATTGGCGGCGACCCACTTGAGTGGAGCCCTGAGTTTTTGAAGTTTGCCAAGGGGCTTTTCAGGGAGGAAAAGCTAAAGGTGAGGTATTCCGGCACTTTTGTCGCTGATTTTTCGCAGATACTGCATAGGGGTGGCATATTCGCCTATCCATCCACAAAAAAGAGCCCACTGGGAAAGCTGCGCCTGGTCTACGAGGCTGCGCCAATGGCATTCATTATCGAGCAGGCAGGCGGCGCAAGCTGGTCCGGCAAGGGCTCTCTTCTTGACGCAAGCGAAAAGGACGTGGACGCGCGCGTGCCTTTGTACATGGGCGGCAAGACACTGGTTGGCAAGCTGAAAAAGTCCCTGTAATCAGGGCTGCGCCCATTCTATTTCGTAGTACTCGCGCGTGCTTCCAGGCACTTCTATTCTTTTTACCAGGTAGTAGGTGACAGAGGTTTCGCGGTCGCAGATTGCAAGCAAAAGCTCAAGCCCTATGCGCTTGCACTGGTCTATTGCGTCTGCAAGCCCCTCTCCGCCAATGTACTCTTCTTCCGAGAGGGAGAACATCAGGTATTTCGGCTTTCCTGTTTTTGGGTTCTCAATTCCCCCGTGCACGCGGTGGTAGAGCAGGAAATCAAGCGTTGTGGCAAGCTGATTTTCATTCTTTCCCTTCTTCTTGGCGGATTTTTTCTCGCCGGGAATGGCAAGCACGAATGTCTTTTTCACGGAATGCGCCACGCGGATTGCGCGCGCCCATTCGGAAATCAGCAGCTTGCTTGCGCGCGGAAAGCAGTGCACCACGTGCTTTGAGTGGATCCATTCCTTGCCCTCGTTTGCCGGCGAAGCGCCAGGGAAATACAGGCGGAAGTGCGTGCCGAACTTGAAGCCTGTTTTCAGCACAAACCCCTGCAGGCGCCAGTCTTCATATACCTCGTAAAGATGGAGAAAGTCCTTGTGCTGGCGCCGCGCCGCCTTTACCACTGCCGCCTCGTTCGCGTTTTGCAGGTGCAGCCCCGCATGGCGGATGAGGAAGAGCGTTTCATATGCGTCAAGCTTAGATAGTTTGCCGCGCTGCTCTGCCTTGTAGGAACCGAACTGGCCGAACCAGTGGGACTCATATAGCCTCTTGCCCACTTCCTCGTCGTCGATTATTGTCCATAGGTCGTCAGAGTAAAAGCGGCCTGAAAGCGAGAACTTGTCCAAACTGAGCTTGCCATCTGGGTATCGCTTGGCATTGTTCCTGCCGTAGCGCTCGCAGATTTCAGACACCTGGCGCGCAATAAGGCCCCGGTCGCGCCAGTCCTTGTATGTGAAGTAGCGCGCCATCTGCTTTTTGCCGGCAAACGCGGCAGCCACGCTGTTGAAGCGGTATTCGTTGAGCGAGGAGTCGAATGCGCGGCCGTTTCTTATGTCCATGAGGTAAAGCGCTTCCTCGGGAAACAGGTGTATGCGCCCTTTTTTCATGTAGCCATAGTGCCCGTTCACGAGCGATGATACTGACTCGGGTTCTGAGACGACTGCGGACTTTTTCTTTGGCGAAAACTCGATTTTTATTGCCATCAAACCACGCTCTTGGGGGCGCTGCAAAAAACTGTCCCCGAAAGATTGCTGGCTTCTGTATTGCCCCGGAAGGTTTAAAACGTGAAGGAGAAGGAACCAGAACATGGCAAGGGTGAGAAGGAAGCTTGGGAAAGGCCTGCATTACGAGCGGGTGAGGAAAGGGAACGCCAGCCTGCCAGATGGAATGCTTGCGCGGCTCGTGAACCAGAAGTATGCGGTGGTGGGGGAGCACTCCGCGGCAAAGCTTTGCCACTGGGCAGGCGTGAAGCTTCGCGGCGAGGGCGAATGCTACAAATCAAAGTTTTACAATATTGCCTCGCACCGCTGCCTGCAGTGCACGCCCTCGCTGCAGTTCTGCAACCATGCGTGCGTTTTCTGCTGGAGGATGATGCCGGAGAGAAGCAAGTACGGGAATGTGAAGAAGTTTGTTTGGGGAGACCCGAAAGAAATTGCAGATGGATTGGTTGCAGGGCAGAAAAAACTGCTGTCCGGTTTTGGAGGCAATTCCAAAGTGGGGCGCGCGCTTTATGTTGAGGCACTAACCCCCAAGCACGTTGCGCTTTCGCTTACCGGCGAGCCTACAATGTACCCCAGGCTTGAGAAATTGCTCGCTGAATTCCACTCGAGAGGCATGACGACTTTTGTCGTCACCAATGGCACTTTCCCAGAACGAGTGGCAAAATGGAAGGTATTGCCCACGCAATTCTATGTCTCCATGGTGGCGCCGAATGAGTTGGTTTACAGCCGCTTCGTGCGCCCCTCAATGCCTGGCTTGTGGAAAAAATACCTGAAAACTTTGGAGATGATGCCTGAGATTGGCAAAAAAACCAGGACGGTGCTGCGCATGACACTTTGCCGCGGCGTGAATGATTGTGATTTGGAGGGCTATGCAAAGCAGATAAAAGCTGCGCAGCCGCATTACGTTGAAGTGAAAAGTATGGTGTTTGTAGGCGGCGCGCGGGAGCCAGCGCGGGGCTTGTCGCTTGAGAGCATGTTGGACATTAATGAGATAAAAGACATTGCAAACAAGCTTGCAAAAATGACAGGCTATCGTTTCACCGACACGCACGCGCCATCGCGCGTAGTGCTGCTGTGCAGGGACGGGAAAGCTGAGAAGAACAGGATGATAAATTTCGGCAGAAATTTATCAGATGGCTTGAATGGAATTCAAGGCGGATGATAAAATGGCAATAAAATTAATCATTTTCGACATTGACGGTGTGCTTGCGGATTCGCGAGAGGTGATTGCACACAATACCATCTGCCTCATGAAGGATTTTGGCTTTGACATGCCTGACTCGCGAGTGGAAAGCATGTCATCAGCGCACTCTGCTGAGTCTGTGCTCATTGCGCTGGCGCCCCCGCTTTCCACTGATGGTGCGCTTCTGAAGAAAATGCTTGCAAGGCTTGCTGCGCTTACCAAGGAAAATATGGGCATGGTAAAGCCGTCGCTCCTTGCAGCGCGGGTGCCTGCGCTTGCCGCGCGCTACAAGCTCGCGGCTGCCAGCAACAGGAAGTCTTCCGCGCGCCTTGTGCTGCAGCAGCTCGGCATTGAAAAATATTTTGAAGCAGTGATGACAGGTGAGGACATGCCGGTGAAGCCTGACCCCACGATGATAAGAGTCGCGCTTGAGAGGATGGGTGCGGGGGCTGGCGAAGCTGTTTTTGTGGGCGACAACGAGGAGGACAGGCAGGCAGGGGAGGGCGCGGGCGTGCGCGCAATCATGCTTGACGGCATGAATGAAACAGCATGCGCAAAATTCCTGAAGGAGTTTTTGGCTTAAGTTATTTCGAGAACCCCGTCCTTATTCTCAATTCTGAAGAAATGCGAATCTTCGCTGCTTGCAAGGGAGATTTCGCAGGTAGAGTTGGCAGTTGCCGTGAAAGCGCCGGCAACGAATGTGACGCTTTTGCCGCCAGCTTCCTGCGAAAGCGAGGCTGGCGCGCCTTTCACCTGAACCTCGCGCACGTTGCCGCTGCCAAGCGCACAGGCTGATTGGAGCTTTGCAGAAAAATCTGAAAAGGATGACTGTGAGATTGACTTGTCAAGGTGCGACTGCGCCCCTGCGGCGAGACGCGAGGAAGCAGCGTAGACAATGGCAAACGCAGAGAGAAAAATTAGGAAGACGATGAGTGTTTCAATTGAGGCTTGCGCAAGGAAATTGGACCGCATTGCCGCGTGCATAGCATTGCCCTACCTATATGCACTTTTTCATGTAGGAGTCGCAAGTGCCGGACTCGCAGTCAGCGCCGCTTGTGCAATAATCGCCCGGCACCCCCCTTGCCACGCCGCTGTCCGACGCCTCAAGCACGGCATTTGTCTTTTGGTCCGCCGCATTTGCCGCCTGGCTCGCGCTTTTCATCATGGTGCTTGCCAGTATTACGGCTAAGCCCAGGATGACGACCAGAACTACGAGCATTTCGGCGGAAAGTTGCCCTTTCACACCCATCCCCCCACCTCAGATGGAATATCGCAGGCGTAGGTTAAAAAGTTTTGCAAAAAAAGGGAAAGTAGAGGGGAGTTGAAAAAATGAAGCTTGTGATTTGCGAAAAGCCCAAAGTTGCGGAAAAGATAGCATATGCCATTGGAAAGGGGCATGTGGTGAAAAAGTCGGCAAATGGTGTGCCATACTACGAAGTTGAGAGGGACGGGGAAAACATTATTGTAGTGTCTGCGGTCGGCCATCTTTACACCCTGAGGCAAACTGAAGGGAGAAGCGGCTATCCTGTTTATGATATTGAATGGGCTCCGACTTATGAGGTTGAAAAGGGCGCGGACTACTCAAAAAAATACGTGGATGCAATAAAAAAGCTCTCCCCTGGCGCTGACGAGTACATCTGCGCGTGCGACTATGACATTGAGGGCAGCCTCATTGGCTACAATGCCCTGAGGTTTGCCTGCGGCACAGAGGTCGGCAGCCGCATGAAGTTCTCTGCGCTCACCGCAGAAGACTTGGAGGAATCTTATCTTGGGAGGGGGAAGCTTGACGTTGAAAATGCGCTTGCAGGCGAGGCGCGCCACATCCTGGATTGGTATTATGGAATCAACCTGAGCCGCGCGCTCATGGCGTCGATTCGAAGCGCAGGCGCCAGCTACAAGCAGACCATGAGCATCGGCAGGGTGCAAGGGCCTGCGCTTGCAATACTTGCAAAAAAAGAAAAAGTGATTTTGGCATTCGTTTCAACCCCTTACTGGGAACTGCTGTGCAAGGCGAAAAACACAAGGTTTGGCCATGTGAAGGGAAGGTTTGACAAAAAGGGGGAAGTAGACGCTGCCATGAAAAGCTCTGGGACGCCAGGGATTGTGGAGAAGGTGGAGAAGAAGCAGTTTGAGCAGCCGCCTCCCCCGCCGTTTGACCTCACCAGCCTGCAGCTTGAGGCGCACCGCGCGCTCGGCATTGCGCCCGCGCGCACGCTGGAGCTTGCGCAGGCGCTTTATGAGGCATCCATGATTTCATACCCGCGCACAAGCTCGCAAAAGCTGTCTGCGAAGCTGAATCTGAAGCGCATAATCGAATCGCTTTCCAAGAATCCGGCTTATGAGAAAGCTGCAAAGGGGCTGCTTGCAGAAGGCAGGACGACGCCTGCCGAGGGAAAGAAGGAAGACCCGGCTCACCCAGCAATCCATCCGACCGGGCAGAGAGGGCAGGTTGGTGAGCGCGAAATGCGGCTTTACGACTTGATTGCGAAGCGGTTCCTGTCATGCTTTGGCAAGCCTGCAAAGCGCGAGACTTTGAAAGTGTCGCTGTTGTCAGGTACTGAGCATTATGCTGCTTCTGGAAGCAGGACAGTTGAGCAGGGCTGGTTTGACTCCTATGCGCCTTTTGTAAAGATGGATGAGGTTACTCTCCCTGCCTTTTCCGAGGGGGAGAAAGTTGATGTGTCTGACTTTAGGATTGATGAGAAGAAAACCCAGCCGCCGAGAAGATACACGGCGGCATCCATAATTTCTGAACTGGAAAAGCTTGGCCTGGGGACAAAGGCAACAAGGGCCGCGGTAATTGAAACCCTTTTCAAGCGCGGCTACCTCGAGGGAGAAAGCATCAGGACGTCACCGTTTGGCATGGCAGTTTATGACCTTCTTGCCAAGGTGGCGCCGGAAATAATGGATGAGGAACTCACGAGAAGCATTGAAGACGAGATGGAAAAGATTGCAGACGGCGAAAACGAGAAGAAAGCGATTGAGGACGGCAAGCGCGTGCTTGATGCGATACTCAAGAAATTCGAAGGAAAAGAAAAGGACATTGGCTTTACCCTTCTTTCAGGCCTGAGGAAAAAGGATTTTGCAGACAGCCTGCTTGGCAAGTGCGTGAAGTGCGGCGGCGACCTGCGCGCCATACGCTCCCGCGCAGGCAAGCAATTTGTAGGCTGCTCTGGCTACCCCGACTGCAAGGCGACTTATCCGTTGCCGCAGGAGGCAAAGATACTGCCGCTTGGCAAGGCATGCGAAAAATGCGGCACGCCAACAATACGCGTAATAAGAAAGGCGAGAAAGCCCTTTGAGATGTGCATTGACCCGACTTGCGAGACAAAGAAGAATTGGGGGCAGCCGAATTACCAGCGAAGCGCTGCCTCGGCTGCAACGGCTCAGCCCACAAACGCTGCAAAACCTGCAACTGTGCAGGCAGGGGCAACGGCTGCGGCAAAACCAAGCGCGGCTGCGCCGGTGAGCGCTGCCCCGGCTGTTCTTAAGGAGAAGAAAGCAGCGCCGAAAAAAAGGGCTGCCAGGAAGAAAAAGGCTGGTGAAAAGAAATGAAGCGCGGAAAGATTGCAATTTTCATCCCCGCCTACAATGAGGAAAGGGCAGTGGGCTCTGTTGCGCTGCTGGCAGGCAAATTCGGGAAAGTTTTTGTGATTGACGACGGCTCGGCAGACAGGACCGCCGAAGTTGCGCGCGAAGCGGGCGCGACAGTGATATCGCACCCAAAAAACAGGGGCTATGGCGCGGCGATAAGAACTGCGCTTGGGGCTGCGCGCAAAATGGATGCAGATGCCTTTGTTTTCATTGATGCTGACTATCAGCACGATCCTGCGGAAATTCCCTTGGTGGCTGCGCCAGTCCTTTCAGGCAAGGCTGATTTTTGCCAAGGCTCGCGCTTCTTGGGCAAGTTTATTTCCGCCCCCGCTGGCAGGCGTGAAGGAGTGGCGCTGGTAAACAAGCTCACAAGCGCTCAGAACGGAAAGAAAGAAGTTGACTCGCAGTGCGGCTTCCGCGCGGTTTCCAAGAAAGCTGCGGCGAAGATAACAATCACGCAGGAAAAATATGCTGGTTGCGCGGAGATGGTATCCTCTGCCCAGCATGCAGGCTTGCGAGTGGTGGAAGTGCCGGTGCATGTCAGGTATTTTGGGGAGAGGAACAATCCGTTCCAGCAGGGAGCAGGGCTTGTGGATTACATTGCAGGGGAGATAATCCGGAAAAATCCGCTTGCGCTTTTTTCCGGGATTGGGGCTGCGCTGCTTATCATATCCGCGCTTCTTGGCATGTTTGTGCTTGACACTTTTTACACGCAGCAGCAGCTTGCCACAGGCTCGGCGTTCCTCACTGTTTTCTTCGGGATTGCAGGCATGATAATGCTGCTTATTGGCATCAACCTTTACACCCTTGAAAAAGTGCTGGCAAAGAGGGATGGTAAGTGAAGCGCATGAAGAAAGGGAAGACGATGCGGCTGGATGGCGGCGAGCAGGCACGGATGCCGCGCTTGCCCGTGCTCATCGCCCTTGCCTTTTGCATTGTTTATGCTGTGCAGCTGGGCATATTGCAGCCGGAGATGCATTTCCAGAAAGCCAGCTTGATTGTGGATGGCACTGAAACCGCTGCAGATGCATATGCTGCCGAAGGCTCGGTTCTTTTCAAGGTTCCGCGTGCGGCAAACGTGGATGTGAACGCATTTTTTGATGGGAGAGGAAGTGCCTCTTCCCTTTCATTTGGCGTTGAAGGCACGGGAATGAACGTCACGGAAATAACCGTTGATGGGAAAACGGCCTGCTCTCCGTGCATGCCAGGGAAAAAATATGCAGTCAGTGCACATGGTGGGGTTGCTGTTGGAATTTTGGCGCAGGAAGCCCCCATTATTATGGAGGGCCGCGAAGGCATGCTGCGGCGCGCTTTTTTTGAGAAGAATTTGAAAACGACTGTTGACCTGCTTGTTTCCATCGATTTTAGAGGGGGTTGGGCTTCTTTGCCAAATTCAGCCATCCCTTCCTCGTTTTATGGAGTTGATGCTCCGTTTCACATCCATCGCGTGCCAATTGGCGCGAGCCATGTTTCGCGCCTGGAGTGGCCATGGGCAGAGTACACTTTTGTTTCCATCCTTCCGGCATCCGCAATATACGCGCTGTTTGGGGTGAGCCACCAATACGCATACAAGATATGGGAGATACTCCTGTTCTTTGCCCCCGTTGTCGTTTTCTATCTTTTCTCAAGGAAGCTAAAGCGCGGCAATGACGCGATTTTCCTGCTTGCGTCCCTGCTTTACCTCTGCCTGCCAAGCCAGGGAATGGTGATGGGTGGAGGGGCGGACCTGTTCATGTATGGCATGACTGCGCACACTCTTGCCACTTCGCTTTCTCTTGTCTGCCTTCTTTTTGCCTATGAATTCGTGGTTGAGCGCAAGAACCAGGGCTTTTGGCTTTCGATTTTGTTCTGCGCGCTTGCAGTTGCCTCCAACCAGAGGATTGCCGTTTCCCTGTTCATTGGCCTTGGCGCACTTGCAGCCCTTTCGCTCGTTCTTTCAGGAGTAAAGAGAGTGGTTCTTTTGGGAGTGGCCTGCGCTGTGTTGTGCGCCCTGCTTGTTGCCCCGATGGTTTTGGTGTCCCCTCTTGGAAACTATTCTGTCCTTGGAGGGGCAAGCATGGAAAGCATTGGCTGGGCAGTTGTCGGCTTTTTCCAGCTTGGCTACTATATTCTGCCATTGCTTTTTCTTGCAGGGGTTGCCAGCGCGTTTTTGAGGCGCGAGATGTTCCTTGTTTTCCTGCTTGCAGGCTGCGTGCTGGTTTTTGCCATTGCGACCAGCCTGGAACTGAATTCACTTGCTCCTTTCCTTGACGGCTTGCGCTTTATGCCGTCATTCTTTTTGCCGGTGTTTTTCCTCTCTGGCGTTGGGGCGCTTGCAGCCCTCGAGGCATTGTTTGCAGTGTGGGCTGAGAAAATTGGCAACCGGCTGAAACTTGACAGGTTGGATTGTGTGGCTTCTTTTGCATTTGCAATCCTTCTTCCGCTTGCTGCTCTTTTGATTTCAATTCAGCTGACCGCCGCAGACCAATATTCAGGCGAGGCAGATTCGCTTGTTGTTGCAGCTGAATATTTAGAGATGCAGCAAGTGTATGGCATTATTGGGGGCGAATGCGTGTTTTTCACAGGGAGGGGGGATATTTCACAATACCCGATTTTTGAGCAAGGTCTTGAGCGCACCGCGGTTACCAGCCTGGTTTTTCCACATGAGTTGGCATCTGCCATGGAAAACGCAAGCTGCCGCTACCTGATTTTGGGGAATGCTGGATGGATAACTTCCGAGGAGGGAACGCCACACTGGCAGGAATATGGCGCGCTTGCCCAGAGCGGGCTTTTTGAGGAAATACCATATGGCGGAAGCAGCCGCTTGTTTGTCCTGTTAAATGCCACGCCCGCCGCCAAGGTAGAAGGAGACGGTGCGAGGATTGATGACTGTTGGTTTGACTATGACCGCGGCGGAGTAAAGGGGAAAAGCCTTGCTGACGAATGCTCAATTCGCATCAGGAACGACGAGCTTCCGCGCGCTTTAGAGTGCAGCGGCTTTGATGGCTGCAAGATAAGGAGGGGAACCAATGTTATTTGGATTGATGGTGTTCCCAGCGGGGAGTTTGAAATTTTGCTTGCCCCGCAGCCTGCAGGCTGGTTCTATCCATTGGCCGCAGTTTGCACAGCAGTGGTGCTGGCGTGCGGCTATGTTGCCACCAGAATGGAAAATTAGAGCCGTGATGCGAATTCGTGCAGGAATTCCTCGAGCTTCTCTCCTGGTATTGACGCGCCAGCGGCAATGTTGTGCCCGCCGCCAACGCCGCCCACCTGCGCGCAGCATTCGGAAAGTATTTTTCCAAGGTTCAACCCGGATTCCACCAACTTGCGCGTTCCGCGTGTTGAGAGCTTTATCTTGCCGGTTTCTTCCAGGGAGAGTGCGAGTATGGGCTTTTGGCGCGAGCCTGCAAACAGCATGCCTGCCACCACACCAATTATGGAATCTTGGATGGTGCCGCGCGCATCCAGGAACAGGAACTTGCCAAGGTCGGCTGTGTTTTTTGAGGCAAATACTATTCCTGCGCGTAGGTTCTTGCGGTGCTCGGCAAGCAGTGATTGCGCCTCGTCGTATGCGCCTGCGCGCTGCAGGCACACCGACACGCCAAGCTCTGGCCTGCCGTTCCTGCCACAGGCGTTTAGGAGCGTGGAAAACTCTGATGCGTCGCGAAGCAGTGTGCCTTGCGGCATGCGATTGAGCGTAAAGGTTTCGCCAACCAGCCTGTTGGCTGCTTCCGGCGATGAGCGCATTGCAAGAAGCTCGGCAAGCGAGGAGACCAGGCGCTGGCGCTCGTCAAAGGAAAGATTTAAGTAGGTGCGCCAGCGCTCGCCGTCTTTTTGCTCGATTGCAAGCTCTGCTAAAAGCGCGTCGCATGCTTCTCCTTGCCCTGTGATGCCAGGCAGGTAAGGCTCGTCTGCGTAAAGGAGGAATTGCTTGAGGGGGCGGCTGTTCCTGCCAAATAAAAGAATGTCCTTTTCCACCATCACTGCGCCTTGGTTTACTGCTTCGGACAGCATGAGCGCGTTTAGGCTGCGAAGGGGCGCTTGCACGTCGCCAACGGCGCCAACGATGCCAAGCTCGGCAAACTCCCGGAAAACAAAGTAGGCGCAGCCTGCGGCAGAGATGTCAGTGCCGCCGTCAAAGCCAAACTCATGAGGGTTTGCCTGGAGGTGAGCATTTGTTTTTTGCTGGTGGTGGTCAATCACCACCACGTTGCCCGGAAGCGATTCGGTTTCTGCTGTGCTGCTTCCCAAATCCACAAACACAACTTCCGGCTCTTTTGCAATTGATGCAAGAAACTCGGAGTCAAGCTTGCGCACAGAGAGCATTTTACAGCTCTTGCCTGCCTTTTCAAGCGAGCCTGCCACTATGGCACCAGAGGAAATGCCGTCGCAGTCATAGTGGTGCACCACCAATGGATGCTGCATTCGCAGTATTGCTTCGGCAGCCTCCCCGCAGCGCGCCAAAAAACCTTGCTCGTTTCCCATATGCAGCAATTTGGCGGCGCAGTTATAAAATGAGAATGCAGGAAATCAATGTATGGACGTGGAAATGGCGCCTGACGTTGAGAGGAAAGTCAGCGAGATAGTGGATGTACTGTCATACGGGCATGTCAATGAGTTTAGGATAATTTGCATGCGCTCAAGGAACGCCACTGCGCGGGCGTACGCCAGGATTTGGAACCTTCCGGACATCTGGCAAAAGGCGCTGTCTGTGGGTGCATTTTACATAATTGAGGTGCTCACGCAGCATTATGATTCGTTAAACGAGGAGGAAAAGGAAAAAGTCATCATACACGAGCTTCTGCACATCCCAAAAACTTTTTCAGGAGCGCTTCGGCCGCACAGGGGCAAAGTGAAGATAAACTCGAAAACTGTTGGCATGCTGCATAAAATCTATAAAGAGAGGAAGAAAGAACTTGAACAGGGAAGAAGAGAGAGGCTCGCAGTTGCAGAGGCGGCATTTTAGGGGAGATTTGCATGATAATCGGGGCAATGAATGACCCAAAGAAAAGCGTTGCGGATGAAATTGCGCTTTTTGGCGAGATGGGATTCGACTATTTGGAGCTCACTGTGGAGGCGCCTGGCGCGCACCCAGACAGGCTGATGAAGGAGAAAAAGGCAGTGCAGGATGCTTTAGCCTCTTACAATTTCGGGGTACTGGCACACATGCCATGGTATTTTTCTGTGGCGCACCCCTACCCTGCGCTACAGGAAGCTTTTTTGCGCGAGTTCTGCCGCGCGTTTGACGCTTCCTCTGAGTTTGGCGCGAAAAAGGTGACGCTGCACTCGGAATTCCTGCCTTCTGGCCTGGAGGACAGGGCGGTGCGCGTGGCAAAGACAATTGAGAGCGTAAAAAGGCTGCATAAGGAGGCGCAGGAAAGGGGCCTTGAGCTTCTTGTGGAGAATTTCAATGCAAGCTCGTTTTCAATAAAGGAGTTCAAGCAGCTTTTTTCAGAAGTCGATGTTGGCCTGACTTTGGATGTGGGGCATGTGTTCACCTCGAATGGCGAGGGGCTGCAGAATTACCTTGCGCAGTTCAGGAAGCGCGTGAAGCACGTGCACCTGCACGACAATGACAGGCGCGCGGACCAGCACTTGCCGCTTGGCGCGGGAAAAGTTGATGTTGTGCGCGCGGTCAAGGAGCTGAAAACGTTTTATGACGGAACGATAACGCTTGAGGTACACTCCGTGGACAGGGACTATTTGAGGATTTCGCGCGAAAAGCTTGAGATACTGTGGCATGGGAAAAAGAAGTTCGAGGAGAACGAGGAGTATTTGCAACCGGCCTCTAAGAAAAAGTAGCTGCTCAAAAATTGAACGCCGACAGCTTGTAAAAGTGCGGCTCATCCTCGGCCCCGCATGCGATTATGAGCTCGAGGCGCGCGAGGTGCGCGATTTTCACCTGTTCAGTGAGCTGTTTTGTGGACGGGGCAATGCCTGGCATCAGGCAGATTAATTGTGAGGGGCGGTTCTCAGTGCGCCCCACGCCAGGCGCATAGGCACGGAAATATTGCGTTGTCTTTTCGAATGGCGCGACCATCCTGCCTGTTTGGCGGATGATGAAATAGACGGCGAACGAGAAGGGAAATGCCTTGTCATGCTTCTTTTGCGCTGCGATGAAGGAGGCGAGCGTGCCTGATGCAAGGCTGGCTTTGCCGATTTTGGCAAGATAGCCTGCCTCCAGCGGCGAGAGGAGAAGCCCGCCGCCCTTGTATAGCCCGAAGCCTGCCTCGCGGAACTTCTGCGCAAGCGCTGCGTCTGTTTCCGTGTAAATTTTTGCGTCTTTTGTTGTTGGTTCGAGCATGATGGCACCGTTATTTTGATTTTTTCTTGGCAGCCGCCTTCTTCACAGGCTTCTTCATTATAAATGCTAGCTCGTCCTCGTCGAAAAGCTCGCCAAATGCACCGTCCTCCTTCTTTGCCACCACCTCGAAAAGCGACAGATATGAGGCGGCTTGGGAAATTGAGCAGTGGCACATCCTCGCGATTTTAGAAAGGACGGACTTGCGAAGCGAGCGAGAGGAGCGAGAAGCGCCCATGGCGCGTATGTATTCAGGGTAGGCAAATGGGACATAGCCGTGCTGTTCCGGTGGAGACGATTTTGACAGCGCAACGCCAGACGTCATCAGGTCGGATGAATAGCGGAGATACCCCCAGTATTGCGTGCGCCTTATCCTGCCGTCAAAAATATCTGCGCGGGAAAGCTTTTCATATCCTTCCGCCAGGTCGAACGGTTTGGGACATGCAGCAGGCAGATTCTGCGCGATCCAGAGCTTGAGCGTGTCATGGTCAACCCCGGAGGAGAACGCAGCCTTGCGCGCGTCGGCGTATTTTTCAGACTTGAAAATGTCGCGCATGACGTCAAATATTTTTTTCTCCCTGTCGCGGCTGGCGGATGTGTTGCGCGCACGCAGGTCGTTGAGCGCCGCACGGATGTCACCAGATGCCGCCTGCGCAATTTTCTCGGCGTCCCCGTCAACAAGCAGGATGTTGTGGCTGGCTGCTTCGCGCTTGAGGAAAGAGGCAATGGTGGAGGTATGCGCGCGGCGGAGATCGAGCTGCTGGCAGCGGGAGCGAAGAGAGGAAATTTTCTTGTTATAGCTGTCCGTTGCCGTGATGATGATGGGCTGGCGGGCATTGGAGATTGCCTTTGCCATTGCCCCTGCGCCGCCCCTGTCTGCAGTGCCGGAGAGCGAATCGGCATCATCCACCAAGACAAGGCGCT
>CAZYTZ010000012.1:0-30223 GCA_964650545.1 Microcaldota archaeon | reverse complement strand
AAGGAAGCGTGGTGCTCTCCACGCTCAACGTATATTGATGAATCAAAAAAGGTGAAAAATATGGCAAAAATAATCGGAATTGACCTGGGAACAAGCAACTCGGCAGCCGCAGTGATGGAAGGCGGCCGCGCGGCGATACTGCCTTCGGCAGAAGGCGCCACGCAGTACGGCAAGGCATTCCCTTCCTATGTGGCTTTCACAAAGGAGGGGCTAAAGCTGGTTGGCGAGCCTGCGCGCAGGCAGGCGGTTGCCAACCCTGACGGCACTTTCACTGCCTTCAAGCGCAAAATGGGCACTGACTACAAGTACAAGGTGCATGGAAAGGAGTACAGGCCTCAGGAGCTCTCAGCCTTCCTGCTGCAGAAAATCAAGCAGGACGCGGAGATGTACTTGGGCGACAAGGTGGAAAAGGCAGTAATCACGGTGCCTGCATACTTTGACGACAACCAGCGCCAGGCAACCAAGGACGCAGGCTCAATCGCGGGCCTGGAAGTCATCCGCATAATAAACGAGCCCACCGCAGCAGCGCTGGCCTACGGGATTGACAAGGCGGACAAGGACCAAAAGATAGTCGTTTTTGACTTGGGCGGCGGCACGCTTGACGTTACCATCATGGACTTCGGAAAGGGAGTGTTCGAGGTGAAAAGCACTTCTGGCGACACGCAGCTTGGCGGCACTGACATGGACAACGCAATAGTGGATTATCTTGTCGGGGTTTTCCTGAAGGACACCGGGATAAACGTGCAGACTGACAGCCAGGCCATGCAGCGCTTGCGCGATGCAGGCGAAAAGGCAAAGATAGAGCTTTCCACCGTGCTTGAAAGCGACATCAACCTGCCTTTCCTGTCGGCAGACAAGAGCGGCCCCAAGCATTTTGTGCACAAGCTCACGCGCGCAAAGCTTGAGGAAATCGTGGAGCCCATTGTGAACCGCTGCAAAAGGCCAGTGGAACAGGCGCTCTCGGACGCAAAGCTTCCTGCCTCGCAGGTTGACAAGCTTATTCTCGTGGGCGGCCCCACGCGCATGCCAATCGTGCAGAAATTCGTGGAAGGCATATTCGGCAAGAAGGTGGAGCGCGGCGTGGACCCAATGGAATGCGTTGCAAAAGGCGCAGCCATACAGGCAGGCGTCATCGCAGGCGACGTGAAGGACATATTATTGCTTGACGTAACGCCCCTTTCGCTGGGCATTGAAACGCTTGGCGGCGTGTTCACCAAGCTGATTGAAAGGAACACCACAATCCCCACGAAAAAGTCGCAGATATTCTCAACAGCGGCAGACAGCCAAACCTCCGTCGAGGTGCATGTGCTGCAGGGCGAGCGCGCGATGGCGCGCGACAACGTGGAGCTTGCCAAATTCCAGCTGGTGGGCATCCCGCCTGCGCCGCGCGGCATCCCGCAGGTCGAGGTGTCATTCGACATTGACGCCAACGGGATAATACATGTGACTGCAAAGGACATGGGCACTGGCAAGGAGCAGAAAATGCAGATAGTATCTCCGCACAAGATGGACAAGAGCGAAATCGAGAAGAAGATGCGCGAGGCAGAGGAATTTGCTGAAACTGACAAGCGCGCAAAAGAGGAGGCGGAGCTGAAAAACGAGGCTGAAACTCTTGTCTACACAAGCGAGAAAACTTTGGCAGACCTTGGCGACAAGATAGAAAAGGAACTGCAGGACAAGGTGCGCGAGGCTGCAAAGGAAGTGAAGGACATTCTTCCCAAGAACGATTCAGCCGCGCTCAAGGCAGCTGTTGACAAGCTGAAAAAAGTGCTTCAGGATGCCGGCGCCTCGCTTTACAAAGGGCAGGGGCAACAGCCCCCGCCTGGCGGAGCAGGCGGCGCGCCCGACGACGGTCCTGGTGGCTACGGGCCGCAGGGCGGCAGCGGCCAGCAGGGCGGCGGAAAGGGCGACAACGTGTATGACGCGGACTATAAAAAAGTTTAAAAAACTTTTTTAGCAGTTGAGCGGAACGCCGCTCAACTCCAACAAGAAGGTATAGCAAGGCTTTTTTCAGCCGTTTTTTCCCTTATTTTCTGCTTTTAGTTATATTTATAAACACATACTCACAGTAATTATAACATGAAAGCAGTGGCAAAGCCCCCAAAGCGAAAAATACCACTAATCTACAAGGTAGGCCTAGGCCTGGGAGCAGCCTTCGGCATCTCACTATTGGCCTCATTCGCTTCTTTGGGTGTCTCCTCGCATATTCAGGGGAAATACGAAAAAAGGCTCAGCCATTACTCTGTCATGTCTGACAAGGTGCTCAAGAACGAGGATTCCAAGCTATCCTCTCCTTTCCTCAGGGCAATGCGCGAGTCTTCCCTGAAGGCGGAGGAAAAGGCAGTGCGCCGCTCCCTTCCCCCATACAAGCCTCTGCCGGATTCCCTGAAAGGGACCATGGACGACAATGACATGTGGATTGCATATGTCAACAAGGCAGGCGATACCACTTTCAAGGTCAGGGTTTCGGATTTCCCGTCAGACCCGAGGCAAATGATGGATTTGGACCTGGATTACAGCGTCAAGCTTGCGCTTGTCTCAATGCAGTGCATGCTTCGCGTGCCCTGCACTGCAACCCGCTTCTCAGAAGATGGAAATGTGCAGAGCATATCTGTATCGCTGGCTGCACCCTACCCGACATATGAACGATTTGTGCTTGGCAACATACGCACTTTAGTATTTGACGAGCGCTATAAGAATGACACGACCTCTGCGATATATCCTGATGTGGTGACCAATCCTCTTTCCTGGTCCTCCTACGGCAGCTGGGATGTCCATAGCTTCTCCTCAACGCTCGTGCACGAGGCAGGTCACAACTATTGCACTGCCCGCAACATGTGCGGCAAAACGACTCAGTCTGATGAAAGAATTGCCGTCAGCTTCGAGCTTGCATTCTCCGATGCGTCGATTTTTGCGCTCGGGGAAAGAATAAACTCGTCCACTTTGGAAAAATGGAAGAGCATAAACGAATGGTCCGTTGGCTATTCCCTTTCATATGCATCTTCCTCAGAGATTGCAAAAAATTTTCTACCCTATCCGAAGGAGGAGATGGCAGCGCTGAACAGCCTTAAGCACATGAGTTCAACGATTTCTCTCATGGCTCTACTTGGGCAGATGGGCTTGTTTTTAGCCTTTATTATGAGGAGCTTTTTCATCAAAGAGGAGGAGCAGAAAGGCGGCGGAAAAGGCGGCAACGTGTATGGCGCGGACTATAAAAAAGTTTAAAAAACTTTTTTAGCAGTTGAGCGGAACGCCGCTCAACTCCAACAAGAAGGTGTAAAATCTGCGGCAGCAGGCAGGTTGCCGAGTGATTTTAAATCCTTCCAATCACTTTTTACAACATGCCGGCAAGCTTTGTAACCAAACGTGAGGCACGCAAGGCACTCAAGCATCTCCCGGCCCACCCTCCATTCGGGCATCTCAGGGATTTCAACAAGGCAGTCATAGGCAACGAGCTTCCGCACTTTTTCCTCTTAAGGCTCCTTAAGTTCGAGAAGCGTTCGGACGAGCTTCCCGAAAGGCTGACAAGCAGCGCGCAACGGGCATCAGAAAGAAAATCCCCCCTCAAATGCAACCTAATCTCCATACTCGGGCTGCAATTCGCACTGGAATCGCTGGTTGCGCAGAGGCTGGTAAAAGACTCCGCGGTGATGGACGGCATCAACGCTTGCATCAACCACAAATGGAATGCCAAGCAGCATTACAATGGCGAGGAAAACGCGCCGCGCACCACGCCTGGAGAGATAAATCTCATCAACAATACGATTGGCATCGTGAAAGATTACCTGATACGGGAATATGCCTGCAACATCCACTATAGCAAATTCCATTATCGGATTGCCGCCCTTCTGCACTTCAAGCCCCCTAAAAACAGCCCCACGCCAAAATGGCAGGTGCGAAGGGGCTTCAGGATGCTGCGCAAGTCCGGTCCAGATGAAATCAAAGCCTCGAGCTCCCAGTATGAAGCCAAACTCAACGGAAAGCTTCCGCAATATTACTTGGGCGAGCTTGCCAGGAAGAGGGCTTACAGCGACGACCTGCCGTTCCACGAAGATAAATATAAGCGGCTTGCGCTCGTGTGGGATAGCCCCCACTATCCCGGTTTCAAGTGCCTCGGGAATGTTATAATTGGCATTTCCCTCACATTGCAAGGAGCCATGTACGAAGGCCTGGTCAAAGACCCACCGGTCATATTGGCAATCAACAATTTCCGCTATCACAATTTCAGCGCGCTCAGGGGCGCAAAAGGCGAATACTGGACAACACCGGAAGAAATAAAATACATCAATGATACGCTCGACCTCGTGATAGATTGCCTCAAGCGCGAGCACAATCTCGGCTAGTGGCGCGATAAGTCGTTACCTGTTAATACCGTATTAACATTTATAAACTTAAATGCGCGTATAATAGCACTAACTTCACCAGAGGCAATACCATGGCTAAAAAGCGCGATTACTATGAAATCCTCGGCGTTGCGCGCGATGCGGCAAAGGACAAGCTGAAGGACGCCTACAGGACACTGGCGCTCAAGTTCCACCCTGACAGGAACAAGGAGGCAGGCGCAGAGGAGAAATTCAAGGAAATCTCCGAGGCCTACGCAGTCCTCTCTGACGACGAAAAGCGCGCGGCATACGACCAGTACGGGCACGCCGGCTTTGACCAGCGCTACTCGCAGGAGGACATCTTCAGGAACGCGAACTTCGACGACATTTTTCGAGACTTTGGCTTCTCGTTCGGGGGCAGTTCACCCTTCGAGGACATGATTTTCTCTACCATGTTCGGAGGCAGGGGTAACAGGCGCCAGCGCGGAGCGGGGCAAAGCCTTCGCTATGACCTGTATGTAACTTTCGAGGAAGCCGCGCGCGGCGTTTCCAAGGAAATCTCATTCAAAAGGAACAAGGGATGCGAACGCTGCAAGGGAAGCGGCGCAGAGCCTGGAAGCAAAGTCGCCTCTTGCGCAAAATGCGGCGGCCACGGGCAGGTGCGCACAAGCAGGAACATGGGACCGTTCGGAAGCTTCACAAGCGTCACCACCTGCCCTGCGTGCGCAGGCAAGGGCGCGCGCCCCACCAAGGCGTGCAAGGACTGCAGCGGCTCAGGAATAGTGCAGTCCAACGAAAAGATTTCAGTTGACATTCCCGCAGGCGTGGACACAGGCTCGCAGCTGCGATTGGCAGGCATGGGCGAGCGCGGGCCAGCTGGAAGCGGCGACTTGTATGTCTTTGTCACAGTCAAGGCGCACAACGTCTTCAACCGCGAAGGCGACGACATCTATATAGAGGCGCCAATCTCATTTTCACAGGCAGCGCTTGGCGCCGAGATAGAGGCGCCCACGCTTTTCGGAAAAGTCAAGCTCAAAATCCCGGCAGGCACGCAGACGCACACGGTCTTCCGCATGAAAAACGAGGGAATGCCGCACGTGCACGGGCGCGGCAGAGGCGACCAGCTAATCCGCGTCATCATCCGCACGCCAACGAACTTGAGCGGCAAGCAGAAGAAAACGCTCGAGGAGCTGGGCGAAAGCGACCCGAAAAAAGGGCTTTTTGACTCGATGTTTCGTTGAAAACGAAACAGACAGGCGCCAGCCTGGATGTTCAGGTGAGCGCACGAACCTGGACAGACGCCCGATGTGCAAATTGCTCTGCAATTTGCATCAGACATCGCGCCCGGCCGGTGCCCAGACAGTCAGCACGCAATTCGCAGAGGGCGTCATCTGACGCAGCTGGCGCGCGCCCAACCTATTTTTTACCTTTCCCTTCAAAGTGAGCACATGGCAGAGCAGAAAGACGACGAAGCAAAAAAGTCCATGCACTGGTCAGAAATCCTTGCGCAGGAAATAATCTCCGCCAAGCGCGAGCCATACATCATCTCAGGCGGCATGACAACATCGGGCCCAACCCACCTGGGAACAGTGTGCGAATTCCTCTTCCCCCAGGCAATAGCGGACTCGCTCCGCTATGCAGGCAAGGAGGCAAAATACTATTTCGTTGCAGACATTTTCGACGCATTTGACGGCGTGCCATCTGTTTTCGAGCAGTACAAAGAGCAGCTTGAGCCCCATTTAGGAAAGCCATTGTCCGATGTTCCTGATCCCACCGGCAAAACCGCATCGTTTGGCGATTACTTCCTTGCTGACGTGAAAGCCGCAATGGACAAGTTCGGGGTAAAGCCTGAAATCGTGCGCGCAAACGACCTGTATGCAAAAGGCGCGTTTGACAAGTATGCCAAGCTCTTTTTCAAAAACGAGGCAAAGGTAAAGGAGATAGTGATGAAAACATCGCTTCGCGATTCCCTGCCTGACTGGTGGTCTCCCATCATGCCTGTGTGCGAAAAATGCGGCAAAGTCGCAACCACCCGCGTGGTTTCCCACAAAGGCGATTCATACGAATACGCCTGCGACAGGGACGTAAAATACACAAAAGGCTGCGGCCACACCGGAAAGAACAAGCTTTCCGACCATAAGTACAAGCTCACATGGCGCCTTCACTGGCCTGCATGGATGGATTACTTCGGAACGTCCGCAGAAGGTGCAGGGGTGGACCACTACACGCGTGGGGGGAGCATGGATACGCTGCGCGCAGTGTTCAAGGAAATCTTCAAGAAAGAGTTGCCCATCGAGTACAAGTTTGGCTTTATCCTGTTCGAAGGCAAGAAATACAGCAAGAGCAAGGGCACTGGCATGGGCGTAAAGGAATTGATGGAGATCATCCCTCCTGAAGTGATGAAGTACATGCTTCTCAAGCCTGACATACAGGAAAACGTGGACATCAACCCCACGCCCCTCAATGTGCTTCGCGCAATCGAGGACTATGAAAAGGCGCTTGCGCTCATATCATCCGGTAAATTCGATTCATTGACGCGCGCAGACCGCAAGCGCGCGCTTGCCGCGCGGCTCTCCTCCGAGTCGGCGGAAAACGGCAGGGGATGGAAGACGCCGTTCATTGACCTCATACTCTATAGGAACCTGCAGTGGGACTGGGAGAAAATCACCAAGGAAACCGGCGATGCGGCGTCTGTCATCAAGCTCTCGTCATACATCGAGGCATGGGAAAAGAAGGGCTTCATACCGGAAGAATACGCATTTGCCTACAAGCCGCAGAAAGCTACCGGCGTTGCCGCAGTGTTTTTCAGCAGGCTGGCGCATGGGATGGACGCGCTTGCCGTGCACAACACAGCATTCGCAGTTGCAAAGGAGCACAGCGTGCTCCCTGCAAAGCTGTTCGAGGAATGCTACATGGCGCTTCTTGGCAAGCCGCGCGGCCCAAAGCTTGGCAAGCTGGTCGAGGCAATCGGCATTGACAAAGTGAAGAAGGACGTGCTTTGAAGTGGCTGGCATTGGCAAAAAGATTGCGGAAGCCAACAAATCATACTACTCGGAGAAAGGCAAGGCAATCTACTCGGACTTTTCCACGTTTGCGCAAGGCAAAGCGCTTGCAACCTGCAATGCAATGGAGTTTGTGCGTGACTTCCCCGACCGGAGCGGGGAAATCACAGTCTGTGAATACGGGATTGGCAAGGGGGACTTTGCAAAAACGTTCCTAACTGAAGTGAAAAAGCGCGCGCCAAAGCTTTACTCCCGCATCCACTACCATCTGCTTGACATTTCGGAAAAAATGATTGCGGATGCGCGCAAAAACCTTGCGGAGCATGCGCACATCTGCGAGTTCCACAAGTTCGACGCAGTGCACGAGCTGCCTTCCCTTGAATTCGACTACTGCAGGATAAACGAGCTGCTCTCGGACCTGCCCGCCGAGATTTATGCGCGCAAGGGCAACAGCATCCCTACATCAAACATCTTTGTCCAGAAATTCCTTTCGCGCATAGACGAAGGAAGGCAAATCCCGTTCTCCTTTGCCGCGGAAAAATTCCTCCTCGCGCTTTGCAATTGCGGCAGACACAATTTCCGTGTGGACGTGTTTGACTATGGCTTTTATGCTGCAGAGGATATCTTTCTCCTGCCCCGCGGGGAGTGGAACTCACTGGTGGCGCGAAAATACGGGGAGCAAATAACGGTTGACCTGAATTTCCTGCAGCTCTCCACCGTGCTTGCAGCACAGGGTTTCCCCGTCCAGGTGGAAAGGCAGAAGCAATACGCAGAGCGCGTGCTTGGCGAGCCGCTGATGCAAAGCGATACTGACGATTCGCTGGACTATGTCCCGAAAAAAGCGGATGACGGCGTGGACGAGGACGACGGGTTTTACCATCTGAGGGTTGGATGATATCATGCGGCTGACTGCAAAACAAAAGGCAAGGCTTTCAACGCTCACTTCTTTCCAGCGCAGCGTGCTGTTCGAATGCGCGAGAATACCAAAAGGGGAAACGCGCACCTACTCGCAGATAGCACGCGCAATAGGCAGGCCGCATTCAGCGCGCGCGGTTGGCAACGCGCTTGGCAAAAACCCTCTTGCGCCTACCATACCGTGCCACCGCGTGGTGAGAAGCGACGGCAAGCTCGGAGGCTATTCGGCAAGGGGCGGTCAAGCGAAAAAGAGGCACCTTCTTTCCCGCGAACTGCAACATAGCATTTAAATACACTTCCATACACAAAAATGCCTACGTGGGAGTAAAGTGGACAATTCTGTGAATTGTCCAGAACCGTGGCAAGCGCGAGCGCGCTACGGTAAGATTATTAAACAGTTCGGGAATATCTCTGCCACTCCCTTCTTACTGAAGTAAATGGGATGGTTGAGGATATTTCCGCCCGATTTGCTGAGGCAAATGGGCGGTAAACCTGATGGTTTACCGAGGTGTTATTTATGGGTTTGAGACCAGCAAAAACATGCAGAAGGCTTGACAAGCAGCCGTGGTCGCGCTATTCCAAGAGGAAACCGCGCAAATCATTTGTCAAGTCAATGCCCCACCTGTCGCTTCTCGTCTACGAGATGGGCGACCGCAAGGGCAAGTACGACTACACATACGACCTTGTGGCCGACTACGGCGTGCAGCTGCGCGACAACACGCTTGAGGCGGGAAGGCAGGCGGCCAACAAATACCTGGAAAAGGTCATCCTCAACCAGTACTTCTTCAAGGTGCGCGTGTATCCGCACAACGTCATCCGCGAGAACCGGATGATTGCAGGCGCGGGCGCAGACAGGCTGCAAAAAGGGATGAGAAAGTCCTACGGCAGGGCAACCGACCGCGCTGCAAGAGTGCACAAGGGCCAGGAAGTGTTCACCATCAACATCGCAAAGGCAAACGTTTCGCATGTGCTGGTGGCTTTCAAGCGCGCAAACCTGAAAATGTCAGGGAGCTACACGATTAGGAAGACTGATTACAAACCAAGGGTGTCATAGGGGGTAATATGGAGGAAGAACACACAATCAAGACGCCTTTTGACGTTCTTCTCTCCGCCCTCCAGGCGGCATCGTCCCCACTCAGCACAGGCAGGCTCGCCTCCATCTGCGGCATGGGCGAGCGCGAAGTGGTGAAATGGGCGCACATGCTTGAGAAAGCAGGCAAGGTGCGGATTGACAACCGCTTCAATGGAATCTACATCAAATGGACTGCGCCTATAGACGATGAAAAATCACTTCCAAGGCTTTCCCCTACCGCGGTCTACGTCAGCGAGTCCACCCCTTTTGAGGCCGACTTGAAGCTTGCCCGCCAGCGCGAGAGGGATGCAAAGCCCAGCCTTGCGCAGGAATCAATTGGAAAGGGAAAGCGCAAGAAAGTGGAGATCGCATCCGCTTCATCTGTGGACGTGGGCGACGCGCGCCTTGAGCGCGTGAATAAAATGATCCGCGAGCTGAAAAAGCGCAAGGAAGAGAACATCATTGACATTGCAAGGCGCGAAGCAGAAGGGTCAGAGGAAACCGTTGCAACCGAAGTTGAGGAAAAGCCCCTGTTTAATGCCGAGCCGCTTGAGGAAACCGAAGCTGCCATTGCATGGCCTGCCGAGGGGGAAAAAGCAGAGCTGCCTGAGGAATTGGAAGAGCAGCACAAGCCGCGCATCAGGGTCCCTTCAAAAAGCGTCATCAGGCCAAAGTTCCGCTACGCGGCAATCAAGCAGAAAAAAATCGCAAAAATAAAAAAACCAGAGCCGGTTCGCGTGACCGGGGTTTCTCTGCAATTTTCCGAGAGGCTCGCGCGCCAGATGAAGCGCATTGAAAGGCAGGCGCGCGCAATCGACGAGATGCGCCAGGAAAAGGAGAAGCTCCTCAATGACCATTACCTTCCCCTTCAGCACAGGCTGGAGTCGGAACTGGAAACGATTTCAGACCGCGTGATGCGCGTGCAGAGCCGCGTGTCCGGAATGCAAAAGCAGGCATCCGACCTGCCTGCAAAAGTATCCGCAGTCGAGAAAGTCCAGGCCACCAGCATAAAGGCGCACGGCGAAATGCGCCGCGCATACGATGAAGCGTGCGCCCTTCTTGAGGAATCCGGCAGGCAGCTATCCGAGGAGCGCGAGAAAATGGAGCTCATGCTGGAGCAGAGCAGGGTAGAGCTGTCGCGCCATTCAGCAATTTCCGGAGACCTTTCCAATGCTGTTTCCCGCATTGAGGAAATGGAGGGCGATGCTGCGCGCCGCGTGGCAGAGGCGCGCTCTGTTCTTGCAGAACAGGCAGAAAGGCTGGCAACCGCGGAGAGCCATTCCAACGACCTGCGCTCGCTGCGCGGAGAGATAGGCGAGTCCATTGTGGAAATGAAGCGCGAAGTCGCATCAGCCAAGCGAGTGCTGTCCGACCTTGAGCGCCAGATGGGCCAGATGCACCAGATAGAGGAATACACCGCCAGCATACGCAAGGACTACGACGAAAAGATGTCTGAGATTGACGAGTACATAAGGGACGGCAACCG
The DNA here is from genome assembly GCA_964650545.1 of Microcaldota archaeon. Lineage (GTDB taxonomy): Archaea > Micrarchaeota > Micrarchaeia > Anstonellales > Anstonellaceae > UBA10161. Next base: position 19,426 of record CAZYTZ010000012.1, on the reverse strand, counting down.
CGAATTCGAGACCCTGCGCGAATCAGTGGAGGCGAATTTCGTGCGCCGCTACCTGCGCGAGCTTCGCGCGCTTACCGAAAGCTATTCTTTCGAATTTGACCAGGCAAGGAGAATGGAGGGCGACATAGACAGCCGCGTTGCAGAGGAGCGCAGGAAGCTGGAGCAGCTTTTCGAGGAAGGCAAGAAGATTTCCTACCTTTTCGAAACCCAGGCATCTGCGCCTGGGCACCCGGAGAAATTCGAGCAGCGCGCCGAGGCATTCAGCTCTCTTGAGAGCCTGCCAAGCCAGCGCTCGCAAATCGCGCACATGATCGCGCAGGTGATTGGCGGCAGGACGGAAAGCCTGCCCAAGGACGTGCACATTCCCGTGCGCGAGAAAAAGGCAGAGGAGCCTGAGCCAATCGGAATCACAAAACTAATCGCCAGGGCGAAAGCAAGAAAGCGCAAGGCAAAGCAAGCGCGCAAGATAAATGCCAAGCCGAAAGCAAAGAAGGCAGGCAAGGCAAAGAAAGCCAAGCCAGTGCCGCGCAAGAGAAAGGTGCCTGCAAAGCGCAAGGCATTGGCAAAGAAGGCCAAGAAAAGAAAGGGAAAGCACAGGTAAGGTGAAAAAATGAGCACAATGACTCTTGTTCCTGTGAAAGCTGTTTTTTTCGAGCGCCCAATTGACCGCCTGTGGGCAAAGGCAGCTTCTTTGAGGGCAAACGTGCGCGAAAGGCGCGGGCGCAGGTGCTTCTTTTCCGACCTTTATGATTTTTCCCTGGCTGCCAATAATGAGAAGAGTATGGGCTACCACGGAAGCGACAGAATGCCGCGCTACCAAAGGAAAACCGAAAGAAAGGCAACCCTAATTGCGGAAAAATACAGCCACGTGCAGGAAGCCCAGATTGCCGAAATGAGCGAAAAGTGCTCCCAGGACATGCAAAAGCAGTTCAGGATGGTTGCAAAGGCAACATTCATAACAGGGTTTGCCATGGCGGCAAGTGCATTCGTAGCGTCCGCATTCAGCGAGCCGCTGGGCATAGCAACCCTGGCGCTGGGGCTTGCAGGCATGGTCATAGTCACCCCTGCCCTCCTTTATGCCGGAGACAAGGCGGCAAAGTGCGTGCCTGCTGTTGCAGAGGCAGCAGCTCTTTTCAGAAGCGCCCTTTTGCGCGCAAAGCAGCCAAAGGACTGAGGCGACCCAATGGAATCGAAACCAGCAACGGCACAGGTGCCCACATCTCCCGCGCGCAGCCTGCCTTCCCGCCCAGCGCGAATTTTCAGTGCAAGGTGGACAAGGCTCGCAGGCAGCTGGCAAAAAATGCAGAAAGCAGACAAGTTATTCAGCAATCTCAGCAGGCTTGATTACACATTCGAGCTGGAATCAGGCAAATATTCTGCAAAGCTTGGCAAGCAGCAGCTTGGCGTCTTGCAAGGCAAAGACAAGCTGATATCTGAAATCAATATGCTATACGGTGCCGTCACACCTGAAAAGGCTGAAAGCATGGCCGCGGCTTACAAGCGCGCAGCAAAGCTGGTCAGGATAGCGGTGAGCGCCATCCTGATTTCCGCCGGGGCAGGCAATCTTCTTGTCGCAGTGTTCAATCCCGGCCTCACGCCCCTGGTCATTGGCGTGGCATGCCTCATTGGCTGCGGGATTTTCAACCTGAAATTCCCGAAATTCAACGTGCCGAAGCGCGCGGAATGGATATTGGGGCTGCTGGGAAAGGCAAAGGAGCAATCGGTGCCATCTTAGAAACCTTTTTAACCATTTCCATGTTTAAGAAATGCCACAGAGATGCAACGGCTTACCCGCCGTCGTCATCGCCCTTGCGATGGCGATGCGTTTTGCTCGGCAAAACGCGCATGCACCAATCCGTCGCGGATTGGGAGGGACTTAGATGGACAAGAAAAAGGTAACCGAAGCGATAACCAAGGCACTGGAAGCCAAGGGCAAGCGCAAGTTCACGCAGTCAATGGAAATGATAGTGAATTTCCGCAACATTGACTTTGCCAAGGCCGAAAACCGCCTTAACCTCGACATTATACTGCCAAAAGGCAAGGGCAAGGACCAGAAAGTGATTGTTTTCGCCGACGGGCAGATGGCGTTTGAAGCCAAGAGCGAGGGCGCAGCCGAGGTAATTGATGCTTCTGGCATTGCCAAGCTTGCATCTGACAAGGGAAGGCTGGCAGTGATGGCAAAATCATGCGAATTCGTTGCGCAGCCAAGCCTGATGATTACGGTCGGAAAATCCCTGGGCCAAGTGCTCGGAGGCAGGGGAAAACTCCCCCGCCCAATCGTGGGCTCGGTGAAAGACGCAATCTCGCAGGCAAAGAGCCGCGTGCGCCTGGTCTCCAAGGGCAAGTACCTGCCGGTGGCGCAGTGCCTGGTCGGCAGCGAGGCAATGCCGGTGGCTGACCTCCTGGAAAACTTCAGCGCAGTCTATGATAAAGTGCACGCAAAAGCAACCGAGCCGAACATAAAGTCGATTTATGTCAAGCTCACCATGGGTGCGCCTGTCAAGGTCGCATAAGGGTGTTTATGATGACAAAGAAAAAACTCAAGGTAGTGCGCGAGAAAAAGGAGAGCGTTGCCATTGCGGCGAAGAAGGAAAGGGTAGTTGCAATCTCAAAAATAGCAGGCAAGCACCCAAACGTTGCGCTTTTGAACATCAGGAACCTCCCCGACCGCATCCTCCAGAAGAGCAAGAAGAAGCTGCGCGGCCAGGCTGACTTTGTGGTTGCTAAAAATTCCACAATCATCCGCGCTATCGAGGCGTCGAAAAAGGGCAAGGAGCTCTCAAAGCACATAGACTTCCCCACTGCGCTGGTCTACACGTCGCTTTCGCCCTACCAGCTGTTCAAGTTCTTCAAGGACAACAAGGCAAAAGTGGCTGCAAAGCCAGGGATGATTGCGCCTTTTGACATAATCGTGCCTGCGGGTGAAACCGACCTCATACCTGGCCCAGCGCTCTCCGAGCTGAAGGGCGCAGGGATAAACGCGCAGATAAAGGCGGGCAAGATAATTGTTGCCAAAGACTCGGTGGTGGCAACGAACGGAGCCAAGATTACAGACAAAGTCTGCAAGGCGCTCCAAAAGCTCAACATATTGCCCTTTGAGGCAATGGTGAACATGGTGGCTGCCTACGACGGCAAATTCACCTACACTGCATCCATATTGGACATCGATGAGCAGAGGCTCAACGCAGACATCCTCGAATGCCTGTCGCAGTCCTTCAACGTGTCGTTCAATTCATCTTTTCCAACCTCGCAAAACATCGAGGCCCTCCTGTCAAGCGCATTTGCGCAGGGCAGGAACATGGCGATAAACGGCTGCGTTTACTCGGACGTCTCGACCGAGTTGCTTCTGGCGCAGTCCGTGCTCATTGGCAATGCCCTCGAAGGCATGCTGCCCAAGGAGCAGCCAGCTGTGAAGGAAGGGAATGCCGATTCGCCCCCATCTGAGCCTGCTGGCGAAGAGGGGAAAAAGGAACAGGCCAGTGCGCCTGCGGATGCTTCTGCCGCGGCTGCGCCTGAGCAAAAGAAGGAATAACTGGAGGTAATGCTATGAAAATAGACCCATATCTGCACGCGGCTCTTCTCCTGAAGGGCGCGGAAAAGGAAATAACCAAGGACTCGCTCCTCTCCGTCCTCAAGGCGGCAGGCGCAACAGCGGACGAGGCAAAGGCGTCCGTGCTCGCCGAGGCAGTGAAGGGCGTGAACTTCGAGGATCTCCTCAAGGCAGCCGCAATGCCGGTTGCAGCAGCCCCAGCAGCGGCCCCGGCCGCAGGCGAGGGCAAGAAGGAGGAGAAGAAAGAGGACCCAGCCAAGCAGGAAGCTGCAGCGGCTGAAGGCCTCGCGTCCCTCTTTGGTTAATTCCAGCAGTCTCGCAAAGCTCGACTGCTAGCTAGCAAACCTGCCGGCTTGCTATGGCTGTTTCTCAGCCAATTTCTTTATTTTTATTTTCTATTTCTTTTTTCTCATTTTCCAGCGCAAGCTTCTTCCCGCGACAGCAACCGTTAAATATCCCGCGCGGGAAATCCGGCTATGGCGCGCAAAAGCAAGCAATATGAAGGGCATGACTCGTCTGACAGGAGCAGGATATGCTCGCTTTCCGACTGCATAATCGCGTTTGCCATGACGCTTCTCGCATTCCAGATAGTGATTCCAAGCCCCGCAACCACTGCCGGGACCGAGCTTCCCAATGCCGTGGCGGATCTTTGGCCCAAGTTCGTAAGCTACATATTCGGCTTCATCATGATAGGCTACTACTGGATGCTGCACCACAGGGTGATTGCGAAGATAGTCAGGTTCGACAACGTGACTTTATGGCTGAACATAGGCTTCCTTTTAGCAATAGTGCTCATGCCGTTTTCCGCCGCGCTCATAGGCGAATACGAGGAACATGCGTTTTCCGCCACTCTTTTCGCGGCGAACTGCGGGCTAATCGGCATCATGCTCTCCATGATAAGCTACCACGCGCTCAAGCAGGGCGCATTCCTTGACGAGGCTTACATGAAAAACGAGCGCTATTACCTCATGCGCGGCATGCTCCCCGCCATCGTGTTCATAGCCTCCATCCCGGTTGCACAATTCAGCGTGCATGTTGCGGTGCTGATGTGGCTGTCCATCCCGTTTCTGCTGCTTTTCCTCAAGAAGAAGCGGTGATTGCGAAGAAGCCCAATCGCATGAACGCACAGGCGCTATTGGCGCTTTCGGCTAGTGGCAGTCATATTTGCTTGAGTAAATCCCTGTCAAATGCCAATGGCGCTGCCAGCGCCGTTTTGCATGCGTGGACAACAGACATATCCGCCGTGCTCAGCCGGCCTTTCTGCGAAAGAAAATGCTCCAGCACTTCCTTGCGCTGGGAGTCAGTAAGATAATGCATCTGCAGCTTTGAATTGGATGTAAGTTTTTCATAAGCCACTCTAGCGGTTTCCATGCCACGCCTGCGATTCAGGACAGAGAGGGTTTCAAAGAGAATCGTGTCCAAAAGCAACATTTCGTCCTCACGATGCTTTTCGAAAAGTTCAACTGCTTTTGCATGGTTCTGATCCTCTGTAAGAAAAAAAGAAATAAGAAAGGAAGTGTCAAGAACGATCATGGGCATCGCCATAAAGTATCTCGTCGTGGTCTATCTTTTCCTTTTTGCCCTTGAATTTCTTGTCATTTTCCTTCACCCACGCAATCAAATCATCCCAATTGTCTGTTTTTGCAGTGCTGGCGTTGCTGTCGGGAAGCATGCCTGCAATCGCCTCGCTGTAGCTCTGCCCTCGTGCGCGCTTTATGCGCGTCAGCTGCTTGTACACTGCGTCGGACACGTTTATCAGCCTGCTCATGATGTATATGTATACATATACGTTTATATAGCTATCTTGCTTCGGCGTGCCTTTGTCTTTCAAAGGCGGTTTGAAGCGCAATGTACCTGTCCAGCCTAAGCTTCATCGCTCCGTGCCCTATTTTTGCCGTTTCGTACTGCATGCCCCTCACCCCGTTCAACTAAAACACGGCCGGGATGCCGAAAAGCTCCACAGCCTCGTTGCGTGCAACCACCATTGGCCCCTGCTCGGTCTGCAGCACCACGGACGAGCCAAAGCGCGCAAATTTGCTCTCAATCTTCATGGCGCGCAAGCGGTTCACCACGTCCTTTATCTCCTCATACGACAGCTCGTCTATATTGAACTTCATCTGATCACCGCATCAGAACGGGCTTTCGCTCATTTATAAATCGGCGGAGACGGTAGGATGCCGGTGTCCTGACCACTCTTGGCGACATCTTCCACTTAATTTACTCTCGTAGAAACCGCCTTTTTCCCCAAAAGCAGCGCCAGCACGCGCGCAGGCTTTTTCGCATTAACTATGTAAGCCGGCGTGCGGCATTTCATTATTTCTCGCAGCTTGCCTGCCATGCCGCCGGTCACGTCTGGCTCGCGCGAGCCTGTTATGTGGCGCGCAACTGAGGCAAAGTTCGTGCGAGTTATCCTTGGCACAAGCTTCCTGCATGCCATCACGCCATCCACGTTTGTTGCCATCACCACTTTTTTTGCCTTGCACGCAAGGCGGGAAATCATCTGGTCGCCTGAGCACACTGAAAAGCCAAGCTTCAAGTCAGGCACCATGTCGCCGTAAAGCACAGGCACGCAGCCGCTTTTCAGCGCCGCGGCAATGGGTGCGTAATTCAGCTTCGCAATCCTGCCGTTTTTTGACACTATCATATTGTGCGGCGGTATGGAAACTGCCTTTACGCCTGCTTGGGAAAGTGCGAACACCACGTGGTAGGACAGGCAGGCGCACGCTTGCTGCGTGATTTTGCAGCCCTCTTTCTGCCGCGCCGTCTTAACGCCGTTCTCCAGCCCATACTTGAGCACAGGCGCATGTCCAAACGAGCCTGCGCCGTGCACAATGACAAGCTCCCCTGCTCCCTGTTTCTTTGCGCTCCCCACTGCGCGCGCAAGCGAGGCAATGGCAGGCAGGTCTGCCTGCATGTAGCCTGACTTCCTGGTAATTGCGCTGCCGCCGAGCTTGAGTATTTGCATGGCTGGAAGTAGCCCAAGAGGGATTAAAAAACGTTCTCGTCGCCCATGCCCGCGCCCTTCAGCTTTCCGTAAAGTCAACAGGGCCCTTGTCTTTCGCCGCGTCCTCTTTTGCCTTCTTGTATATTCTGGCAGCCCGGTAATATTTTGAGAACGCGTTTCCGAGGTTCTTTATGGCTGCCCCAACCGCGAAACTCGCAAATGAGAGTCCGGCGCCCATGCCTGGGATGAGCAATGTATTTGAGACGGGAGCATCAGCGACAATTACTACGGCAACAGTTACTGCTCCTACCGCGACAGTTACTATCCCTATTGCCGCAGCAATGACGTTCATCGCTTTTTGTGCAATTGTGAAAGCGGAATAGTCGAGGGCCAGCTTCACGGTTTTCTCGCTCAACGCCGCGACAATTTTCTTTGCCTCATTTATGCAGGCTCTTGCAAATGCGGTTGCAAAGCCGAGATTCACTGTCTGCACCTCTTTGTACAATCCAGCAAAATGTGCGTATTCCTCTGGCACTTTGTTAACCAGTCTCTCTGTTTTGCACATGTTGTTCATTGCACCTGTGGCGGTCTTCCTTGCTCTGTCAAGCTCCTCATACCTCTCAAGCAGCTGCCAGTTGTCCCTCACCGACTGCTTCGCCTTCCTTATTCTTCTTATGCCTCTTATAGGGTGGAACCTGTCGCCAAAAGTAATGACATTCATCACCCTGTTTTGCCTCACAGCCGGGGCTACGGCAGCAACTTGCATAATAAAGAACATTCCACCACCAGCCTTTTTTTGGGATAAACCATTTTTTAACACTTGCTCTTTCTCAAGCAAGCATCATTGCCGCCAAATCGCCTGCGAGGCTTTCCATGCCTAAGACGCGCACGCCGTTGCGCCTCGCGTCATTGTAGTTCCACGCCAAATTCGGGTTGTTTTCGACCACCACGAGATTTCCGAAGCCGCTCCTTCGCAGCGCTTTGGCAGCCTGCCTGTTATAGCTGCCATCAAGGAGCCAGATATTTTCATAAGGGAGTTTTTCCCTTTCCGAAACAAGCCGCAGGTGCTCGGCCATATTCCCTTGCTCTATTCCAAACAGCCTGTCGCGGACCTGATGGTTGGAAAATAGCCGGTCCTCATGCGATTTGTCTGTCTCAAGCAGGCGCAAATCAGTCGGCACATTTATCTTGAATGGCATGCTCTCACCAGAGCTTGCATCCAGGACTCCCTGTTGAAACAGTTCCGTCAGTTTATCCTTGCTGTTGAGCAAGATGTCGATCCAAACGCTCCACGCGGAGGCAATCATCCCTGCAAAAGTGCTGCTTCCCTGCGTTGAAAAATAAACTGTGGCGCTGTCCTTCAGGGCGGACAACTGGCGATAAGCGCCTGCAATCGGCTTGTTCAGCCTCATCAGGGGCTCGTAATCATCGGTCAGAACCAGGCCTGTAAACGGCATTTTTCCAAACGGCGTGTCCATTTCCACCGTATCATCATACGTATAATTGCTTCCGCCAAAATACCCCTGAAAATTCTTTGCAAAGGCTTCTTTTTCGGGAAGGCTCGGCAACCCAAGATATTTTGCCGCTTTCAGCAGGCATGCCAGCTTGGACAGTGCCAGATTTTTTCTCATGATCCACAATGACGCCTTATTGCCGCGGGCGGCATTCGAGGCCATGGAAGGTCTCTTGTCGATTTCAAGCATGAGGCCAAGCAGTTCCCTCGGGCTTTCGGCAAGCGGAGCAAGGGAGAGGAACGATTGCCGCTTGTTGGCGCCTTTTGCCTCTTTTTCAGAGCCAGTGCAAGCCGCTCTGAATTCATCCGGTGCAAGGGGAGCCTTCCTAAAGCGCCGCTTGTTTTTTTCTATTGAATAGAACGCATTGTCTGCCGAAAAGAAAAAATGCTCTTCGCTGTTGTGGAATACAGCGTCAAAATTTACCAATATGGCGCGTCTTGAGCTGCTGGGGTGGGCAGGCAAAAGAGTCTTTTTCCCCATCAAACCACACAACGCGGATTTCGGACATCACCATTTTATAAAACAGCGCGGCAGAAAAAATACATGCGCATCCTCGTTGCAATCACCGGCGCATCCGGCGTCATTTACGGCACCCGCCTAGTGGAGGCGCTGCGCGCCTCCAAGAACAAGGTGTCTGTTGTAATCAGCTCGGGCGCGAAAAAGGTGGCCAAGGCGGAAGGCGCGAAGCTCCCCCGCGCTGACTTTGATGAATTTGACTTTTCCGCGCCGTTTGCCTCAGGCTCCAATGCAGCAGACGCAATGATTATCTGCCCCTGCTCTCTCAAAACGCTTGGTGAAGTGGCAAACGGCGTGGGCAATAGCTTAATCACGCGCGCGGCAGAGGTGGCGCTTAAAGAGAGGAAAAAGCTCGTGCTGGTGGTGCGCGAAACCCCCTACTCGCTCATTGCGATAAAGAACATGGAGCTTGTTACCCTGGCAGGCGGAATAGTGCTGCCTGCCTCGCCTGGCTTTTACCACAAGCCGCGCACTGTCTCTGACATGGTGGACTTTGTGGTGGGCAAAACACTAGACGCATTGGGCATTCAAAATAAGCTTTTCAAGAGGTGGAAAGAATGAAAGACGGCATGAGTTTCAGGGATTTTGTCGCAGGGCTTAGGAAGGATGGCAAAATGGCGGAGCTTTCCAAGCCAGCCTCCCTAAAGCTTGAGCTTGCAGGCGTGATGGCTGCCTTTGACGGGCAGCCGGTTTACACCGAGCGCGTTCCTGAAACGCCTAGCGCGCGCGTGGCTGGAAACGTTTTTAGCACGCGCGAGCTGATTTGCGACTACTTAGGCATCAAGCGCGAGGAGCTGGCGGGCAAGCTTTCCTCGGCAATAAAAACTCCCAGCAAGCCAGAGATAATTGACGCAAAAGACGCGCCTGTGCTTGAAGTTGATGCACCAGTTGATCTGGGCAAGCTCCCCATCCCATTCCACGCAGAAAAGGACGGCGGCGCATATTTTTCCTCAGCAGTGGTGATTGCGCGCGACCCCGAGCTCGGGCAGAACTGCTCATTCCACCGCATGATGGTGATTGGCAAGGACAAAGTCGTAGTGCGCATCCTCCACCGCCACCTGGACGAATTTATTAAAAGAGCGGGGGGGGAGTTGGACGTTGCCTTTGTGGTGGGCGCGCCCATAAATTTCCTCCTTGCCTCTGCCTGCTCGGTTGAAATCGGAAAGAGCGAGCTTGAAATTGCCAATTCCCTTTCTCCGCTAAGAACAGTGAAGCTTGAAAGCGGAATAGTTGTGCCTGCAGATGCAGAATTTGTTTTCGAAGGCAAAATCACGCGCGAGCTGGCGGACGAAGGCCCGTTCGTGGACCTGACTGAAACTTATGACGTGGTGAGAAAGCAGCAAGTGATGAAAATCACGCGCATCCGCCATCGCAAGGAGCCAATCTGGCACGTTTTATTGCCTGGCGCGCTTGAGCACAAGCTGCTCATGGGCATGCCGCGCGAGCCTACAATTTTCAACGAAGTCTCAAAGGTCGCTGCCTGCACCGGAGTGAACATCACGCCCGGCGGCTGCTCCTGGCTACATGCAGTTGTTGGCATCAAGAAAAAGGGCGAGGATGATGGCAAGAAAGCAATCACGGCGGCATTCGCAGGGCACAAGTCCCTCAAGCACGTGGTGATTGTGGATGATGACATTGACATCTACGACCCTGCTTCAATTGAGTGGGCAATTGCCACGCGCGTGCAGGCTGACAAAGATGCCGTTATCCTGACAGGGCAGAAAGGCTCGTCGCTCGACCCGTCCGCAGACGCGCACACATATGCAACAGCAAAAATGGGCATTGACGCCACCAAGCCATTGCAGGCGCACGGAAAGGATTTTGAGAAGGCAAAGTGGATGAATGTAAAGAAGGAGGATTACGTTTAAGGTGCAATAATGGACATTGAGCAGGCATTCCGGGCAACGAGCAAGGTGCTTTTTGGCGAGGAAATCGGCAATCTTTCCGGCTTCGAGCCTTATTTGAAGGAAATGCTGCTCCCCTACCAGATGAAAAAATCGTGCGTGTCGGGCAAAAGCGTGATGGTCTCCAACCTCTACTATCCAAGCGGTGCCAAGTTTGTTTCCCAAGATGAGATTTCCCTGCTCAAGTTCCAGCCGCTGAACGTGAATGAGATAAAGGACATCGACTCGCTTTTCGCAGCCGCTTCCGAGCGCTCGTTTTATTGCGGCAACAAGCTCTTCGGCAGGAACACAAGCGTGGAAGACGTGGACAACTGCGTGGACTCGTCGTCAATATTCTATGGTCACAATGTCTACAACTCAAAATACGGCGCATACGTCTCCCACGTGCGCGAGGCAGAGCACATCTTTGGCGTGAGCGCCTTTCCCGAGTCAAGGCAGTGCATGCGCATCTGCGAAGGCGTGGGCGCCAACCGATGCTTCGAGGCCTATTATGGCACCAACCTTGCCGACATGTACTATGCCTTCAACTGCATCGGCTGCTCGGACTGCATTTTTGCCTTCAACCTGCGCTCGAAAAGGCATGCAATTGGCAATCTCGAGCTTCCAAAGGACGAGTTCCTGCGCCTGAAGAAAAAGCTGGTTGCTGAAATGGCGGATGAGCTGAAGCGGAAGAAGAGGATTTTCTCTGTCGCAGACATTGCATATTTTGGCAGGGACAAAAAGGACATTCCAGAGGAGAAAATCGCCTATGACAGCCCGGTTCCCCCCAAAGTAGAGGAAGCATTCCGTTCCACCACGCGCATTGTGCTGGGCAAGGAGCATGCCAACATCAAGAGATTTGGGCAATGGCTTCTCAAGCGCGCAGTAGGGGTGAAAAAGGTAAAGGGCGCGCTTGGCAGCCCCACTTACAAGGTGGAGGGCTTCCCAGTCATCTGCAAAATCCCTGCCGACAGGCTGGTTACCATGGAAGAGGGCGTCCAATCATCGAAAAAGCCCATCAGCATAAAGCTAGGCGAGGAGCTTACATTGCGCGAGGCGCTTGCGCGCGCGGCAAAAGTGGCTCTCTTTTCAGTTGAATTCGTCGACGGCGTGAATGACCGGTGCGTGGACACGCCCTCTATTTTCACAGGCTCAAACATCTACAAGACATGGGACACCACGGGCTCCAAGCAGTCCGCCTACACAAGCGGTGTGATAAAATCCGAGCATATCTTCGGCGGCTCCATCCGCATCCTTCAGTGCCAGTTCTGCATAAACACATTCGACTCCACCAACCTCAAGGGCTGCTTTGAAGTGGACAGCTCCTATTCGTCGCGCAACTCTTTCTTTTGCCACAACTGCGAAAATGTCAGCGATGCCATGTTCTGCTTCAATGCCAAGGCGCTTTCGTACGCGTTTTGCAACCAGCAGGTGGGCAAGGAGGAATACGCGCGCCTCAAGAAAATATTGCTTGATTACATAAACGCCGAGCTTGAAGAAAAGGCAGGGCTTGAAGCTTCCATTTTTAACATTCCTGCCACGAGGAAAAAGAAGTAAAACGGCTAAGCCCTCATGCCAAGCCATCTTTCATACTGCTTGTGGTCGCCGACAAAGTGGAGAGTGCGCGTTTTCGATTTTTTGTCCTCGTGGAAGCAGATGCGGAACTGGTCATGGAATTCGTCCTTGAAAAAGGGCAGTCCCTTGCCAAGATGCTCGTATTCCCTGTCGCTTTCCTCTATCCTCGCAAGCCGTTTCCCGACGAGTTCAAGAACAGAATTGTCAAGCTTATCGTACCAATAGTCCCATTCCTTCGCAAATCCAAGCTTCCACATCAAAATCGCCTATCCCTTGATGAATTTGCGGAGTTCAGGGTGCTTTGCAAGGTATTCCTTGGCAGGGGTTGCCTCAATCTTCCCCTTGCGGTAATCCTCATCAAGTTCCTTTGCTTTCCTCTCCTCCGCGACGCGGACGAGGTACTCGCTTTCGCTTGGCGCGCCAACTACCTCCGCGAGCTTGCGGATGGCGATGCGCAGTGCATCGCTTTTCGTGGTGGCAAGGTCGTTTTGGTAGACAAAGTCGAGTATGAAGTTGCTGTAGCCATCAAGGCGGTAATTATTCAAAGTGCCCATTATATCACCTGTTGAAAATGTATTGGAACGATATGTTTTTAACCTTACGCTATATGACGGCATTTTCATCCCATTTGGTGGCGCAACGCGAGTTAATAAATTTGAGCAGGGTAACATTCCAGTGGAGCTGCGGTTCCACTAGCTGTCAAACTTCTCTGGAAGTTTGCCATCCAGTGGTTATTCAATGGATTTAACGTCTGACCAGCAATCAATGTTCAATGGCGAGCAGGGCGAGGCAGTGCGGCAGTCAATGGAAATTTTGGCAGCGCTTGGCAAGATTTACGGCGCTGCCGACATGGTGCCGGTCACTTCCGTGCAGGTGGCAGGCGTTTCCTACAAGACAATTGGCGATGCTGGACTGGAATACCTGCAGGACATGGTGCAAAAGGGCGCAAAGGTGAAAGTGCCCACATTCCTAAACCCCGCCGGCATGGACCGCGAGCAGTGGGAAGCGCTTCGGGTGCCACCTGCATTTGCAAAAAAACAGCTGGAAATACTCGATACATTTGCAGAAATGGGGATAGGCATGACCTGCACCTGCACGCCTTACTTGGTTGGCATCCGCCCAAAGCAAAGCGAGCACATTGCCTGGTCTGAAAGCTCGGCCATTTCATTTGCAAACTCAGTGCTTGGCGCGCGCACCAACCGCGAGGGCGGCCCGTCCGCGCTTGCCGCTGCCATTTGCGGCTTCACGCCAAATTACGGGCTGCACCTTGACGAGAATAGGGTGGCAAACCTTCTGGTGAAGGTTGAAACGGAACTGAAAGGCACGAGCGACTTTGGCGCAATGGGAGCGTACATTGGCGAAGCAGCAAAAGGCAAGACGCCAGCCTTTGTAGGCGTAAAGGCAGCATCTGAGGACCGACTGAAATCGCTTGGCGCATCCATGGCTGCCTGGGGCTCTGTCGCGATTTACAACATGCAAGGCATCACGCCGGAATGGAATGTGGTGGATGGCGCTGAGGAAATCACATTCGGCGCGCGAGAACTTGCGGAAACGCGCGAGAAAATTGGCGGCGATGGCAAGCCTGACATGGTGGCAATTGGCTGTCCGCATGCATCTCTTTCCGAGATTGAGGAAGTGGCTGTGAAAGTGAGGGGCAAAAAGCTGAAAACAAAATTATGGGTATGCACTGCGCGCAAGACAAAGGAAGCGGCTGACAAGGCAGGCTTCACACAAGCAATAGAGCAGGCAGGTGGCAATGTGGTGGCAGACACCTGCATGGTGGTCTGCCCTCTTGAGGAAATGGGCATCAAGCACGCAGCCTGCAACTCAGGCAAGGCTGCCAAGTACCTTACGAACATGTTCAAGAGGAAAGTGGTCTATGGCGACGTGGGGGACATAATATGCGAGTGAACGGAAGGAGCATAAGCAAAGGCACTGGTGAAGGAGAAGCATTAGTTAGCAAGGACGCCATCTCATTTTTCGGAGGCATAGACCCAAAGACAGGGATTGTGATTGACAAAGGGCACTGCCTCGAAGGCAAGTGCATAAAGGGGCGCGTGCTCGTGTTCCCGCGCGGCAAGGGCTCCACAGTGGGCTCGTACGTCCTTCTGCAGCTGAAAAAGAACGGCTGCGCACCAGTGGCGATAATCAACGAGGAGGCAGAGCCAATCATAGTTGTGGGCGCAATCATCTCAAGCATTCCCATGGTGGATAAGCTGGAAGGCGGCGCGTACGCGAAAATAAAGGATGGCGCGCGCGTGAAAGTGGACGGCACGAGCGGCACGGCTGAAATGGAGGGATAACAATGAAACCGAACGAAGGCAGGCTGCAGACATCTGAGCACATACTTGCGAAAATACTGGAAGGCAGGCTGGAAGGCATCACGGTGGGCATCTCAAAGTTCAAGGAAGAATCAGGCTTGCTGGAAATCATTTCCACTGCCGACCTGAGGGCGCTGGACCTGAAGGAGATTGAAAGCGAAGTAAACAACATCATAAGCAAGGGCCTGCCCGTGAACAAGCCCGTCATGGACAGGGCGGAGGCTGAAAAGGTGGCGGATTTGGGGAAAGTTCCCGCATCGGTGGCAAGAGTCACAATCATCGACATCGAAGGGTTTGACAAAAGGCCCTGCAGGGACCCCCACGCAAGCAACACAAGCGAAATCGGGCATTTCAAAATTCTTGGCGTGGAAAAGGTCGGTGCCGACAGGTACAGGTTTGTTTTTTTGGTTGAATAGCAAGGGTGAAAAGCGCATACCATCAACATACTTTTAAAAGCACTTCTTACAGGAAATCCGTGTTGCAAGGGGTGGATGGATGAGCGCGCAAAAGCCGGTTCCAAAGGAAGTTACTTGCGATGGGTTGAAAGGCACTGCTGGGCAGGCGCTTCATTCGCTGGCGGCAAAGCGCCCATTCCCCATTCCCGCGGACGGCTTTGGCGTGGAATACGCCGCCGGCCTCAAGCAATCTGACAGAAAGGCGTTTGTGCTGGAATTCTGCGAAAAGCTCGGGCTTGGGGAAAGCAAGAAGGCAAAAGCCCTTGCGAATGCGCTTCTTGAGGTGGAAAACGGCTACGTTTTCAGGGTGGCTTCGCACGTGGCAATCGCTTTGCTCAAGGAAGAAAGCCTTGATGCTGCGCATTTTGGCGCAATGGAAGTCATCAATTCACCAAAGCCCCTGGCTGGGCTGTTCGAGGAAATAGGGCATTGCGAGGAAACTGCCCCAAAAATCGCTTTCTATGCTGCGCTGGTGTATGCCAAAACAAGGAACCCCGGAGCCCTTGAGGCGTTTGCCAGCACAATCAAGGGAACTTACACTGGCTCAACCAAGAACATACACGATGGCGAAGTGCTGCTGGCTGCAAGCAAAATTGCCGGCGTTGCCATGTATCCTGACAAAAAGCAGTCCGGTGCCGGAGTGATTGCAGTGTGCAAGCTGGTCGATTCCGTGGGCAGGAGCGAGAAGAAGGCGCTGCTGGCAGGGCTTGCAAAAATGCTTGCCAAAAGGACGGAAAACGAGGGCGCAGTGGAAAAAATCGCAAACTTGGCATTGAGCGTCAACGACCCCCTGCTGAAAATCGAGATGCTGGAGCACGCAATTCTAATCTACAACTCCGTGGAGCGCCGAGAAGGCAATGAAAAAGCGCTCGAAGTGCTCAATGCTTATGTTGGCATGATGCACGCAAACGGCGTGGGGGAGCCTGAGAAATACTTCATCGGCATAAAGGCAGTGCGGGCCGTGCAGGATGGAAAGGTAGCTGAGTTTTGCAATAGCGTCATGGGCGCTCCAGGTCCAGGTGCCAAATGTAGGGTTGCTGCCTCATTCCCTTCAAGTTAACACAGTGTTAACCTGAAGAGTGGGGAAAAAGAAAAAACAGAAAAACAGGCGCGCTACTTCTTCGGTGTGGAACTGCGTTCCACATCAGAAAAAGCAACTACTGCTTTTTCTTCGCCTTCTTTTCTGGCTTGTCAAGTTCCTTCATCTGCGCCATCTTGTGCGCGAGTGCGGCAAAGCCGTCAAGTATCTCAAGGGGTATGGGGATTATCACGGTGTTTGACGCCGTTGGGCCAAGCCCGTCGATTGTCTGGAGCGCGCGAAGCTGCATGCCGCCAGGCACCGAGTTCATGGTGCGCGCGGCGTCTGCAAGGTTCTGCGATGCCATCTTGTCGCCTTCCGCCTTGATGATGGTGGCGCGCTTCTCCCTCTCTGCCGAAGCCTGCCTGCTCATCATCTTCTTGAGGTCGTCAGGCACTTCCACGTCCTGTAGCTTGATGTCTGTCACGTCAAGCCCCCAGTCCTTGGTGCCCTCGTCCACGCTGTCGCGTATCTTGTTGCCGATCATCGTCCTCTCGGACAGCACGTCGTCAAGCGACATTGCGCCAACAACGTCACGAAGCGCGGTCTGCGCATACTGGCTCATGGCGTATTCGTAGTTCTGTATCTTGATGACTGCGTCCTCGGGCTTTATCACCCTGAAGTACACCACGCCGTTCACGGAAACAGGCACGTTGTCCTTTGTCATCACGGACTGCTTTGGGATGTCAAGCGTGAGAATTCTTATGTCAACCTTGCGCAGGTCCTGCAGTATGGGGATGACCAATGTGAGCCCGGGCTCGCGCATGCCGACATATTTTCCGAGCTGGAACATTATGCCCCGCTCGTACTGGTAGATGACCCGCACTACCATCGGGATAATTACAATCGCGCCCACTATTATTGCTGGGAAACAAATCTCTTCCAGGCCCATAAAGACACCTCTCCAACTCAAATTCCACTGTCAGGTTTATAACTTATAGGGGAATGCCAAGTGCCGCAAGCACTACCACCATTGCCACGCCAATCACGCCGCCATCGTCAAATCCGCAGGATTTGGCGAGTTTTTGCGCCAAAGCGCAAAAGCGGCGTGCCTACAGCGGCACGCCAAGTGCCGCAAGCACTACCACCATTGCCACGCCAATCACGCCGCCCAGCGCGGCAATCAGGAAAGTGACAAAATCAAGAGGCACCCTCACTATGCCGAAGTAGTTGAACAGCCAGAAGACCACAAGCCCGAAAATCCCGTGGAAGACCAGCGCGCCTATTTTCTTGGTCGCATGGAAGACCGCCCATGCTATCAGCACGGACACTACAAGCGCAATATACAAGCCAAGTGCCATGGAAAGAGTTGGGGGCGAAGGAATAAAACGCTTTCATGTGCGCGGATGCTTGGCGGCTGCAGGCCGCCTTCGCCGAAAGGTGGAAAACATGACCGTTTGCAATGCCACAAAAGTGGAAAACATGACCGTTTGCACGGTCATAATTTCCAAAGCATTTTAAACCTTGGCGCCAATATCCAGGCATGGAAATCGAGCGGCAGAACCCGCATTGGGAGGACGGCTTCACATACCCTTACGGCAAGAAACGGCGCGCTTTCGAAAGCCTGCGGCAATCTTCCAAATCCGGGCACATAACCGCAATTTACGGGCTGCGGAGGGTCGGCAAGTCCGTGCTCCTCAAGCAGCTCATAAACGAGGCGATACGCTCCGGCGCCGAGCGCAAGAGCGTGCTCTATTTTTCATTCGACGAGGAAAAGCCCGACTTCTGGGACGTGCTGCACGAATTCGAGAAAATCCAGGGCAGGAAAGCGGACGCAAAAAGCTGGCTGTTTTTCGACGAAGTGCAAAAAGTCCCAGACTGGCGCGCGAAAATAAAGGTGGTTTACGACACATCCTTTGCCCGGATATTCATCAGCGGCTCCAATTCATCGGGCATAATGAAGGGCGGCGAAAGCCTTGCAGGCAGGATAAACGAGTTTTACCTTCCCGAGCTGTCCTTCCGCGAGTTTTTGGATTTCAGGGGCAAGGGCAGCCTGCCCTCATCAGGCATGGAAAGGGCGGCCGAGCTTGAATTCCTGGATTATGCGAGAAGACCATTCCCCGAGACGGCGCTGAAGCGCAGCCTGGACCCGAAGGCATACGCCTCCTCCATAGCGAGGAAAATCATCTTCGAGGACCTGCCATCCTCGTTCCCTATCGATGAGCCTGAGCTTCTCAACACAATGTTCCTCCTGGTATGCAAAAGCCCCGGCATGCTGCTCGATTATGGGCGGATGGCATCTGATTTGGGGAGGAACCGCAAGACCATCTCGCTTTACATGGACTACCTCTGCTACGGCTTCCTGGCAAGGAAGCTCTTCAATTTCTCGCCAAACATGCTCTCGTCGGAAAAGAAGCTCAAGAAATTCTACCCGAGCCTCGCCGTCTTTTGCGACTGCGACGAGCCGCGCTTCATGGAAACGGCGATGGCGCAGTGCATCAAGCCGGGGTTTTTCTGGAGGTACAAGGACAGGTTCGAGGTGGACTTTGTGGCAAAATCCCCCCTCGCCGCCTTTGAGCTCAAATACAGCAGCCTGCTCTCCCCTTCGGACTGGGCAGGGCTGCGGAAATTCAAGGGCGCATTCCCGCGCGCCTCGATATGCATGATTTCAAAAAAGCCGCAGAAGAATGCCATCCCTTATTACACGGTGGAAAACCATCTCGCCAGGATGCGCGCGCCACGCAAGCGGGAATAGCCGCGCTTCAAGCAGGCTCGAGGCATTTGATTACCAGTTCCTTGCCAATCTGCCTTTTCGTGATTTGCTGGTTGTCGATGTATTCAATGTACTCGAAGCCGAATGACTTGTAGTCGAGCACGCCGGGAGAGGAGGTGGAGTTCTGGCAGACCGACAGGGCGCCGCCGACAGTATAATCTCCGGACGAGCTTGTGGTGGCATAGACAAACCACCGGCAGGGCAACCCGTAATGTATGTCGAAGTATTTCCCCTCCCCTGGCGCCATGTAATAATAGTCGCTTATGTTGGCCGGGTCGGTGGCGCCGCAGTCGCCCGAATACCCCCTGAACCGCGCAACCTTCACGCCATCCCCGCCAATTATCCCTGTCAGCCTTATCGGATACGCGCCGCTGTTCCTAAGTAGCAGGCTCGCGGCACTTGATGATGAGCTCCTTGCCGATTTGCCGCTTGGTTATCTGCTGGTTGTCGATATATTCGATGTATTCGAAGCCGAACGATTTGTAGTCAAGGTAGCCCGGCGAAGAGGAGGATTCCTGGCAGACTGATGATGCGCCCCTAACCTGATAACTCGAGCTGGTGCTGCCAGCAAGCGCGTATATGAATCTAGAGCATGGCAAGCCATACCAGCCCGCACCTGCAATTCCAACATATTTTTCTTCGCCAGGCGCCAGATAATAGTAATCGCTGAAATTCATGTCCCCTGTAAGCCCGCAGGTATTCTCTGTTCTAAACTGTGTCGCCTTGCCACCGTCCCCGCCAATTATCCCAGTTATTCTTATTGAGTAAGTGCCGGTGTTCCTGAGCAGCAAATAGGGGCGCGTACTCCCACTAGTTATTATTCTCGCCGCGCTCTCCACAATCGCAATTGGCGTCGCGGACTGCCAGTACATCTGGC
>CAZYTZ010000011.1:0-30656 GCA_964650545.1 Microcaldota archaeon | reverse complement strand
GTGATCTCTTAGGCGCACTCGTGCGCCTGTGATGAAAGACAGGCGGTCTGATGCACAATATGGCGGCAGGCACGCACGTCCGAGTTATCTTACTAATTTTTAAAATATGTGTGATAACATCTTACCTCGTAATTTTTAGGCATACATTTCATAAAAAAATGTAAGATAAGTTTAATAACCCTGCCGCCAAAATACCTGCATGGGAATAAGGAAAAAACAGGTGAACGGGCAGGAATACTACTACTTGGAAGAGTCCATGCGGCTGGAAAAGCCCAAGGTCTATTCAGTATTCTTGGGCAGGCTGATTCCTGGCAAAAATCAGCTTGGCAAAAAGAGGCAGGAGCTGCTGGATAAGATTTACGGCGACCTCTTGAACGGCGCTGCCCGCATATACCTGACAAAGGAACAGCTTATCGAAGCCGAAAAGAGGAGGCGGCGATACGTGCAGAAGATGAAAAAACTCGGCAAATCCAGGCTTGACGAGAAGGACGAGGTAGACATCGTCAATTTTGTCTACACCACGCTGACAACCGAGGGCGTCCCAGTAACCAAGGAGGATGCGAACCTTGCTTACAAATTCACCCAAAAGAACGTCAAAAGCATCAGGGACGAGAACCTGCGCGTGGCGCTTGACATGATAAGGGGGCTGAGGTACGTAAAGGAAAACAAGAGAGGCATATCTTTGGGTTACTTGCTGGAGCTGCACAATATCATCATGGCGGAATACGGGGCCAAAAACCCGGGCGGGCTCAGGCAAAAACAGGCCTACATCTACCTTAAGAGCTACGAAAAAGTCGAGGAAATAGGATTCAGGCCACCCGCCCCCAAGGAGATAGAAAAGAAGCTTGCCGAACTTGCAATGTGGTACAACGAGAATATGGGAAAGCTGAACGCGATAGAGCTTGCGGCGCTGCTGCATCTGCGTTTCTATATGATTCATCCTTTCGAGGATGGCAACAAGAGGGTGTCGCGGCTGCTGGTGAACAAGGCATTTTTTGATTCCGGCTATCCGATGCTGAACGTGTCGAAGGAGACGCAAGGCTACTTTGATGCGCTTATCAAGTCTGTTGAAAAGAAAGACGAGAAACCGTTTGTAGAATTTGTTTACGGAAGGTTTGTGAAGGACATCTGAGGCAAAACAGTGCCGCGCGGAAAAGATTTGCAACTGCGTGCAGTTGCAAAATTTTGGAAAACGTCTGCGTTTTCCAAATGTCCTGTGTGTCTCAAAACGTGTCACTCAGGCAGACGAGTTTTGCCCTGGCGGGCGGTCTGATGCATATTACTGTGCCTGAGCGACACGCCCATCTTTGGCAATTACCTAACTTGACGAAAAACAGTCAGGTGATTGCCTAACTGCTGTTTTCCGACGTTTTTTCACAGCACGTTTCCGCGAAAACCTCTCGCGGCGTTCTTTGGCTTGCAGCCAAAGATGCACTATTGAGCAGTGGCTCGATGATTGAAACCTAAGGAAATAAACGAGACAGGCGTGGAGTGATGACAGACGTTCCCTCTGTTGTGAATTCGTATGGCAGACCGACAAAGATTCAGGCAAGCTTTTCGCGTATTCCGTTGATGAGGAAGAGCAGGGATGGACTTATGCATGCAGGGCAGGGACCAGCCGGGCATGGGGCGCGGAATGGGCTGGGGCGGCTGCTGGCAGGGCGTTGCTGCCAATGCGGCACCTTTAGACAGAACAGGCGCTCTTGAGGCAAGGCTCGCCGCGCTTGAAAGCGAGGCAGGGGCAATTAGGAAGCTCCTTTCAGAGGAAAAGAAAAAGTGATTGCATGGCAGAGGCAAAAAAAACCATTGTTGCCATATGCTCCGACGGCAAGTGGCCGGGTTGCAGCGTGCACTACCTTTCCAAATTCATCGGGATTCTTGGGAAGGCGAGGCTGGCGCATTTGCCGGAACTTTCATCTGCACGGCGTTATTTTCATCGGTTGGCTTTTGCTGATTCTGCGGGAGGGGCGCATTCTGCCCGTTTGCATCGCGCAGCACGAACACCGCCGCTGCCAGAACGGTCGTCCATACGCCCTGCTTGTCTATCACGGCCGATTGCGTAATGTTGGTCGTGCGCACGATTTTCCCGCTCACTTTGAAAAGTTCCTCTTTTTCGTCCCAGCTCTGGTCGACGTTGAACTCTATTCCGAGCGTTGATGCTAGCATGGAAGCCGCCAAATCCTCCGCATATTCACCGGTGGCATCGTTGCTTTCCCCGCATGAATGGTGTTCGCTCAGATAACCGTGCTGCGACCGGTCGGCGGGAATTGCCGCCCCGACCGACGCGGCTATGAGCCGGTTGTGCTCGTTTGAAGAGTTTCGGGACATTACGACAAAAACTATCTCGCCGGAGTTCAGCATGGCAAGCCCCTTGTTTTTCGAAACCACCTCGCTGTTCGGGGGAAGTATGCTTGAAACCGTAACAAGGTTGAACCGTTCTATCCCTGCGTCGCGCAAGGCAAGCTCGAAGGAAGTGAGGTTGTCCTTGTGCGTCCCGACCCCACGGGTGAAGAAAACTTTTTTTGGTACAAGCGGTTCCAGCTCCATGCTGATCTTTCCTCCTTGCGGACAGGCATTCCAAAGTCTGTGTTGCATGCAGTGCTCTTCAAAAAACCGATGGATATATGTGCATAATATTTATAAACGCTTTTGAATATACATTCATTATGACAAGGCCATACTCAAGCAAAAAAGTGTGCTGCGAGCCGGAAGTGAACTATTTCAAGCCGCGCGGGGTGTCATTGGGGCAGATTGAAAGGGTCGAGCTGCAGGTGGACGAGCTGGAGGCGCTGAAGCTTTGCGACCTTGAGGGAATCGCCCAGGAACGGGCTGCCGCACGGATGGGGGGTCGCAGCCGACTTTGAGCAGGCTCCTGTCATCCGGCAGGAAAAAGCTTGCCGATGCGATAGTCCTTGGAAAGGCAATCAGGATTTCTGGCGGGAATTACACCGTTGATTCTGGAAGATGGAAGGGCCGCTGCTGCAGGCGGAACGGCCGGAGAAAAGAATAGGGCAGCCGAAGAACCACGTGCCGGCCCAGCCTGATGATAAATGCAAAAAAACCAGCCATGACTATTGGAAGCCCACGATGAAAATAGCCCAAGGCGCGCTAAAGAAGGGCAGTAATATCGTATTGATTGGGCGCGGGCTGCATGGGCTGATGCCGCAGCGTGAACGGAAGGAACAGGTTGAGTGAAAAAATGGGAAAAACGCTGCTAATCATGAGCGGGAAGGGCGGCACCGGAAAAACCACGGTGGCCGTGAACATCGCCTACTATTTGTTCGGCATGGGAAAATCCGTCGGGGTGTTTGATGCAGACATCCATGGCCCGAACGTCCTGATGCTGATGGGGTGCCAGGGCTTGAGGATGGAAATATCCGAAGGCAGGATTGCCCCGATAGCCCTCGACCCGAGATTGAAGGTAGCGTCAATCGCAGGGATTGCGGAGGATGGATCTGCCATCATCTGGCGTGGGCCGATGAAGCACAGCGCAATAAAGCAGCTCGCCAATGATGTGGAATGGGGGGAGCTGGATTACCTGGTCGTGGATTTCCCGCCCGGAACAGGGGACGAGCATATCAGCGCCTCCCAGTTGATTAAGGGCATAGCCGGCGCCATAATCGTGTCCACGCCCCAACAAGTTTCGCTAATGGATGCGATGAGGTCTGTTGATTTCTGCAACAGGATGGGCATACCTGTGATTGGCATGGTGGAGAACATGTCGGGCGGCATATTCGGGGAAGGAACCGTGGAAAGGCTATGCGGGAATAAAAACCTCAATTTCCTCGGGGCATTGCCGCTGTGCAGGGAAATAGCCAAATCAGGCGAGGAAGGGAAGCCGTTTTCCGAATACAAAAACGCAGAATTGGACAGGGAATTCGGCGCGATAATGGAAAAGATACTTGGAGCATGAAGCATCACAAAGCCGTTTTCGGGGGAGATTGGATGAAAATAACGATACTATGCGACAACGAAGCACTGGCAGGCTTCAATTCAGACCGGGCTTTTTCCTGCCTTGTAGAAAGGCATGGCAAGAGGATTCTATTTGACACTGCGGAAGATGGCTACCTCCTTGTCCAGAACATGCAAAAAATCGGTGTTGACTTGCACGAGATAGATGCAATTTTCATTTCACACGACCATTTTGATCACGCAGGCGCGGTTTGTTACCTTCTGAACCTGACAGGCAGCATCCCGGTTTTCGTGCCCTGCTCTTTCGACAAAGGCTTGAAGGAGGAGATAAAGAAGAGGGCGGAGCTTGTTGAAATCAAGGATGCGGCTGAAATAATGGAAGGTTTCCATTCAACCGGAGAGATGGGTTCGAACATAAAGGAGCAGTCGCTCATCGTCAAAACAGACAAGGGAAACGTGGTGATTTGCGGCTGCTCCCATCCTGGCCTGGAAAACATCCTGGCCAAGGCGCGCGAGCGTGGAGAGGTTTACGGGGTGCTTGGCGGCTTCCACGGATTCGACAAGTTCGATGCGCTGGAAGGGCTGAAGCTGATAGTCCCTTGCCATTGCACCAAGCACAAGCCGGAAATTTTCGGGAGCTTCCCGGAAGAATGCCTTAAGGGGGGCGCCGGAAAGGTGTTTGACTTATGAAAACCGTCTACGGCCCGGTGCCATCGGCAAGGTTCGGCAGGTCATTGGGCGTTGACCCGAACTGCTTGCGGAAGCGGTGCTCTTTCGGCTGCCTCTACTGCCAGCTTGGGCCCACCACGGTCAAAACACTCGAAAGGAAGGTTTACGTGGATCCGCAGATGGTGAGAAGAGACCTGGAGTCAGCCAAAAAGGATAACGCCGATGTAATCACCTTTTCAGGCACGGGCGAGCCCACGCTTAACTCCAAGATAGGCGAGATGATTATTTCCGCCAAAAAATTCGGCCTTCCGATAGTTGTTCTCACAAATTCCTCCACGCTGTCAGACCCGGCAGTCAGGGCAGCGCTTTGCAACGCGGACATAGTGGCCGCGAAGCTGGACGCCTCCAACGAGGAAGTTTTTCAAAAAGTCAGCAGGCCCATTGAAGGTTTGGAGTTCGGGCAAATTGTAGATGGCATAATGGAGTTCAGGAAGGAATTCAAGGGAAAGCTCGTGCTGCAGATGATGTTCATTGCCGAGAATAAGGGATGCACCGGCGAGATGGCGCGCCTGGCTGAAAGGATAGGGCCGGACGAGGTCCAATTGGACACGCCCCTAAGGAAGCCTTCCGAGTCTCCTCCCCTCTCCAGGGAAGAAATGGAAGCCATCCGGAAGGAATTCGGCGCGCTTCCGGCGTCAATTTCCATAATTTCCATTTACGACCTCAAGGAGCCCGATGTGGATCCCATCAACTTGGATGAAACAAGGATGAGGCGGCCCGGCAACCGCATCCCCTAGCGGCAAAGCAAAAATTCCCTGGCGAAACTCTTCCTTAACTGTTGCGTGACAGCGCTTATGGAACCATGGCGCAATCGTGCCACGCGGAAAAGATTTGCAACTGCGTGCAGTTGCAAAATTTTTGAAATTGCGCACAATTTCAAAATGTCCTGTGTGCCCAAAACCGTGTCACTCTGGCCGACGAACTTTGCCCTGGCAGGCGGTCTGATGCACAAATGCCGCGGCTTTTTGCTTAGCAAAAAGGTGCGCCTTTTTCGCCGAAGCGAAAAAGAGCGCGAGCATTCGGGCAGACTTCGGCAAAGCCGAAGCTGATGTAAAAATAAGATTTTTGCAGACTTAGCCCAAGAGGGCTAAGCTGAGGCAACAAAAATAAAAAAGTAAAAAAGAAGAAAAGCCTCAGGCTTTCGGAGGCTCCTTGTTCTCGGCAGCAGGCTGGGTTGCCGGTGTTGCAGCAGGTTGTGCAGCCGGTGCCGGTTGCGCTGCTTGCGCAGGTGCTGCAGCTGGTGCAGTTTGCGCGGCTGGCGCTGCCGCCGGGGCATCCTCGTTCTTCACAAGCCCCTTCATCTTCTCAAGCACTTCAGGGGTTATGTCTGCGCCGTGGGCTGCTTTCGCGTGCTCGCTTGCCTGCTTCACTATCTCGTCCACTATGTCTGACTTGAAAACAGCCATGCAACTGGTATTCCCTAAGTCTGAACATTTCAAAACTTTCATTCTATCACCTGACTTCTCTCAACACTGGCTCCATATAAACAGGTCCGTTCCACTATCGACGTGCAAGTGTTCCACAATCGGGGATGAATACGGCGCAGAAGAAGCTACTTTTTCTTCTTGCTTTTCGGGTCTTCAACGTCCGGCTTTTTCATCTGCGGCGGAAGCTTTTCCTGCCTTTCCTCGTTCTTCCTGCTTACTGCCTTGAGGAATCCAAAGCGCTTGCCGCTCTCCTTGCTGCGCACAACCTTGACAAACTCCGCCCTCTGCCTTTTCTTGTTTTTATCGACGTGCCTTTCAGCATGCGCTTTCGTGTCCCCTATTGCCTTTGAGCCAATCACGTGCGAGCCGGAAATAAGCCCCTGTTCCGCGTATATTGCCTCAAGTAGGTCAAACCCTTTCTCTTCCTTCTTCTTCTGCACCTGCTCGCGCATATATAGTATCTAGTGTCTGGAGTATTTTAGCCTAACGGTTCTGGCAGCCGATAAATGAATTTAAAGCTGCCCTTCGCCATAGGGGCAAGAGGCAACCATGGCGGGCGGAATGTTCGGGCTGGACGCAAACAGGTGGAGCATACTATTAGTGGTAATGCTCACGATCCTGTTAGCCTCGCTTGACCAGACAGTGGTGGCAACCGCCATACCAACAGTGGTATCCGACCTTGGCGGCCTTAGCAGCCTGAGCCTTGTTTTTGCCGCGTACATGACCGCTTCATTGATAACTGTGACAATCAGCGGGAGCATCGGCGACATCTACGGGAGGAAAAAGCTCTACATCGCAGGGATTGCGCTCTTCACGCTCGGCTCCTTCCTGTGCGGCTTTGCGCAGGACATGGCAACGCTGATAGCGTTCCGCACCCTGCAGGGAATCGGGGCAGGCTTGCTCATGGTGCTTTCCATGGCAATCATGGGCGATATTTTCACCCCTAGGGAGCGCGGCAAGTGGATAAGCTTCGTTGCCGCGATATACGGGCTTGGCTCGATTTTCGGGCCCATGCTCGGCGCGCTCATAACCCAGGAATGGGGCTGGAGATGGGTCTTTTACGTCAACGTCCCAGTCGGCATTGTCACCATGTGGCTGATGCACAAGGCCGTCTACAAGCAGGTGCTGCACAGGAAAGCGAACATTGACCTCGCAGGCTGCCTGCTGTTCACAGTCTTCATAGTTTCGTTCATGGCATATGCCCAGACTCAGCTGTGGCCCCTGTCCGCGACGATGGCCGTGTCCATTGCCATCATGGTGGCCGCGCTCCTGCTGTTCGTCCGGCAGGAGCACAAGGCACGCGAGGCGATATTGCCGCCATACCTTTTCAAGAACTCGATATTCATAATAGCAATAATCTGCTCGTTCATACTCAATGCCGCGCTTTTCGGGGTGATATCGTTCGTGCCCCAGTACCTGGAGGTCATGCTCGGCGGCGGGCCAATGGAAGCAGGCAAGGCGCTCACCTTCCTGCTTTTCTCATCAGTGCTTTCCATGGTGGCGGCCGGGCAAATAACCTCGCGCACAGGCAAGTACAAGCTGGCAGGCATAGTCTCCACGGTGATTGTGTGCATCGGCATATGGCTGCTTGCAGGCCTGCATCAGGGCTCGTCATACACCGAAGTGCTGGTTGCGCTCACCGTGCTTGGCATTGGCTTTGGGCCGCAGTCATACCTCTACACCCTCATAGTGCAGAATGCATTTGCAAATTCCGTGGTCGGGGTCGCGACTTCCGGAGTCACGTTCTTCAGGAGCCTTGGCTCGGCATTGGGCGTAACGATTTTCGGGGCAGTGATAAACCTGGTGGGCCAGGTGGCAACCATAGCCACTAATGCTGACAGGCTGGCATACGTGGAAGGGCTGCACAGCGCATTCATGCTCTCGCTCGCGCTGTCCGTGGTCTGCGTGTTTCTCATGGCAATAATAAAGGAAATCCCGCTGCGCACGACAAACAAGGGTGCAGTCCCGGCGAGATAGGCATTTATTAAAATAGCCATGGCAACTGGGAAACAAGGGAAGCCTGCGGCTGCAACGGAGGGATAGGATGGCATCCAAGGACGCATTCAAGCTGAGCCTGCTCGCATTTGTCCTGCTTACCTGCGCCGCGCTCATGAGCATAAGGACATTCCCCACGCAGGGAATAGTGGGCTGGGAGTCAATCGTTTTCTGCATCCTTGCAGTAGTGCTATACCTTATTCCCGCCTCGCTTGTCTCCGCTGAGCTTGCAACCGGCTGGCCTGAGGAGGGCGGCGTGTACGTCTGGGTGAAAAACGCATTCGGCCAGAAATGGGGCTTTACCGCAATCTGGCTGCAATGGTTCCAGATGACAATAGGCTTCATCAGCGTGCTCACTTTCATTGCCGCAACCCTTGCATACCTCGTCGACCCTGTGCTTGCGGACAACAAACTCTTTGAATTCCTCATAATAGTTCTCATCTGGTGGGGCTTCACTTTCCTGAACTTCAAGGGCATGAAAATGTATTCGAAGATAAGCTCCATCTCAGTGGTGATCGGCACTTTCATCCCTGCAGTCGTGCTCATCCTTGGCGGGCTGCTGTACATTGGAATGGGCAACCCCGTGCAGCTCACCCTGCAGCCCACAATCGCAGACCTCATGCCTGACTTCTCTTCGCTGCAAAACCTCGTGCTGCTAGTCACGTTCGTCTTTGTGTTCATTGGCATTGAGATGACTGCCACGCACGCAAACGAAATACAGAACGTGCAGAAAAACTACCCGCTGGGCATCCTGGTGGTTGGCATTGTGACCACCATAGTCGGGGTGATGGGTGCGCTGGTGGTGGCAATGCTCGTGCCGGTCGGGGGCATGAATCTGCTTGCAGGGATAATGCAGGCATTCCAGGTAATCTTCCAAAGCTTCGGGTTGCCGTGGCTTGTGAAGGTTTTCGCATTCCTTATAGTGGTGGGCGCAGTGGGGCAGGTTTCCACCTGGATACTCGGGCCAGTGCGCGGGCTTTTTGCAACCGCGCGCGAAGGCATGCTGCCTCCAATACTGCAGAAGAAAAACGAGAATGGCATCCCGACCAACATGCTCATACTGCAAGCAGTGATGATAACGTTTTGGGGCGCGGTCTACGTGCTTTTGCCTGGCGGAGTGAACAGCTCTTTCTGGATGCTTTTCGCGCTCACCACCGCGGTCTACATAGTGATGTACTTCCTCATGTACGCCGCCGCCATACGCCTCAGGTACACGCAGCCGAATGTGCATCGGTCATTCTCCATCCCCGGCGGCAAGGCAGGGATGTGGCTGGTGGCAGGCTTTGGCTTCCTAGCAATGATATTCCTGTTCATCCTTGCGCTCATCCCGCCAAGCCAAATCTCCGAAAGCAGCAATTATGTCGCGTTCATGCTCATGGGCACAGTGGCAGTGGTGGCGGTGCCGCTGGTAATTTACCATTTCAGGAAGCCTGAATGGAAGCTGGCGGCAAGCGCAGGGGAAAAGGGGGCGAAAAAGCCCAAAGCGGGCAAAAGGAAAATGCGCAGGTGATTTTGATGAAGGGAAAACCCAGGAAAGACGCAGCCAACCCAAAAGACGTCGAGGTCAAGGCGCTTTTCCTCGGCCCCAAATCCGAGAACCGCGACTACTTCAAAAGCACGCTTAACTTCCTGATGGAGGAGCACATGCACTGGCGCAGGGACTTCCACCCCGAGGACGCCGAAATAACCTCCATCCAGGAAATGCGCGCCAAGAACTACCAAAAGACGCTTGACAGGACGTCCGAAGTGCTCGCCGAGCTTTCAGCAAAGCTCAAGGCAACCTCCATGCCGTGGTTTTCCGCGCGCTACCTGGGCCAGATGAACTCGGACACGCTCATGGTGGCAAACCTCGCCTACATGGCAACGCTCCTCTACAACCCCAACAACTGCGCCTACGAGGCGTCAACCGCAACCACGCCGATGGAAATCGAGGCGGGGAAGGATTTTGCAACCATGCTGGGATTTGACCCGAAAACTTCCTGGGGCCACATCACAACTGATGGCACGGTTGCCAACTACGAAGGGCTCTGGATGGCGCGCAACATAAAATCATTCCCGCTTGCAGTGAAGAAAGTGAAGCCCTCGCTGGTAGCGGGAATGGACGACTGGCAGCTCCTTAACATGCCAACCGGCAAGGCGCTTGACCTTATTGAAAAAGTGAAAAAGGCAGGCTGCTTTGACGCCGTGCGCAGCGAAACAGTGCGCGGCACTGGCATGGAAATCG
Source organism: Microcaldota archaeon (assembly GCA_964650545.1). GTDB lineage: Archaea > Micrarchaeota > Micrarchaeia > Anstonellales > Anstonellaceae > UBA10161. Next base: position 20,369 of record CAZYTZ010000011.1, on the reverse strand, counting down.
GAAAGCTCGGCGTGGTATTGGTGCCGCAATCCAAGCACTACTCCTGGGTGAAAGCAGCGGACGTGCTTGGCATTGGCAACAGGAATTTCGTGGAAGTGCAGGTGGACAGCCGCTTCCGCATGGACATGGGTGCGCTGAAGCAGGCGATTGACTCTCACATTGCGAAAAAAATCCCCATCATGGCAATGGTGGGCGTGCTTGGCACCACGGAAGAGGGCGCAATAGACAGGATTGCGGAAATGGCAAAGCTGCGCGACTACTACCAGAAGAAAGGCATCTCATTCTACTTCCACGTTGACGCAGCATACGGGGGCTATTCCCGCTCGCTTTTCCTTGACGAGAAAAGCCGCTTCATGGAATACGGTGAGCTGAAAAGGCGCCTGTTCTCGGACAAGGTATTCGTGGGCAACCACGCCTATCCCGCGCGGGACATCTACGAATCCTACAAGGCAGTCCCCGCGGCAGACTCAATCACAATTGACCCTCACAAGATGGGTTATGTTCCGTATTCCGCAGGCGGGATTGCAATCAAGGACAGGCGCATACTGGACCTGATTTCATACTTTGCCGCCTATGTCTTCGAGGCGGGCAAAAGCTCGCCCGCGCTTTTAGGCTCGTACATCCTGGAAGGCTCAAAGGCAGGCGCGACCGCTGCCGCGGTCTGGGCAAGCCACCGCGTGATTCCCCTGAACATCACCGGCTATGGCGAGATAGTGGGCAGGAGCATAGAGTCTGCGCAAATGTTCTCACGCGCGCTTGTGGCAACTAAAAGCCTGAAGGTGAAAGGCAGGGAATTTTTGGTGCAGCCCCTGATGGCTGTTCCTGACTTCAACATAGTCTGCATGTCATTCAACGAAAAGGGGAACACAAACCTTGAGAAGATGAACGGCTTGAACTCCCGCATATTCTCCGAGGCATCCTACATAAGCGGGCCTGTCTACAAGAACGACTGGATAACCTCCAACACAGAGCTTGCGCGCGAAGACTATGGCGACGCGCCAAAGGAATTCGCCGGGAGGCTCGGCATCCCTGCAAAGGAATGGGGCAGGGTGGGCCGCGTGCGCGTGCTTAGGATGTGCATGCTAAACCCGTTCATCTCAAACTTCCAGGACCACCAAGCGCTCTGGCAGGGGTTCCTCAAGATACTGGAGAAAAAGCTGGAAGGGGCAATGGACACTCCGTGAGAAGCAAGCCGGAGGGCCGGGCAATGCTGTTTGCATGCCTGTCCTGCCTTTAGGCTTGCCATGCCGTGAATTTTCACGTGCGGTTTAAAAAGAAATAAGCTACTTCCACAGCCAGCCGAATATCCCCTTCTCCTGCTTCTCTTCCTGCGCAAGCTGCATCAGCCTTGCTTGCTCCTGCTCCATGTTCTGCAGCTGCCCCTGGAGCATTGTTTGCACTTCAGCATCGCAGCCGCTGCACTGTAGCACCAGAAGCTGCATCTGCATCACCCTTTCCTGGTTCTGGGTTGCCTGCTGCTCAAGCTCGCCAGCAGCATTCTCGTCCCCCCCGAACAGGAAGCGCTCAATGCCGCTCCTTTCCCTGATTCTTTCCTCGGAGCGCACAGTTGCCTGTACGGAATTGTCAAATTCGCGCGCAATCGCAGAAACGTTCTTCCCTATCCCTGTAATGTTCTCAGCGCCAAGAAGCGCATGCACAGCAACCCTTACCTTATTCTGGTTCTGGTAAACCTGCGCTTTTTGCTCAGGCATCCCGGTCATCTCGCCCGCATACTTTGCCTTTGCTTCCCGGATGGACTGGTTCAGTGCCATTGCCTGTGGATTGCCATTCCCTGCCTGCTGCATTATTGCAAGCCCCTGCCCCTCGTTCCTTGTCTGCTGCTCCTGCTGCACAGTGTTCCCCCTGCCGGTTTCTTGCCCTGCCTGAGTTTCAGCGTGCTCCTGGCCAGTGCCAACTTCATTTGCCTCTTCGCTTCCATTCATCTGCCCGAGCATGCCCGGCGGGTCGTCGGGCTGCCCGCCCTTGGCAAAAGCCAGCGGCGAGAGAAGCAGTGCCATTGCCAATGCAGCCAGAATGAAGAATCTCATGCAAACCACCTACTTCTTTTTCTTCCCCCTGCCCCTCCACTTCCTGTAGATGAAGTAGAGGATGGCAAGCACGATTATGACGGGTATTGCCACCCCTGCAAGCCCTGCAAGTGCGAAAAGCCCGAGCGAGAGCGCGCCGAAGAATATGCCGCCAACGTCCTTGAGGTTGCCCATGAAGTCGGTTTCCACCGCGGGCTTGTTTTCCTGCAGCCTTACGTAAAGGAGCGACTTTTTCGGCCTGTTCTCCTCGTCAATGCTCTTTTCTATGCCCGTGACCTCGCCTATGCCCTTCACGCCCTCCATGAGCGAGTCGAGCGAGGACGGCTCCGCCTTTATCACCACGAAATAGCGCATGTACTGGCTGGTCTCGGCGTAGTTCATGGAAACCACTGTTGCGGATGATGAGAGCGCTTTGAGCTTTGCAAGCCCTGCCTCAAGCCCCCCCTGCTGCACCTCGATTTGGATTTCGCCCTCCTTTGCCTCCTTGGGGGCGACCGGCTCGGAAAGCTGCAGCGTCACCGTGGAGAGGTCTATCCTGCCCTGCAGGTCCTTTTTCTGCGCCTTAAGGCTTTCGAGTTCCACTTCCACGCGGCTCACGGACTTCTCCACCGCGAGAAGCTCCTCCACCGTGCCGCTCTTGTTGTAAAGCTGCTGCAGGCGGTAAAGCTCCACTTCCTTGTTGGCTATCCTCATGTCAAGGTCAGTGTACTGCCTTGTGACGTCCTCAATGCCCACGCTTGCCGCCTTTATCTCGCCAAGCGCCTTGAGCGACTCAACCGTCTGGTCGAATTTTTCCGGTGCAATCTTGAATGTCACGGAATAGCTGCGCGTGCTGTAGTACTCTCTGAATGCCACGTTGGTTATCGTTGCACCCTGGCTGGAGAGGAGCGACTTTGCCTGCGCGAGCTTTCCTTCAAGCTCGCCCTGCTTCACTTCCACCGTGAGGGTGCCCTGCTTTGTAACGTACTGCACGTCTGCAGTTGGGGCGGGCGACGGAGCCACTGCCGCTTCCTTGGCATACGCGTAATCGCTGTCCATCATTGCCGACGGCGCGCCCTGGGCATACGTCTCTTCCCCTGGCACGGCGAGGTTGCGGGTGGCGGAAGGCGCCGAATCGCCGTAATCCCCCCCGTATTCCTCGCTGCCAGATGATGGCAAATCGCCTGAAAAGCCGGCGCAGCCAAGCAACAGCAGCGTAGCGAGCAATAGCGCAAAAACAGTGGTTTTCATGAGGGAATTTCGGAAAGGGGGTTTAAGTGCCTTTCGGGTTTGTTCGGCTGCGGCAGGAATTGCAAATCAAGGGATGATGGCAATGCTTTTGAGCGTTGGCTCTGAAATGCCTGTATGGCATCCGATTATTCCTGGCTCCTCTACGCGCTTCTCTCAGCGCTGTTTGCCGCGCTCGTCGCCATCTTCGGCAAAATCGGCCTGCAGGGGATGGACTCCACAACAGCAACCATGGTGCGCTCGGTGGTGATGGCAGTCTTCCTTATCCTCGTAGTGGTGGCGCTGGGCAAAACCGCCGGCATTGAAAAAGTGACCGGCGACTCCGAGGCAATGAAGTTCATAGTGCTTTCCGGCATTGCAGGCGCGCTTTCCTGGCTCTTCTATTTCCTTGCGCTGCAAAAGGGCACGGTGAACCAGGTGGTGCCAATCGACCGCTCAAGCGTGGCATTCGCGCTCATACTCGCGGTCCTTTTCCTAGGCGAGAAAGTGACGTTGCAGTCGGCCGCAGGCGCGGCGCTCGTGGTAATCGGCGCAATACTGGTTGCGCTTGCGTGAGTGATGCATATGGCAAAGAGAAAACTTCCTGATGCGCCTGCGGCGGCAAGCCTGCTGCTCTTCGGCGCAGCGCAGTTCCTGCTCTGCCTTGTGGTGGCAGAGGCGCTTTACCCCGGCTACAGCACTGCGGCAAACGCAATCAGCGACCTTGGCGTTGGCTCCACAGCGCTTCTCTTTAATTCCTCCATAATGTTCTTTGGCGCAGCAAGCGCAACTGTTGCCTATCTTCTCAGACAAAAGCTCGGCAGGCTGCTTGCCGTCTGCATGGCAATCGCGGGAATTGGCGCGCTTGGCGTGGGGCTTTTCCCGGAAACACTGGGCTTGCCGCATTTCATTTCCGCGCTTGCAGCATTCCTTTTCGGCGGAATTGCGGCAATCGTTTCATCAAGGCAGGCGCCTGCGCCCATTTCCTATCTGTTCTTGCTTCTTGGCACAGCCACGCTCTGTGCGCTTGCGCTCGAGGTGGCAGGAGCCACCTTCGGGCTCGGGCACGGTGGAATGGAGCGCATGATTGCTTACCCGATAATAATCTGGGAAATAGCATATGCAGCAAGCCTTGTGCGCGGCTGAAGCAACAAACCCCCTCTCATGCCAAGGCAGGGGCGCGCCTGCGGAAAAGCCTGTTCTCCCAGAACTTCTTTATCTCAAAGGCAATGAGGAGCGTGGATGACACGCCAAGCACGAGCGCGAGGTCGGAAAGCGACAGGGGCACGGTCTGCATCATCTCGTTCATGAATGGCAGGTAAATTGCGCCAAGCTGCAGCAGGAGCGAAAGGATTATCGCGCCTGTGAGGTAGCGGTTGGAGAATATGCCTATGGAAAACACGCTTTGGCTCGAGCGCGCGTTGAGCGCGCTGAAAATCTGGAACACGGCAAGCGTGGTGAATGCCATGGTGCGCGCATGCGCGAGGCTGCCCTCCATGAAATGCTTGTAGAAGACCGCAAGCGTGCCAAACGCCATTATGAGCGCAGTGACTCCGATGAAGATTGCCATTTCTTTGGTGATGAGCTGTTCATTGGGGTTGCGCGGCTTTTGGCGCATCAGCCCCTTTTCCTTGGGCTCCATCGCAAGCGTGACGTCGCACACCCCGTCTGTCACAAGGTTCACCCACAGTATGTGTATTGGCAAAAGCGCAAGCGGAAGCTCGAATGGCAGCACAAGCCCCGAGAGCAGTATTGCAAGAAGGAATATCACTTCGCCCATGTTCGTGCTCAGGAGGTAGGAAATCACCTTTTGTATGTTGGCATACACCCCCCTCCCCTCCTCTATTGCCGCCACAATTGTTGCGAAGTTGTCGTCCTCAAGCACCATGTCGCTCGATTCCTTGGTGACTTCCGTGCCGCTAATGCCCATCGCGATCCCAATATTCGCCTTCTTTATCGCAAGCGCGTCGTTCACGCCATCGCCGGTCATTGCCACAACGTGCCCCTTTCTCTTGAGCGCCTCCACCACCCGCATCTTGTGCTCGGATGACATGCGCGCATAAATCGCCACGCTGTCTGCCACTTTGTCGAATTCCTCGTCAGTCATGGCGCTTAATTCAGGGCCTGTGAGCGCGCGGGAATTTGCCGACAGCATGCCAAGCTTGCGTGCCACGCCAAGCGCAGTGAGCTTGTGGTCGCCGGTTATCATCACCACTTTTACTCCTGCCAGCCTGCAGTTTTTGATTGCGTGGCGCACCTCATCGCGCGGAGGGTCGTGCATTCCGACAAGCCCCAAAAAGACCAAGCCGCGCAGGGATTTCTCAGACGGCTTGCCGACCTTTTTCATGGCAAAACCCAGCACGCGAAGCGCCTTGCCTGCCATTGCGCGGTTTGCCGCAAGTATCCTTTCCCTTTCCTTTTCCGAAAGGGGCACAACCTTGCCCCCGAGCAATACGTATGCGCACATCTCCAGCACATTTTCCGGCGCGCCCTTCACGCTTGCAGAAGTGCCATTGCCGTCCATGTCAAACGTTGCCATGTATTTTTTCTCCGGGTCAAACTGCACCTCGCCGACGCGCTTGGATTCTTCCTGCATTGACTGGAAAACCATCCCTGCTTTTTTTGCAGCCACCAAAAGCGCACCTTCAGTCGGGTCGCCCACGACCTCGGTGCCATACATCCCCTTTTCCAGCGCCGCATCGTTGCAAAGCACTGCCACGCGCAGGAGCTTTCTCAGCCCTGGGCTTTTCTTGCAGTCAATGGGCTTGCCTTTGAGAAGCATCCCTCCCTTCTCCTCATAGCCCAATCCAGACACGCCAATTGTGCAGCCGTCAAGGTAAATCTCAGTGACTGTCATCTCGTTTTTGGTAAGCGTGCCTGTCTTGTCAGTGCATATCGCGGTGACGCAGCCAAGCGTTTCCACCGCGGAGAGCCTGCGTGCAATCGCTTTTCTTGCAGCCATTGCGCCCACGCCGACTGCAAGCACGATGGTCACCACTATGGGCAAGCCTTCAGGGATGAAGGAAACTGCCTGCGCGATTGCAAGCCTTATGATGTCCTCCAGCCCAAGGTGCGCCACAAATCTTCCCACTGTTACGACCACCACTATGCCTGCAAGCACGGCAACCCCTAGCATTTTCATGAAGCCTGAAAGCCTCGCCTGCAATGGCGTCTCGCCCGGGGGTTCCTCCTGCAGCTTGCCTGCAATCCTGCCGATTTCAGTCTTCATGCCGATTGCCACAACGATTGCCTTGCACCTGCCCGAGGTCACTATGGTGTCCTTGTATGCCATGTTTTTCCTGTCCGCAAGCTCCAATTCGGCATGGAGTGTGGTGGCGTGCTTGATGGCTGGCACGGACTCTCCAGTGAACATGGACTCGTTCACAGCAAGGTTGGACTCCTCGATTATCCTGGCGTCCGCAGGCACGCGGTCCCCTGTCTCAAGAAGTATTATGTCTCCTGGCACAAGCTCGTCCGCATAAACCTTGTGCTGCTGGCCGCCCCTCACCACGCGCGCCATGGTGGCGCTCATCTTCTTGAGCGCCTCAAGCGCCTTTTCCGCGCGGTATTCCTGGAACGTGCCTATTGCTGCATTGATTGCAAGCACAATGCCTATGATTATCACGTCGGAGTATTCCTCCATGAGGAAGGAAAGCCCTCCTGCGATAAGAAGCGCCGCAACCACCAGGCTCCGAAACTGCCTGATGATTATTTCGAAAATAGAGATTTGCTTTTTCGCCTTGAGCTCGTTTGGCCCGTATTTTTTCTGCCTTTCCATCACTGCCTCGGAATTCAGCCCCCTATCCGCCGAGGACTCAAGCAGCGAGACTGCATTGGCTGCATCCATGCTGTAAAATGGTTTTGCGCCGCCCATGGGTCAGTGTGGGGGGATGACAAATATAAAGCTAAGGAAGCTCGCGCGCTGCCTGGAGCCAAGCCGCCAGCTCAAGCGCGGCTTTTCTCAGGACCCAATTCCCAGCTTCTGGTACACCCAATGCTTTGGGAAGTCTGTCAGCAGTATTGCCACTGCACAAAGCGCGAATGTTATCCCGATTTGCGAGGCTGGAAGGCTTGGCATGCCCAGCCCGAATATGCCAAGCGCCGTGGCGGCAAGCATGGCAAGCCAGAGCGAGATTGCCACGTACCTGTGCGGCCAGGACTGCCAGAAGCGCCCGCGCTCGCGCATGATGTATATTCCCATCTGGCCAGTATAGACAAACGAAAGCAGCATGAGCGTCTGTATGCTTGCCAGGTCAAGCCCGAACACCTGCACTCCTATCATAAGCACTGCAAGCTCAATCAGGAAGAGGACTGCGCCAACGAACACGGATGCGCGCGTGATGCTTCCCAGATCCCATTTGTTCGGTGCCTTGGTTGCGCGCGAATTGTCGACTGCCAGCGTCATTGTCAAAAAGTCGTTGATTATCATGAGGAACACCAGGCCGTTGATGGAGATCACCACGTCTTGGAACCAGAAAAAGCCCACTGTCAGTATGAGCATGAACTGGATGGAGCGCGAAAGCTTGTTCAGCGTCCAGGTGAGCATGCGCTGGAAAGCCTCGCGGCTCACGCGCACCGCCTCCAGTATGTCCCGCGTGCCCGGGTCTGTGAGCACCATGCTTGCAGCCGCTTTCGCGACGTCCGTGGCATTGCTCACCGCAATCCCCAGCTCGGCCTGCTTGAGTGCAGGCGCGTCGTTCACGCCATCGCCCGTCATGCCGACCGTCTTGCCCTTGGACTGCAGGAGCTTGACCACCCAGTACTTGTCCTCAGGATAAATCTCAGCAATCCCGTCGCAGGCAAGCACAGCGTCAGCCTGCTTCTTTTCCGGGAGCTTCTTTATGTCTGTGATGCGGATTATCTTGCTGCCAATGCCTGCCTGCATTGCTATTTCGGTTGCGACTGCAATGTTGTCTCCGGTTATCATGATGGGCTTTATGCCTGCCTCGCGCAGCGCGGCAATGGTTGCCGCAGAGTCAGGGCGCAGGGGGTCGCCAAGCCCAATTACGCCTGCCAAAGTGAGCTTGTTGAATTTTCCAAAGTCAGAGTAGGCGACCGCCAGTGCGCGGCAGCCCTTTTTCGAAAGGGAATCAACCGCCTTGTTAAGCGCGTCTTTTTGCTGCTTTGTTGCTGCCTTGCAAAGAGAAAGTATGGTCTGCGGAGCTCCTTTCATGACGACGAATTTCTTTCCCTTATTTTTCACAACCGCCTCTGCGCGCTTGGTGGCAGGCTCAAACGGCTTGTAGGAAACCTGCGCGCAGCCGGGAAGCGAGGCGCCTTTTGCCTTTGCGTAGCGAATGATGGCGGAGTCAATCGCATCCTTGCTGCCTTCGCTTGAGGCAAGCGCGGCAAATGCCAATACGTCGCTTTGCTTGCCGAACTTGCCCTTGCCAATGGGAATCGCATCAGACACTTCAAGCTCGTTCATGGTTATGGTGCCTGTCTTGTCAAGGCACACCACTTCCACCGACGCCGCGCTTTCAAGCGAGTCGAGCTTTGTCACAAGCACATTGTGGCTGGACAGGTCTGTTGCGCCCTTTGCCTGCGAGACCGTGAACATCATGGGCAGCGCGGCAGGGACGCCGCCGCCTATGAAAAGCACGCCAAACGTGAGGATGATTGCCGGCTTGACGTCTATGGAAAGGGCATATGCCAGTATGACCAGGAAAAGCACCGCGCCGATGTAGGACACGTTGCGCGCAAGCGTGAACATTATCTCCTCTGTCTTTGACTTTGGCTTGGCAATGTTGACAAGCTCCACAGTCTTGCCGAAATACGTCCTCATGCCAGTGTTCACCACCATGCACTTGGCTTCCCCGCGCTTCACTATGGAGCCTGTGAATATCACTTCCCCCTCCTTTGCCTCAACAGGCAATGACTCGCCTGTGAGCGCAGCCTGGTCAGCGGAAATGCCTCCGGAAATTATCTTCGCGTCCGCAGGCGCCACGTCACCCAGACCGATCATTATGATGTCGCCGGGCACAAGCTCGCGTGCATCCATTGTCTCCCAGCTGCCGTTGCGCAGCATCCTTGACTTTATGGTGAGCTTTTTCTTGAGGAGAAGCAGGGCTTTTTTCGAGTCGTGTTCGTTGTAGAATGCCACCCCGCCGTTCAGGAGCGTGATGAATGCGAACACGAAACCGTCGAACCTGTTGCCTACGATGAAACAGAGAATGGTGGCAATCTCAAGCAGCCACGGGATGGGGCCCCAGAAGTGCGAGAGGAACTCCATGTACACGCTTTCCTTCTTCTCAGCAACCTCATTGTAGCCGAATTCCTTGATGCGCGAAGCAGCCTGGGAGGCAGAAAGTCCCTTGTCAGTTGCGTCAAGCGCTGATAGCGCACCCTTCACGTTCATTTTCTTGAAGTCTGTTGTCGGCCTGGCATTCATAGTGGAATCCCCTGATTCCACTTCTGAAAAATTTCTGCGGAAATTTTCCACCATTCTATCCCTCCCTGACAGCCATTCCTATATAATATAAATAAAGCTTCTGGCGTGTGAGGCGGGCAATTGCCTTTAAGCATTGCGGCAGTATCCATCGCATGCAATTCGCGCAGCAGATTGGGAAGGAATACGAAGGGCTGAGCCAAAAGGAGGCAGCCGAAAGGCTTGCGCGCGACGGGCCCAACGAGCTTATGTCCGAGCGCAAGCGCACTGTGCTTGACACGGTGTTCGAGGTAATGCACGAGCCCATGTTCATTCTGCTTGTGCTGTGCGGTGCGCTCTACTTTGCGCTTGGCGACATCAGCGAGGCGCTATTTCTCCTGCTTGCCGTCTTCGTGGTAATAGGCATTACCATTTATCAGGAAAGGAAGGTGGAGCACGCATTGGAGGCGCTGCGCGATTTGTCCTCCCCGCGCGCAAAAGTCATCCGCAATGGCGGGCAGACAGTGATTCCTGGAAGGGAAGTGGTGCGCGGGGACATCCTGGTGCTTGCAGAAGGCGACCGCGTGCCTGCGGACGTGGTAATGCTCACCTGCAGCAACTTTTCCGTGGACGAGTCGCTCCTTACAGGCGAATCAGTGCCTGTGAGAAAATCAATTTGGGATGGCAAGCAGAAAATGGAGAGGCCTGGCGGCGAAGACCTTCCTTTCGCATACTCCAGCACATTGGTGACCCAAGGGCACGGCATTGCGCGCGTGCTTGGCACCGGCGCTTCAACGGAAGTGGGCAAAATCGGCGGGGCTCTCAAGAAAATAGAGCCTGAGCAGACCGAGCTTCAGAAGGAGACTGGCAGGCTTGTGAAGATATTCGGCTTAATCGGCTTTGTAGTGTGCGCAATAGTGATCATAGGCTGGGGGCTGCTGCACAACGAGTGGGTGGAGGGCTTCCTTGTGGGCCTGTCGCTTGCAATGTCTCTTCTCCCAGAGGAATTCCCTGTGGTGCTCACGCTTTTCCTTGCGCTTGGCGCATGGAGGATGTCTGCGCACAACGTGCTCACGCGCAGGATGAACGCGGTGCAGAACCTCGGTGCTGCAACCGTGCTTTGCTCGGACAAGACAGGGACGCTTACGGAAAACAGGATGACCCTGAAAATAATATGGGCTGAGGGCAAGCAGGCGGGGCTGGACAGCAAAAAGCTTCCCGGGTGGTCGCACCCCGTGCTTGAGTATGCCGCGCTTGCAAGCCAAAAAGAGCCGTTCGACCCCATGGAGCGCTCGATAAAGGACGCGGCTTTGCAAAAGCTAGCCGGCACCGAGCACTTGCACAACGACTGGGAGCTTGTGCACGAGTACACTCTTTCAAGGGAGCTTCTCGCGCTTTCGCACGTCTGGCGCTCGCCAGGCGGGAAAAAATACCTCATTGCGGCAAAAGGCGCGCCAGAGGCAATATTTGACCTGTGCCACCTTCCCAAAGCCAAGGAAAAGAAGCTCATGGGGGAAGTTGCCAAGCTTTCCAGCAAGGGATTGCGCGTGCTCGGGGTCGCTCGCGCGTACTTCTCGGCAAAAAAGCTTCCAGAAAGCCAGCACGACTTTGATTTTGAGTTCATGGGCTTGATTGCGCTTGAAGACCCCGTGCGCCCGGAGGTTGCATCGGCAGTGCGCGAGTGCTACGATGCAGGCATGAGGGTGATAATGATAACCGGCGACTACCCGGGCACTGCAAAGGTGGTTGCGAAAAAGGCAGGCTTTGCAAATTGCGACAGCATAATCACTGGTGCAGAGCTTGAGGCAATGAATGACTCAGAGCTCAAGAAAAAAATAAGAACAGCCAGCATTTTCGCGCGCGTGGTGCCTGAGCAGAAGCTTCGCATTGTGCAGGCGCTCAAAGCCAACCGCGAAGTGGTGGTGATGACGGGGGACGGCGTGAACGACGCGCCTGCGCTGAAAGCCGCCTCCATTGGCATTGCAATGGGCAACAGGGGGACCGAGGTGGCGCGCGAGTCCGCGTCGCTTGTGCTCACTGACGACAACTTCGCCTCCATTGTGGGCGCTGTCAGGATGGGCAGGAGAATATATGACAACATAAAGAAGGCAATGGAGTACATAATTTCCGTGCACATCCCCATTGCAGGCACCGCGCTTCTTCCCATAGTGACTGGCTGGCCAATTGTGCTGTTCCCCGTGCACATTGCATTCCTGGAGCTCATCATTGATCCTGTGTGCACCATTGTCTTCGAGGCTGAGCCTGAGGAGAAGAACATAATGAAGCGCAAGCCAAGAAGGCAGGATGAGAAGCTGATTGACAACGCCACGCTTGCAATAGGCATGCTGCGCGGGCTTTTCGTGTTTGCGGCAGTCACAATAGTCTACTGGCTTGCAACAGGAAACGGGGCAGGCGAGGACTATGCCCGCTCGCTTGCATTCTCCACGCTGATACTTGGCAACCTTGCGCTCATACTCTCCAGCCGCTCGGACGACCGTACAATAGCCGAGACAATCGGGAAGAAGAACCAGTCGCTATGGGCTGTAATCGCGCTCACATTGTTTTTCCTTTGCGCCACCATCTACTTTGTGCCAATGCAGGAGCTTTTCAGGATGGCTCCCCTCTCCCTTTCCGACTGGGGCATGTGCCTCGTGGCTGCGGCGGCGGCAATGGTGCCGTTTGAAATAGTGAAGCTTTTCAGGAAGAAAGAGTAGGCAGCGCGCATCAGTTCGGTCCTCTGAAAACGTATTCCAGCATCTGCTCGCCAAGAGAAGAGGCTTTCAGCGTTTTTGGGTCGCCGCCCTGCGCGGTTATCTTTGCATTGTTGCCATCCAGTATTTCCCTGTAGGTGCGCAACTGGCCCCCTGCCCTGATTTTCGCATCCTCGGAAATGAATATGTCTATGAGCGCGTTTGTTACCTGCCCCCTCCCTGTCGAGGTATTTGAGATGAAGTCTAGGTCGGTTGCGGGATTGGCAGCCAGAAATTCCGGCGTGGAGCCTGCGCTTCCGCAGCTTCCTGGAATGAATAGTATGTTGCAGCCGCAGTTGCCGAATATATCTGACGGCATATTTTTGTCAAGTGAATAGCTATGCCCCCGGAAGGTAAGGAGCATGTTTGTGTTTTTTGAGAGAAGGTTCTTTATGAACGACTGGTTGGCGTCTTCATCCTCGCCCATGAAAAGCACTATTCTTGCATTTTCCGTTTCGTAAATCAGCTCCCCGTTTTCGCCTTTTGTTGGCTTGCCGTATTTTGCAAACCATTGCTGGGTAAGCCCCCAATGATCATTTTTTGTGTCCTTCTTGTCAAACACCTGCACTATGAGGAGTTTGCCGTCCTTGGTTCGATATTTTGAGGGGGCAAATCCAACTGCCTTTTCTTCTGAATTGGCAAGGTAGCCAAGAAGATAGGTGGACGCGCCATATCTTTCCTTTGCCCCGGGGAAGCCAAGGCCAATTTGCGAGTATGCATGCACTTTGCATTTCCTAAGCTCATTTTGGGCAACGGCCCTCATGCCCGGGGTCAGGTTTTCAAGGCTGTTCGCAAGAAGATAGAAATAGGTTTTGTCAAAGCCCGTTTTTTCCTTGAGAGGGGCAAGAAGCACGGCCAGTGAGGCTTGCGCATCCTCCTTGCTGAAAACAGAGGAATGCCCGCCATAGAACCTCCCGTAATTCACTGCGCGGAAGATGAAGTTGCGGTGGAAGCTGGTGTTCTCAAGCCCGAATTTCACAAGAACGTCTTCCAGGCCTTTCACTTGGGCTCCAAATTTGCCGCTTTTGATGTCCGATGCAAGCCTGTCGAAGAGGAGGTTGTTGGTGGAGGTGTAGAAGAACTCTGGGTTGGAGCAAAGAAGGGCAAGGACAATCTCGCTTGAAAGCGAATTTAGGTACTTTGTGCGCTTGTTGTTCGGGTTGCCCATGTCTTCGCCATGCAAATCGTCAAGAGGCCAGCCAACCTCAGTCGCTACTCTGTCCGATGAAGAGAGGTGGATGAGGAAATGTTCCGTATCTATCTTTCCATTGTACCATGAGATGAAAGATTCGCTCATCTTCTCGTTTGAAATGGCGGAAAAAGCCACCCATGCTCTTGTGCCGATGGCTTGGGTTATTTCTCGGAACGCCCTTGCGACTTTGCCCGGGTCTTTCACAAAGAGGTCAGCTATCTTGTCGTTTGAAAAAGTTCCGACAGCGGAAACAGCATTCTCGCCCGCTGCTTGTGTTATTTGGCGTAACGCATCGATGAACCCGCCTAGGTCTTTCACAAAAAAGTCAGCTATCTTGTCGTTTAAAATGGCAGAAAAGACCGCCCCCGTGGATTCACCGAAGTCAGCTATCTTATCGTTTAAAATGGGGGAAAAGACAACCCCCGTGGATTCACCGAAGGCTTTGGTTATTTCTCGAAACGCATCTATGAGCCTATTGGGATCTTTCACAAAAAAGTCAGCTATCTTGTCGTTTGAAAGAGCTCTGAAGGCCCACCATGCGTCTTTGCGTGTGGCTCGGGCTATTTGGACGAACTGCTGCGGGTATTTGACGAAAAGACCATCTATTTCGTATCTTGAGAGGATATAGTAAACCATATATGCAGTTTCACCCGAAGCCTGTGATATTTGACGTAACGCATCGATGAATCTGTCGGGGTCTTTCACGAAGAAGTCCGCTATCTTGTCTTTTGAAAGGATGTCAAAAACCAAATGAGCATCCATGTCAGTGGCATTGGCAATTTTTTGCAGCGCAAGCACGATTTCGTCCATTTTCGCGAGTATCTTTTCGTCGCCGCCGAGCAAGACTATCTTTTCTGCAATTACCAGTTGAAGATTGGACCTGAGGTAAGCAGTCCCTCTCATGCCCTTAGTTGCATCGCACAGCCGCTGTTCAATCTCTTTTATTGTGATTTTGCCCCCCCGCTGCGGCTGAGTGAATTCGGATTCGCGGATTTTAGGCACTACCTCGTCAAGATGGAGCGGCTCGTGTGCTTGGGTTTCCGCTTGCTTCGTGCGGGCTCTGGCTGACATGCTGGAAATATGGCTGGAAGGGAATAAAAACAGGCGGTTGCCAGCGGCTTATTCCGTGGTTTTCCCGTCGAATTCCTCGGGCATTGCCTCGGCGTCTTTCTTGGTGCGGCGCACTGTCTTGTCAATGTGCTCTGGCGGCGAGTAGATGGTGTAAAGCTGCAGCGCCTCTGTTTTCGAGGTGTTCACCACGTTGTGCTGCGCGCCCGCAGGCACTATCACCCCGCTGCCGTCCTTCACGACATAAGTTTCATTGTCAATGAGCACCTTGCCCTCGCCTTTCTCAAACCTGAAGAACTGGTCCAGGTGCGAATGCACCTCCATGCCGATCTCCTCGCCGGGCGCTATGCTCATGAGCACGAGCTGGGCGTGCTTGCCCGTGTAAAGCACGCGACGGAAATCCTTGTTCTCCAGCGTTTCCTTTTCAAGCGCAACTTCGTATCCCTTCATATTCCCACCTCATTCGCACTTTCAGCGCCAGCATTATTAATGGTTATATCTCGCGCCACTTGGCCCTGCGCGGGATTTTACTTAATCGCGCCGCCGCCAAGGCACACTTTCCCTTTGTAAACCGCGCAAATCTGCCCTGGTGCAATCCCCTCGATGGGCAGCGAGCATTCCACCTCGAGCTTCTTGCCGCGCGGCACAATGACTGCAGCCACTTCAAGCTGGTGCGTCCTTATCTGCACCATTGCGCGGAATTTCCTTGAAGGCACCTTGCTTGCCAGCCAATTGAACTTCTCCACCATAAACTTCTTGCCAAGCACATTCTTCCTGTCTCTTGTCACAATGAGCGCATTTTTCTTAACGTCAAACCCTTTCACGAAATGCGCGTTGTGAAAGCCCAGCCCTTTCCGCTGCCCAATTGTGTAGAGGAAAAGCCCGTAATGCTCGCCAATCCGCTTCCCATCCTCGTCGATTATCGGCCCCTGCCTCTTGCCAAGCTTTTCGAAAAGAAACGGCTTCATTGCGCGCTCGGAGACAAAGCACAAATCCTGGCTCTGCCGCACGCCTTTGTAAAAGCCCAGCCCATTCTTGATCGCAATGTCATACGCCTGCTGCTTTGTGAGCTTTCCCAGCGGCAGCACAAGCCATTTCAGCCACGCGCGCGGGACAAGGCACAGGCCATACGTCTGGTCCTTTTTCATGTCAAAAGCGCGCATGAGCTTTCCATTGCCAATTTTTGCGTAATGCCCGGTGGCAACGTGGCGTATGCCGTGCTTCCTCGCCCACTCAAAAAGCATCTTCACCTTCAGGTCGCGATTGCAGATTAGGCACGGATTCGGCGTCCTTCCGCGCGACAGCTCCTTCAAAAAATAGCCCATCACGCGCTTCTCAAACGCGCGCTCCACATTATATATATAGTAAGGCACGCCAAGCCGCGCGCAAACGCTTCGTGCATTGCCAAAAGCCTTCTTTGTGCAGCAGGCGTTCTCCCTCAGATCATTGCACTTTGACTTCCAAGCAGCCATCTTAAGCGAAACGCCAACAGGCTTCCAGCCCTGCTGCTTGAGAAGAAGGAGCGCGGCTGACGAGTCCACTCCGCCTGACAGGCCGACAACGATTCTTTTTGGTTTGGAACTTCCCATCATTTCCCGCCGCGATACCATTTTTCGTATTCCTTGTGTGTAGGAAAGACGTGGATGATGACTAGTTCGTCGTCTTTTACATGGCAAATTATCCTTCCCTGCCCGGCTTCCTCAACGGCATAGCCCGCGCCCCCCTTGAGGTGCCTGCGCGGCGGGTTCGCCTCTATTTTGGCGATGTGCTTTGCAAAAATCGGCTTGAGCGACTTGTCAAGCGAAGCAAATTCCTTTCTTGCGCCATCTGAAAAAGTTATCCTTGGCATTTTCCCGCCTTATAGCCTTTTCCTGTCCAGCCTGTTTTCCCTAAGCACAGTGTCAAAGCTCACGAATTTCTTCCTGTCAAGCGCAGGGATTTCCTCATCCAGCTTCGCAGCAACCATGCGCTCCTCCTCCTCGCCAAGCTGCCGCTCGTAAGCCACAACAGCCATGCGCAGTGCCTCGGTCTTGTTGGCAGCCACCCCGCGCGAGATTATGGCGCGCAGCTTTGCCTCGTAATACTCGCCTATGTTTATATTCATGATATCATCTAATGTATTATTGGCATTAGCATTTATATTAGTATCCACTGCGGGAGCAATCAGCCAGGCTTGTGCGGCCCCCAGGTGCCTTTAAGCGCAATGTATGCGCCAATCAGCACGCAAAGCCCGCCCACAAGCGTGGAAATGTCTGCCATGAGGTACCTGCCCGCAAGGTAGTCAACGAAGTTCAGCGCGAGTATGAGGAAGCCGAACGCGGCCACCACTGCGCCAATGTGCCTGTTGTCAATCTTCATGCGCGCACCTTCTTTCCCTTTGCCTTGCGCGTGCGTATCCCTAAAAGAGCGTAAAGCGGGCAGGTTTCGTACGCCGCAGTGGCAATCATCACAAGCCCCAGCGCAAGCACAACATAGCCTTCTGTTCCTGCCACATACCTGCCAACATAGGCGGCAAGCAAGCCAATCCCAAGGACTGCGCGCACGGCCTTGTCAATCTCGCCGATATTTTTCCCAATCTTTTTCATTTTCCCGCCTCCTTACCTGGTTGAAATCTGCCCGCATGGCACGCCGCTTATTGAAACGTTTATGTGGCCTTTGCCTGGTGGGGGCAATTCGCACACAAGCGCTTCCACCCCAGGAATTTTCCACGGGCCGCTTGAAATCTCCTTTCTCATCGTCTCATTGCCGCACGTCCACGTTATCCCGTTGCCAGGGGCAAACCCGCTGAAGCGGACCGTCCATTCGTATTTGTTGCCTGGCAGGGCAACTGCTTCCCCCACGCTGCACGTGCCATTCACGATTGCCTTATCTTCTGCTTTGGGCTGCCTTGCAGGGTCCACTTGCCCTGTCAGCTCCATCTCGTTTTGCACCACGGCAAGGTGCAGCCCGCCCTGCGGCTTTTCCTGCGAGGCGCAGCCGAGCAAAAGCGCGGCTAAAAGAACGGCAAGCATGGCTACAGCGGTTGCCTTTGCCATGCATTCACTTCCAAGCCTTTCTTTATAATTTTTGCTACCCAATCCCCTTCGGTGGTAAGGTGTTGCGTGAACTTCTCCCGATTTCCATAATAGTGCTGATGTTCGCAATAGCAATTTATGCAGGCCCGCTGGTGCTCACAAATGGGCAAGGCGAGGTGCCTGTCCGGTGGAGCGAATATGGCCAGGCAACAATCTGGGCAAGCCCGGCAACCGTGCTTTACCTAGTGCCAATTCTTGCGGCAATCTTCTACTTCGCATTCATGCTCCTCCCTCACATAGGCGTGCACAGGAAGGGGGTGGAGCACTTTGCCAGCCAGTTCTGGGGCTTCAAGGTGATTTTTGTCTTCGTGATGGCAGTCATCTATATTGCCACTCTGCTTCCCAGCCTTGGCATCTGGGGGAGCATTGACCCGCTTTACATCATAGTGCCTGCAATCGCGCTCATCTTCTTCTATGTTGGCTACATGCTCAACCACGGCACTGCCGCAGGAATCAACGAAAGCAGGTCTGCGGCAAGCGAGCGCGTATGGGCGAACACCAACAAGTTCGGCGGCAGGCTTTTCTGGCTCTGCGGCGTGCTTGTGCTGGCGTCATTGGTCGCGCCTGCAGACTCGCGGCTGTGGTTCCTGCTCCTGCCTCTCATATTCTGCGCGCTTGCGGTTTTCGCCTACTCCATTTTCGAGTACAAGAAAGCCTGCCGCGCGCAGCGCCCTGCCAAAAAGGGCAAGGCAAGGAAGAAAAGGCGGAAAAAGCAGGAAGTATAAGAAGATTGCGCGCGCGAAGGCAATAACAAGGACGGAGGTGCCGTTCGAAAGGGGAAGATAGGCTCGTGGATGATGCCTGGCGGTCCGCACCCGAGATGCGTTCACTTCTGCCCCTTGGAACCAGAGGCACGGGTTTTTTCATTCTCCGGCACCGCCAGATTTTTGCTGATGAACTCAAGAAGGGATTCGAGTTTTTTCCGGCCTGTGCGAAGGTCGTAGGTGGCGCCCTCTGCTATCCTTTTTCCGTCTTTGAATATCACCCAGATTGGCACCATTGGTCTGTTTTTGTCCATATTGCCATACACCGCGGCACTGTAGATGGCAAGCTTCCCGCCCTCAAGCACCACAAAGTAGTTCAGACCCCCATCTATGGTTATCGCCACCCGGTCACCTTCGTTTTTGAGGCTTTTGACCTTTTTGAACGAGGCGAAAAGGTTCTTGTTCGCCTTTTCCTGGTTCACCTCCGGATTGGACATTATCTGGCGGGCAAACTCGTAGATGCCACCTTCCCGATAGCTTGTGTCAAACTCGCAGATTTTTTCCACGAGGATGCCCTGGGCGTTGACCCTCTTGCTTTTTATCAGGTCGGAATAGTTTACGTCAAGGGACAGGTATTGGCCCTCATCCCCGAAATAACCCTGCATCATTCCAGACGCGTCCGCGTCCATTGCCAGGCAAGGCGGGCACCATGTCGTGCCCAGCTTCACGAGAAGAATGCCCTTTGAGTTGTCAATGTAGCTGTCAAGCTCGGCGGCTGTTCTTGGCCGGGCGTTGGTAAAGAGATAAGATGGCCAACCGCTGTCAAGGTAAACTGAGGCGTTTGTGTCAGTGGCCGCCTTTGCGCTCTGGAATGCGGCTGCCGGTTTTTTGGGCTCTGCCTCCTTTTTTTGCGGGATCTGGGCGGCAGCGCGCAGTGCAGCCAAGGCAAGCACTGCCGTAGAGACAACCACTATGTTCCTCACAGTCTTATTCATCCGCGCACCGTCTGATGCTCTGGTGGTTTGGTTTTATAAAATGTGGCTTCCCGCCGCCGGCTTTCAGGCATCCTCAGTGTTTACTTTCGGAAGCACTGGTGCCGAAGTCCCGTCACCTCGTCAGCACCTTTCCCGCCACCGCAAAACCCTATTTGTTGCGCGGCAGCGCTTATGGAGCCGGTATCTTGCGATCGTTTCGCGCGCGGAGGCGATAACAAGGACGGAGGTAAAGGAGACGGTGGCGAGGATGTTCAGGTGATGCTCGTTCTTTCTATTTCTTCACCACGCTGCAACCTTTTTAAACACTTATTATCCGTATAGAAGCGATGAACAAACGGCATAGCTTACCAGTGGTACTTACGTTCGGCAGCGGCTCTACTGGATTGAAGACTGGCGATTACCGCGCTGCACGCGGGGAAATGGAAAAGATGGGGCTGCGGTTTGCAAGCCACTCTGCATTCACGCCAGAACTAATTTATGATAAAATCCTTCTGGCATCAGGCGCGGCAAGCGCTGCGAGTGACTACGATGCCTATAAGCGGCTGGAAAAGTTCAAGTTCCCTCTAGTCATACAGGAAGGCATATACAAATCTGTTTCAAAACTGGAACCAAAGGGGGCACGTTGTGTTGCAATTCGATTTGACCCTGGTTGGAAAGGCGGCTCGGCGGGGACAGGACTGGGCAAAACAGGCATAGCTGCGATACCGCCAGAGGCTTCACTCGAAAGCATGGTGCCGCTCATAGAAGAAAAATTCAAGAAAGTTTTGGTTAGCGGATATAAGCCTGAAATTGCGGCGTTCAAGGCAAGGAAAGGAACAGGTGGGAAACTCGGCATACAGATAATGCCTATCCAGGGCGCGGAATTCAGGGATAACGACAGAACATATGTTTGGCCAGTAATTTCAGTATCTTATAGCTTAGGACAGAATTAAATATACTTTTAAACTTATCGCCCCCAATACCCA
>CAZYTZ010000010.1:28732-31445 GCA_964650545.1 Microcaldota archaeon | reverse complement strand
TGCCGTGCATCTCGTGCATCAGCGCGAGAGACGGAAGAACCAGGGTTCTTCCGGACGAGTGCGACCTATGATGCGCGCGCAAAGGGGGTATTTCAATGAGATTTTTGGCTGTCCTGATATCTGCCGTAATTCTGCTGTCTTCTTTTTCGTTTGCCGCGTTTTCCGTGGCGCCATACCTTTATTCAGGCGAAAGCGAGTCGTCGGTGACAAGCGTCAGCTTTGCCTC
Source organism: Microcaldota archaeon (assembly GCA_964650545.1). GTDB lineage: Archaea > Micrarchaeota > Micrarchaeia > Anstonellales > Anstonellaceae > UBA10161. The sequence goes on along the minus strand of CAZYTZ010000010.1, from coordinate 31,219 downwards.
GTCAGCCGGCAGCGCAACGCTTTACAAGATCGGGGGGTCAGAGGCTCTGCTTGTAGTGGACGGCCAGATAGTGTCCGACAAGGCGCAGATAAGCCCAATCATCCAAAAATACTACCAGGACACCTATTACTTGACGCCTGACGAGCTTTCCGAGCTCAAGGGATATGCCAAGGCCTTCAACGACAGCAGGAACTACAAGACAAAATATGGCCCGGCAGAGCAGATTTGCTATTCATCAGGCACGTTCCTTTCCTACAAGCCCTGCAATGACCTGGCGACCTGCATGCAGACCGCCTCGCTGGTGTGCACAATCACCGGCTCAGATGGCTGCATGATGGACGTGCTTGGCAACCACATACTTGCCTACAAGAAAAGCATAGACAAGCTGGTTGCGGCAGACACAAAGTTCCAATCAGCCCTCTCATCGTTCTCCCCGGCAACCGCTGCAACGTCGCTTGTTTTAATGGACGAGGCGTTTGCGGCCATGAAAGAGGCCGCGGACGAGGTAATGCAGTCCAAGCTGAGGTTTCCCGACACCTATGCTTCCTGCAGGGACTGCCTGGGCATCTGCCCTGAGGGGCACTTTGACTATGCTGCCCTGACGTCCGGCAGGAGCAAGGTGGCAACGCTCAAGCAAAAGGTGGCGCCATTGGCATTCCTCGGCACCACGGTTGACAAGCTCGCAATTGCCACACAGGAGCGCATTGACTTTCGCGCAGGCGAGGAAAAAGCCGTGATACTTGCCCCGAAATTCAACGCCGCAAAGGCGAAATACGGCGGGCTCAAGGCACAGGCAGTTGAGGCAAGGGAGCTGGTCTCAGACAAGAGCTTTGTCTCGGTTGCAGACAATTTCATCGCAAAGGGCGACGATCTTGAGATAATGCTTTCCAAGCGCGATTTTGCAGGCTTTGACTCTGCGCTTTCCTCATATGAGACCTCAGGCAGGACCCTTGCCGCAATGGTGAACAATTCCACTGCCTCGTATATGCTGGCAATCGAGGCCCAAGATAGCTCCGGCGACTCAGTGCTTCGCGCGCAGTGGCGCGTGAACAGGCTCTCAAAGGCATCAGTGGACTCTTACGACGCACTTGCGGAGAAAAAGAACAAGCTTGACGCCCAGTTCCTCCCCCCAATGACAAGCTCGCAGTATGTGGCGCTTGCAGGCAAATACGACTCACTGACAGCCGAGGCAAAGACCTACATTGCGGCGTCCGAAGGCGCGCAGGAATCCGTTTTTGACCTGGGGAACGCGTTCTCGCGCGCTACGGTCGACGGGGCAATGGCACTTGCAAGCAGCATCACGCCCGTCTCGTTCAAGACACGCCAAAGCTTTGCAAAGTTCGTCCCGCCTCTCGTGGTGGCAGCGGTTGACCTGTCCATACTTGCGGTCGCAGTGATAGCGTTTGCCGCAATCTTCTACCACTTCAGGCACTTCTTCAGGAACAAGCTCTTGATTTCCGGCTGGGTGCTTGCGCTTTTGGGCTTCACCTTCCTGCTCCTGGTCGGCTCAGTGGGCTTTTATTCAATCGTGATGAGCACGGAGAAGTTCACCTCTTTCACGGATTTCATGGCAACCGTCCAGTCCTCAAGCAATGTGGCAATCATCGTGGAGGAAGGCGGGGCGCCCAACGAGGCAATAACCAACATGCGCACCTGCGCAGACCAGGTGGCAGAGCAGGTGCTGCTTCTTGGCAAGCAGGCCACAAAGTATTACATTGACGGGAACAGCTGCACAAGGATGATTCCCAAGAACGGCGCAGGAAATTCCACCACCGTGACTTATGACGTGACAACCGGGCTTTCTGCTGCCACATGCCTTGATTCCATGCCGGACGTGCCCATCTTTGACCTGCAGTACTCAAACGAGAACATGGCGCCTGCATTCACCACGGTGGTTACCAAGCAGGCAATCCTAAAAGGGGACGAGGGTTATTATGGCAAGAAGCCGATGTGCGACATAGCAAACGTGCTGGGCTAGGGGTAATTTTCATGAAAGGGGAAAAAAAGGAAAGCAAAATAACCTTGCAGGAAAAGGACAAGCAGGCACTGTTTGCAGTCCTGGCAGTGGTTGCAGTGGCGCTTGTTTCGTACGTGGCGTTTTTTGCCGAGGCGCCGGGCACTCCGTCCGACCTGGACACGTTCGTGGGATACGTGCTTGGCTCAAGCGACGTTGCGCTCTTCTTGGATGCGCGCGGAGCAGACACTGATTCCGCGCGAATAGTTTTCCAGTGCGGCGTGGACATTGCAGGCGGCTCCCTGTTCGGCTCCAAAACCATCAGCACCTACGCCTGCGACGACAATGAGTGCATCTCGGTGAATTCCGAGCAGAACGGCTCAAGCAAGCTCACGTACGACACGGTGAAGAGGAACCTGCGCGGCGTTCCTTACATAATCGTGAAAAGCGGCGCGCCCGACACGAAATTCTTCACGAACCACGCAGAAATCTCGGTGGACGCAAGCTACGACCAAAGCTGCAGGCTGGGCTAG
>CAZYTZ010000010.1:0-28632 GCA_964650545.1 Microcaldota archaeon | reverse complement strand
CCACGCAGAAATCTCGGTGGACGCAAGCTACGACCAAAGCTGCAGGCTGGGCTAGCTGCGGTTTTGGGACAAACCGCCCCGAACAACCAATCCGTGCTATTCTGCTTATCCTATGCTAAAATAGTAAGGTATTTATATCTCAAAGCCAATAGCAACGCATGCGCTTGAAGTTGAAAACCAGCAACTCACGTTTCTTCATTCCGCGTGCGGCGAGGTCAGATGCGAAACTGCACTTGGAGGACTTTTACGACATAAAAATAAAATACAAGGGAAAAACAGCCAGCTTCATAATTTATCTCGGTGGTGCTGATGAGAGAGTGCGAATACCCAAAGGTATTGCCCTGCAATTAGGGCTGAAGAGAAGAGGGGAAATCTTGCTTATGGCTGCTTCAAGGATTGTGCGGCCTCCAAAGCCAGCCAGCTTTTTGCATGGCAACTGCATTGATATTCTGTATTTCATTCCGCACATGACGTATTCAAGGCTTCCTGTCATCTGCAGGGGATGCATGAAAAACAAGGCAAGGCGGCTGGAGTGCTGGTACTCCAGCAAAGGACGACCCAATGAATTAGTGGTGGAGCGTTTTATTTCAACAGACTTTTTGAGGCTGTGCGGATATTACCAGGCAGAAGGGGCAAAGTTGAAATTGAGAAGCAGGCAGGGGCGCTCGTTCCAATTCTCAAACTCAGCGGAAACAATAATCAGAAACGTCATTGAAAGGCTTCATGAGTTGGGGCTGACCTCGGATTCCATTTCCCTGTATGCGAGATATAATCCGCATAAAAAGAGGTCAATGCTCGGAAGAGTCAAGCGCCTTGCCTCCGAACTGAAACTATCTGATGGGCGAGTACGGGCAAACCCAGCCCTCCGCATAGCCAATGTTGTCTACAATATAGTGGTGACTAGTTCTATCTTCGGTGAAACTGTGATGAATGCCATGGATTATTTCAGAAGGCGGTTCGCCAAGCGAATCCGCAGATCCGAAACCAATCTTTGCTATAAATTTTTGCAGGGCTTGTTCGATGGCGACGGTTCGCTTTTCGTCTTTCGAGACAAGTCGCTGCATATTCGCATAATGCTTTACGAAGGCAACAGAGATTATGCAAACGACTATTCAAAAATCCTCAATAACTTGGGAATTAGCAACAAAATAACCAAGGATTCTTCGAAAAACCCCTACAAGCTCCATATCAATGGAAGTTGGAAAACCATCTCGAAATTCTTGAAAGGGAATGTATTTGCCCTAAATGAGAAAAAACAAGCCACTTTCCTAAACGCAATCCGGCAGCATGAGCGTTTCAGCACTTTGGAACCACTGCGCTGCTTCATAAATTCAAAGGAAATTTCAACGATGGAGATTAGGGCTAAAACAGGGTGGAAGTATGGCTGGGTTTCCTCGTGGCTCAAGCGGAGAAGACGCGAGGGGGTAGTCCGGTTTCTTCGGAAGAGGAAAATCAATGGCACAGTGACCAACATATGGGGGCTGGGCAAACAGGGCAAAGAAGAGCTTGAAACTCTTCTGGGTGTGGAAGAAGAACTTAAAAGGTTTCATCCTGCTTAAACACATGGTGTATGTATGGACCTAGAAAGAAAGGTTGAACTGGCGAGGCGGCAGCCCATCTGTGAAGTGGTCACTGACGACGAGCTTCGCCACCTGTTTGAAACAAACGAGCACCCAAGGCACTACATAGGTTTCGAGATCAGCGGATAGCCAGAGAAGCCATTCTCTTGCCTGCATATGTTCATCTCGGTTCCGGGCTACTGACGTCCTTGCTTCTCAAGGACTTTATTGCCGCTGGCATAAAGCCCACCATATTCCTTGCGGATTACCATGCGTGGATAAATGGCAAGATGGGCGGCGACCTGGAAAAAATACAGGAAGTGGCGCGCGGCTACTTCAAGTCCGCGTTCATCTCGCTTGGGCTCACTGAGGACAAAGTGAATTACGTGCTTGCATCAGAGGCATATGGCCCTGACTACTGGCGCGATGTTCTTCGGATAACAAAAGACACAACAATGCAGCGCATGCTTCGCTGCACCACGATTATGGGCAGGACGCAAAAGGATGCGCTTGACTGCGCAACCGTGGTCTACCCTGCAATGCAGGCTGCGGACATCCACATGCTCGACGTGGACATTGCGCATGCCGGCATGGACCAGAGAAAAGTGCACATGCTTGCGCGCGAGGTTGCGGAAAAGCACAAGTGGAAAAAGCCGGTTGCCATCCACCACAAGCTCCTGATGGGCCTGATGGGGCCGCAGAAGATGGGCTTTGAGGAAAACGAAGGCGACGACGTGGCAATCTCCTCGAAGATGAGCAAGAGCAAGCCGGACTCGTGCATCTTCATACATGATTCAGAGGAGGAAATTGCGCGCAAGGTGAAAGGCGCGTATTGCCCTGAGAAAGCAGCGGAGAACAATCCTGTTCTTGAGATGTGCGAAGTTTTCATAATGCGTGATGGGTCGCCTCTTGCTGTCAGCAGGCCTGCAAAATTCGGCGGCGACGTGGAGTTTGCAACTTACTCCGAGCTGGCTTCCGCGTACTCTGGGGGCAAGCTGCACCCAATGGACCTGAAGAACGCAGCCGCGTCCGCGCTTGCGAAAATGCTTCAGCCTTCGCGCAAGTACTTTGAGAAGCACAAGGAGCTTCTCAGCCAGGTCTAGCACCAATTTAAAGCCTTTTTCCCCGAAGTCTTCACATGAAAGCAGCACAGGCACTATTCATAATCCTCCTCGCAACCAGCCTTTTTGCCGCCTGCCCCACAGAGTCGCGAGAAATCTCCATGGCGGCCGTGGTAAGCGAGAATTCCGGAGATGTTTTCATCCTCCACGTGGACGTGCGGCCAGGCACGGGCAAAATCTACACCTCGATAGACCCGCGCATTGGCTTTTCCACCCAGGAGTCTGAGCAAAAGGCAGTTGAGTACGCATTTGCCCATTCAAGCGCCAAGAGAAGCGAGTGCGACGTGCTGTTTTCCATGCGGGGCAATTTCGGCAGCAACAAGATAGACGGCCCGTCAGCAGGAGGGGCAATGTCAATTGCAGTAAAGGCAGCGCTCACCAACCAGGGCATAAGGCGCGACGTGGTGATGACAGGCACAATCTCGCCTGAGGGTGACGTTGGCGAGGTTGGCGGCATAATAGAAAAGGCAATCGCAGCAAAGGATGCCGGCGCAAAGTACATCCTTGTGCCAAGGATGATGATGCACGAGGCGCTGCTGCTCTCCACGCTGTCCGAAGACAGCGGCTTTGCCGCAATAGAGGTGTCGAACTTTTCCGACGCCGAGCGCATATTCTTCTCATCCTATTCAGAGGAATTCACCCCTTCCTTCATGCCGAAAAGCGATGCAATGCCTGAAAATCTCCCAAGCCAGGAATACGACGCAGACACTGGCCGCTTCTCGCTCGTGGCAACGCACACAGTGGACAGCCTTGAGGGCAAGATATTCTCCGCGCTCTCATCAGCATCAGGCACCACTGCCAATGCATCAGAGGAATACTTTTCCGGCGAAATCTCAAAATACCGCCAGCAAATCTTGCTTGGCTACCCGTTCACTGCGGCAAACTCTGCCTTCCTTCTCTCAGTGGATGCGGAATACCTTGCTATCGGGGACTCGGAAGTGGACATAGACGGGAGCATTGTCGATGTAGGGGCGTGCCTTGCCTCGCTTGGCGTGCCTGCAAAGACAAAGGAGAACTTCCACTGGGCGGTGGGTGCTGACTTGCGCCGAGTCTGGGCGCAAAACAAGCTCAATGACACCATTGCCGCGCGCGAGGACAGGGAAGGGTACTCAACACTGCGCGACCTGCTCTTCTCTTACGGCTGGTGCGGCATTTCCCGCGAGCTTGCAGCCCAGGCAGACGACATTGGCGGCACTCCAGTTGACGAGTCAGCGCTTGAGGGTCTTGCCGATGAAAAGCTTGCAGAGGCAGACAGTGCAATCATGTCTTCCTCTTTTGTGAATTCTGACGCGCTCAACCACCTGCAGAACGGCTATGATGCATATGACCGGTGGCTATACGGAGCTGCGATTTACGAGGCAACTTACGCCAAAGCCATGCAGGAGGCAGCTGATGAGGCGGGAAGCAAGAACTTCTCATCTGCGGCCGATGCGCTTGCCGCCAGCGCGCGCGAGTCTCTTTGGGGCAAGATTTACTTTGGCCAGGGTCTTTACCTCAATTACGCCTCAAAGGAAAAACTCGCCTCTGTCACGGACGCCTACCGCATACTTTCCTATTCAGCAGAGCTTGACAAGTCAAGCAGCGAAATCGACGCAGAGCTTGCGCCGACATCTGGCAGTACCCAGGCAACTCCTGGGCCTTCTCCTTCCTGGCACGCAGAAAAGGGAATGGACCCCATGGCAGCATTCTACCAGCTGGCAGCAGAAAGCCTGGCGCTTTTTGCCACGGTCGTCTCGCTTGCCATTCTGGTATTCGTGAGGGTGGGCAAAAGCGGCATTGACTGGCGCGCCTAGGCGCGCGCAGCCCAGCTCAGGCGGGTGGGAAAGGGTTTAAATATACTTTTGCGCATAATGGGCAACAGGCGAAGAAGAAACACGCTTAGAAAAATTGATAGAGGTAGGAACATGAATAACGAAAAAATCAACGTAGATCCGCTGCCATACGACCCGTCTGTCAAGCAGGTCAAGGTGGTAATCCCGCTTTTCTGCTCAGATTCCCGGAACGTCACCCAGGATTATTATGATTCCAAGGAGAAAATCCTTAACGGGCTTGAGGCACAAGGTACAATGGTGGAGTTCGAAAAGCTCAACGACCCCGGCACTTTCATGACGAAAGCGAACATAGACAAAATCAAGGAAAAAATACTCAAAGCGGAGATTCGCTATTCCAACTTCGCAGCAAACGGGGTGCCGGTGGAATACGACATCCACGTTGTTTCGCATGGGCAGGTGCACCGCAAGAAAGAGCATGCAACTCAGAAAGCATTCCTCCCAGAGCATCTAGAGGTGATGAACTGCTGCACCAACTGCGGCATGATGCATGCAGATACGGCGATAAAGGCGCTGCAGAAGTTCATATTGGACACTCAGCCAACATTCACAATCAACGGGAAGAAGATGGAAATCAAAACCGAAAAAGACCTTCGGGCATATATGAAGCGCCATTTCAAGAACCACGACGCCCCCCGACGCTGGGATGGTGATCTTCTTACCTGGCTTGAGCCTGTAAAGGACATACGCACGCACCCTGTGGGGCAGATTGCCGTATTCGAAAAGGCGGTTGCCTCGGACAAGCGCTTCAGGGGGATATCCGGCAGGATTAGGACGTTTGCAGAGGTGCTCAATTACGAGAACAGGGGCTTCCACCGCGTGGATGGCAAGCCCTATCAGGAGGACACAGTGCTTCGCCCGATTTTCAAGGACGAGCGCCAAAACGGCACAAAAATAGACAAGACCGAGGTAATCGCCCCCCAAACCCAGCTAAACCCTGTCCTTGTGGTGAGCGGCACCCTTTACAATACCCGCAAGCTCATCAGGAAGTACCTGGGCGGCAGGTCATTTTCCATGGCCGGAGACACAAAAAGCGGGGAGAATTTCGGCCCATATGCAACGCTCGGGTTCCTCTATGCGCTTTCCCCTGATTTCCTGAACAAGGACACCAATGACCCAAAAAAGGCTGGCAAAGGAATGATGATTGTGCTTGGCAAGGACAAGCAGGAACTTGTACGCCTCCTGGACAAAATCCACGGCGACAACATTGTCAACCTTATAGTGGGGCACCATGCCAAGACAATCCACCAGATGGTCGATCCGCGCCAGCACTTCAGGCACAGGAATAAAAGCACTGGCGCAGTTCCTTCCAAAGCGAATCTCAGGCATTAAGGTGATTTTCATGGACGCAAACGAGGCACTAAGGAAACTGCAGGAGGGCAATGCGCGCTTTGTGGCGAACCAGCCGTCCGCCAAGGATTTCGCGGTCCAGAGGGCTGCCGTTGTGGCAGGGCAGAAGCCGTACGCAATAGTGCTTTACTGCTCGGACTCGCGCGTGCCTGCTGAGCACATATTCGACGCGGGTATTGGCGAGATATTCGGCATAAGGGACGCAGGCAACATAGTGGGCCTGTTCGAGCTGGGCTCGATTGAGTATGCGGCAGAGCACCTGCACACGCCGCTGCTTGTGGTGCTGGGGCACACCAATTGCGGCGCAATTGCAGCGGCGTGCGCCTCAGACCACGCAGAGGGCAATGTGGACACTGTGGTGCAGGAAATACAGCCTGCCGTGCAGGCATCTGGCAAGGATGCTGCCAAGGCAGTGGGCGAGAACCTCAAGTGCGTGCTTGCGAAAATCAGGGCGAGAAGCGTAATAGTGTCGCACCTTGAAAAGGAGGGCAAGCTCAAGATAGTTGGCGCGGTCTACTCGCTTGAGACGGGCGCAGTCTCCCTTCTCTGACCCCTCATTTTTTATTCCCACTTTCCCCTAGCTTAATCCCTGACGAGGCAGCAAAATGGAAGAAAAGACAAAACTCAAGTACGAGCTGAAAAAGCAGCTTGCGCACCTGAAGACCATGAAAGGCTCAGGCACCGAGCTAATCTCGGTTTACATTCCCTCCGGCCAGGCCATACACGAAACCTCCAACAAGCTGCGCGGAGAGGCGGGCCAGGCATCAAACATCAAGAGCAAAAGCACGAGGAAAAACGTCACGGACGCCCTTGAGAGGATTTTGCACCACCTGAAAAGCTACGGCAACAAGGCGCCAGAGTCGGGCGTGGCGATTTTCTGCGGGAACGTGAGCAACAACCCTGCAAAGGTGGACACCGAGCTGTTCACAATTTTTCCTCCAACGCCAATATCCGTCCAGATTTACCGCTGCGACTCGCGCTTTTTCCTCGAGCCGCTTGAGCGCGACTTGTCGGTCAAGGACTCGTACGGCATCGTGGTGCTCGACGGCAGGGAATGCACGCTTGCCGAGCTGAAGGGCACAAACACGAGGATATTGTCCCACATACGCTCAATGGCGCATTCCAAGATGCGGAAAGGTGGGCAATGCCTTGCTCCTGACACCATGGTGCAGATGGCTGACGGCACGCTTGCGAGAGCAAGTGATGTCGCCGCTGGCTCGCACCTGAAAGGTGCCGACCTATCGGAATTTTCGATAGGCGACCATCAATGCTCGGACAGATTTGAAACCCGGTCAAAAAGCGCATACAGAATAACGGTGCATGCGCCGAAAATGGAAATAACCGCGACAGCGTGGCACAGGTTCTTCACCATTGGGGAAAGCGGCGTGCGGGAAACCTATGCCAAGGACCTGAAAATTGGCGACAGGGTGCTGGTTGCCAAAAGGATAAGCCACAAGGGCAAGGAAGTGGCAGTCGAATTCAGCCCAGCCACGCATATTTCACTTGACGAGGCAGAATACGACAGCCTGCGCTTCCGCAGAAACGAGCTTGGCTGGTCGCAGTCAAAAGTGGCAAAAAAACTTGGCATTACGCAGATGGCAGTCTGCCGGATGGAGCGCGGCGAAATCCCGCTTTCCGCCGGGAAAATCAGGCATCTGTATTCGCTTTACGGGCTCAAGCTCGACGAAAAGAAGTTTGCAGCGCCCGTGCTTAAGCTTCCTGCCTCATACACACCGCAGCTTGCCTATCTTCTCGGGGTAATCGCAGGCGACGGCACGCTGGATGGGAACAGGATAATAATCTATGAAAGCTATGATCAGATGATTGAGAAATATTCCAAGACGGTGTCGGATGCAATCGGAATAACGGCGATCTGCCGCAAGGTGGATAAGACCAGGCAGAAAGGCTCGTTTGCCAAGAAGCCATATTACGAACTGCGCATCTACAGCAAGGAGTTTGCGGACTTTGTGGCAGGCGCTGTGCCGCAAGTGGTTGCTGCGTCTGATGGAAGGTGCGTGCCTGTGCAGATTCAGCGCTCGCCCACCCAGGTTCAAGCCGCCTTCCTCTCAGGGCTTTACGACGCAGAAGGCTATGTGCACGGGAAGCGCGCGGAAATTGCGATGCGCTCTGAGAAGATGATGCGCCAGGTGCAGGGCATTCTCCTGCGCTTTGGCATCCGCGCCTCGCTTTCGCAAAAGCCGGTTGCCGGGAATCCGCAATGGTGTGTCAGCATATCCGATGCCGCTTCGCTTGCCTTCTTTGCATCGGAAATAGGATTCTCAAGGAAAGACAAGCAAGAGGCAATCCTGCGTGCCGCAGCGCGAAGCGTAAAAATGCAATTCGTGGAGCAGGTGCCTGCGGATGGGCGGGAGGTTTTCGCATTCGCAAAATCCCTTGGCTTGAGAGTGTCTGACTTCCACGCGGCAGACAACTTCTTCAGGGGCGAAAAACCACTCGGGCGCGAGGCTTTCAAGAAGAACATCGAAGGTGTGCTGCTTTCCCGCGCGCGAAAGCTTGGCAAGGAAAAGCTTGCCAAGAAGATGCTTGCAAAGTGGCTTTCGTCGGACATCGGAGTGGCGCGCGTGGCTGAGAAAATCCCTGTGAACGGCGAGCGCGAGTATGTTGACTTGACAGTGCCAAACACATTCAATTTCGTGGCAAACGGCTTTATCGTGCACAACAGCGCCAGGCGCATAGAGAGGCTAATTGAAGAGTCAATCGAGTACTACTACAAGCACATCGGCGAGCACATGGACCGCTATTTTGTCAATAAAGTAAAAGGCGTGATAATCGGAGGGCCTGGGCCTGCCAAGGAGGATTTTGCGAAAATGTCTCCTTTTAACTACCAGATAAAAGTGCTGGGCGTTGTCGACACTGGCTACACTGACGAATACGGAGTGCGCGAAGTGATGGCAAAGTCATCCGACATTCTATCCGAGCAGCAGGCAGTGCGCGAGCGCGTCATAATCGAGCGCTTCATAAAAGAGGTGGTGTCAGGAGGCGGGCTTGCCACCTATGGCGAAAAGGAGGTGCGCAAAACGCTTGAGAGCAAGCAAGCAGGCCAGCTCCTCATTTCAGAAGGCGTAATGTACAAGCGCGCAAAATTGGTGGACACCACCACTGGCGAGGCACAATATGTCACCTCGAAAAACCCGCTTGACCTGGAGGAAAAGATAAAGGCGGTTGGCGGCACGGTGAAGGTAGAGTCGGAAGTCTCCCTGGTGGATGACCTGATAGAGCTTGCGGACAGGCAGGGAATCGACATTTTCGTGGTCTCGCCGGACACTGCGGAAGGCGCGCAGTTCCTCGGAAGCTTCTATGGGATAGGCGCTTTCCTCCGGTACAGGTAGTTAGGTATATAAGCAACTTGTTTTCCGAATACAGTTGGCAGGATAGGCCGGGAGAGTAGGGGCCTCCCATACTGCAAATCCCCTTTGGCAGGGCCGAATGTCCGGTGATGTTTTGGACGGGAGCGGGTAAGTACGCGCTTTAAGCGTCGACGTTTTGCCTTTCCGGACGGTTCATTGTGCCAATCGGGTCAGGCCGGAAGGAGCAGCCCTACGCATTCTGTCCCGTGCTGGGAAGATACAAGACTGAGCAGCGGTGCGGATACTGCCTGTTCCTCCCAGGGCCCGCCGGAAATCCTGCCATCGCTTTCGCAATGGCAGCTCTCTCCAGTTGCCTGGCAACTGTGGATCCTGCCATCGTTTTCACGATGGCTGCTCTCTCCAGCTGCTCTGGCAGCTGAAGATCCTGCCACATCTTGCTTGCGCTATTTTTGGAAAAAGAAAAAAAATAAAAAAGAAAAAGGGAGCGCCTACTGCATTGGGAGCGATGCCCCGTATGCCCCAAGCGCTGCAATGCTGGCGGCTCCTATCACAAAGATCACGAACGCCACTATCAGGACGAGGGGCACCAGAAGCACGATTATGGCGCGCAGCTGCGAAAGGCTGTGCACTGCGCGTATCATGCGGTACTGGCTCACTATCCCGTAAAGCGCGACTGCGAGGCCTGCAAGGCCGAATATCCCGCCGATAAGGGGCACTATTTGCAGTATGTTGAACGGAAGTATCATGAGCACCACGCCGCCGCTTACAAGCGCCATGCCGTATGTCTGCTGCCAGATTCCGCCAGTGCCGCCAAGCACCTTTGCCACGATGAAGTATACGAGCGAGGCAATCAAGCCGAAAATCACGCTTGCTATCGGGTAAGCCACCAAAAGCGTGACTGCCCCTAAGACTGTGAGTGGCACGCCGATTATTGGCATGGCAAGGACAAGCACGAGCGCCATTACCACTATGGCGATAATCGCATTCACCAGCCCAATGTAGGCAAGCGTGGAGACCGAGCTTCCAAAATTGGCGTTTTTCTTCTCGTTTCCGTATGCCTTGTGGGGATGGAAGTATGCATACAGCCATGCCTTGAAAGGCTTAAAACCAAGCGAGCTGTAGGCATTTGTCGCAATTTTTTCGACCTGGCCAAGCCCGTCGTTCCCGCCCGCAGATGTTTTCTTATCCACCACAAAACCACCTCAAACTGTTCTCAAGAGCCAGCCAACAGCCGCGTCGGCCAGCACCACAAACACGGCTGCAACCACCATTGCGCCTGCTGCGCGCCATGAGGAAAACCCGTGCGCTTTCCTTACCACGAGGTAATACGCATATATAGTGTATAAAAGTATCGCCAGGCAGAGCAGGAAGACCGGAATGTTCACCAAAGCCCCGATAATTGACAGCACTGTTCCGAGCAGGAGCGAGTCTTGCGCAAGGAAGGACGGCATGAAAACCAGAAACGCGGCCAGCATGAGCACCATGAGCAGCACGTTGCTTCCGCACAGTACTCTGGACATGGCATAGGATTGCTGCATATAGCCTCCGCTGCCCCCCAAAGCCCTGGCAGGCAGGTAAACGAGCAAAAAGGCTGCAAGCGCGGTTATCGTGCTTATCACCGGCCCGACAACCAGTGACCCTATGGCTATTTGGGCAATGTCCGGGCTTGGGTTAAAGCCCACTGCCTGCATGTCCTCGGGCGGAAGCACTGAGGTAAGCGCAATCATGAAAAGGAAAAAGGCAAGCGAATAGAAGAAATAGAAGAAAAGCAGGTTGTAGAACAACTCAGGGGGGGTTGCCTTTGCCTGGCTCTTGTCATACTCCTCTTCAGGGTGGAAAAAGCCATCAATCCACATCTTCAGGCGCGCGCACGGGACGGACGCGGCAGCGGCGTTTACAAGTGCCTCGAACTTTTCAGCCCAAGAGATCAGCTTCCCCTTCCAGCCGCCTTCCTGCTGTGGGGCCTTTGAAGCAGCCGTCTGCCTTGCCTTTTTCCCCATGCAACCCCTATTTCTTGTATTTCTCAGAATAGCATTTTGTGCAATAGCTGTGCGTGTAACCGGCCGAGTCGATATTCTGTTTCTGGTTGGCCTGCGTAAGCTCAGACCCGCAAATTTCGCATGCAAGGTAATTGTTGTACATTTTCACACCTTTTTGGGCTGGTTCCTTCCGACCTATTTTTCGGCAAAGGAATAAAAGCCTGCATCATTCCTAAAAGGGCTGCCAAAGCCCGTGCGCGGACTTTGCCATCAGATTTGCGGGCTTCGCCCGCAAATACTGGCCAAATCTCTGCGGAGATTTGACCATGCTGGGGTCGCATAGCCCGGTCCAGTGCGGCAGGTTGCTAACCTGTTGTGGGGAAACCTACTCGGGAGTTCAAATCTCCCCCCCGGCGCTCACTTCGTTCGCTTGGGGGTTTGGAGCTGGCACTCCAAATCCCACCAACTGCCTTCGGCAGTTGATGTTCCCTCCGGCGTCGTCTTTTTCCGGCAGGAAAAAGGCGATGCGTTTTGCTTTGCAAAACGAGCATTTTTTCATTTTCCTAGTGCGAGTGAAACACATGAATACATTTATAAACACTATTAGTTATGCATATACCATCAAACAACCGAGGGGGAGGGCTAAGCGCAGGCATGGCTGCCAGGCAGCCGCAAGCGCTTTTTATCCCAATCGAGCTATTGCTCGATTTCTAAAAAACAGCCTAGATGCTGTTTTTTATCCCTTTCCTGCCAAAGGTGCATTTATGGGGTTCAATGCCAAAGTCTTCGCAGCCGCTCTTCTCATGCTTATTGCATTTGCTTTCTGCTCGACAAGCATTCTCTACTCAGTGCAAAATGCAATTTCCCAGCTTTGCGTGAGCCTGAAGTCCATGCTGCCTGTGGTGGCAATGATGATGCTTGTGCTTGCAGGCGTGATTTACGCCGCAGGGCAGATACTTGGCGCCGAGACGCGCGCACGCGCGAACGTATGGGCAACCGCATGCCTTACAGGCGCGCTCATTGCAATTCTCATCGTTGTCATCGCGCAGCCAGTGCTGCAGATGATTTACATAGACCAGGGCAGCATTGCCTGCGAGCCTGAGTGAGCAGCCTAGCCCGTTCCTCGCCCCTCTGTTTGGGCTTTGCCCAATTCAGGCAAAGCCTGCCGTGACTTTGCCTTGCTTAACAAAAGAAAGTATATTTGCCGCAAGCTCATCGACTTTCAGGCGCACCTGCCTGCCGTCGTTTCTGAAGCGCAGAGTCACCGTATTGTCCTTGAGCGTGTCATAGTCAATCGTGATGCAGTAAGGCACGCCCACTTCGTCCGCGCGCGCATACCTCTTTCCAATGCTTCCCGTCTCCTGGCAGTAGACTGACAGGCCTGCAGAGCGCAGCAGCGCCTCAACCTCACATGCCTTTGCATCCATGCCGTCCTTTTTCATGAGCGGGAAAACCCAGGCATGGTATGGCGCGATTGCAGGTGGGAAATTGAACCATTCCCAGTCCTTCTCGGCCCTATTCGCCTCCGGCGAATGGGCGCCATTTCCTTCGGAAATGACTGTCGACTTGGGGTGGAAGCAGTGCTCCAGCACGCACCAGAACATCCTGTCCACTCCCATGGAAGGCTCAACCACGTGGGGCACCACCTTCTTTTTCTCCTCCTCAACGAAAACAGACAGGTCTGCGCCCGAGTGCTTTGCATGGGATGACAGGTCGTAATCCGTCCTGTAGGCGGTGCCAGTGGTCTCAATCCAGCCATATGAAGTGTCAACAACCAAGTCAATGTTGCCGCGCGAATAGTGCGGCGTGTCGTTTGCCGGGATTTTCCTGAAGCGGAATTTGTCTCGCGGTATGCCTGCTGCAAGGTAAAGCTTTTCCTGCTTCCAAAGGAAATACGCCATTATCTCGTTTGGCACAATGCCTTCGGAGAGCGCCTGCGCAAGGGCAAGCTCGCGGACTGAGCCGTCTTCAAGCTCAAACACCAATTTTTCGCTTGACACCTCTGCGAATTTGGGGTGCGTTTGCTGCGAGGGATTGAAGAAGTATTCAAGCTCCATCTGGGAAAACTCGCGCATGCGCACCAGGCCCTGACGCGGAGAAATCTCGTTCCTGAAGGAGCGGCCAACCTGGCCAATGCCAATCGGCAATCTGTTGCCGTAGTTCTTCACAATGCGCGAAAAATCAAGGAAAATCCCCTGCGCAGTCTCAGGGCGGCAGTATGCCACGCGGTCGTCGCCTGCGCCGATTGCCGTCTTGAACATCATGTTGAAGTAGCCCACTTCGCCCATTTCTCCCTTGTCATTGGGGCAAGCAACCTTGTGCGCGCGGATAAGCTCAGTCAGCTTTTCCGCAGGCATGCCTTCAAGCTTCACGCCTGCCTTTTTCACGCTCTCGTTTTCTGCGAGCAAATGGTCTGCCCTGAAGCGCGAGTTGCACTTCTTGCAGGCTACTACAGGGTCTTTGAAGTTGTCAGCATGCCCTGATGCCTTGAGCACTGCCTCCGGAAGTATTACAGATGTCTCAATCTCGTGGAAGCCTTCCTTTACCAGCATCTCCTCGCGCCACAGGTTCTCAATCTTGCGCTTTATGGCGCAGCCGATTGGCCCGTAGTCGAAAAACCCCGCCGGCGAGCCGTAAATCTCCGCAGAGGGTATGAGCATGGAGCGGCGGATGGCAACATCCACCAGCGCATCGGACTTCTTCTTTGCGTCGTTTGCCATGCTATCCTTCTCTGCGCGAAGCTCTTTAAACATTGCTGGCGGTAATTAGGCGGGAGAACGAAGTTTCGGGGTTGATTATCATGACGCCAAAGCCATCAAGGGAAGACTTTTTCAAGAAAGCGCGCAGGAAGGTGCACGTTGCCATTTCCTCGCGCGACAACCTGCTCATACAGTCTGTGAGCGCAGTGGACGAGCTGAACAAGAGCTCGAATCTGCTTTTCGAGCGCCTTACTGAATGGTACGGCATGTATTTCCCCGAGTACAAGACCGCGGACAATGCGCGCTACGTCGAAGTGGTGCTTGCATTGGACAGGAAATCGCCTGACATGGAAAAGCTTTCGGAGGCAGTCGGCACCCAGGCGCAGTCGATTGCTGACAAGGCACGCGCATCAGTGGGCACCATCCTGCCAGACGGGGACCTTGAGCAGGCACGCTCGCTGGCGCTTCAGGTAAAGGCGCTGTGGAAGCTGCGCGACACAATCGAGGCTTACGAGGCAAACATAGCGCGCGAAATATGCCCAAACCTTTCCCATATTGCAGGGCCTGAGCTGGCTGCAAAGCTGGTGGCGCAGGCCGGTGGACTGCAGAGGATGGCAATGTTCCCTGCAAGCACCATACAGGTGCTTGGCGCGGAAAAGGCGCTTTTCAAGCACCTTAAGTCAGGCAGCCGCCCGCCAAAGCACGGGCTCATTTTCCAGCACGCTCTTGTGGGCAAGTCGCCGCGCAGGGCAAGGGGGAAAATCGCACGCTGCCTTGCGGCAAAGCTTACAATCGCGACAAAGGCCGATGCATTTTCGCATAATTTTATCGCCGAGAAGCTGAAAGCCCAGTTCGAGGCGCAGGTGAAGCGCATAATGGACAAGGAAGGCGCTGCCCAGGATGGCAAGCCGCAAGGGCAATTCCCGCCAAGGCGGTGAATCCACATGAAGTTGCTTGCACTCTCCGACCTCCATGCGGACGAGGACCTGCTGGACCGGCTGAGGGCGCTCTCCGCGCGCGCAAATTACGACGCCGTCCTTTTTTGCGGGGACATTACAGACAGGGGGCCTGCCTCATACGCAGAGCAGGCGGTTTCCCTTTTCCCGCACTCATATGCAGTGCACGGCAACATGGACACACCAGAAGTGGTGGACAGCCTACGCGAAGCAGGCGTGGCAGTGCATGGCAAAAAAGTGAAGCTTGGCGAGTGGAACCTTGTTGGGCTTGGCGGCTCCAACCCAACTCCTTTTGGCACACCATCCGAGATAAGCGAGGAGGAAATTGCGGCTGTCCTTTCACGCGCAGGCGTGGACGAGTTTTCCATTGTGCTTTCCCACCCGCCGCCATACGGGCTTTTCGACGAGGCAGGCGGCGTGCACGTTGGCAGCAAGGCAGTGCGCAAGATGATTGAGGAAAAGCGCCCAATACTTGTCATCTGCGGGCATGTGCACGAGCATGAGGGCAAGGAGATACTGGGAGAGACGCTTGTTGTCAAGCTCGGGCCTGCGGAAAAGATGATGGCGGCGGAAATAGAGATAAAGGACAGCATAGAAGTGAAGTTCATCAGCCTTTGAGTCGATGTGGTTTCTTGGAAGGCAAATCAACAGTTGTGCATGGCTTTTCGGTCAGGCGTGCACGGAAAGCTGACATGGATGCCATTGGCGATCTTATGGCGCTTCTTTTCCCCGATGCAACCTCCCGCCTTCTTCCTGACGACGTGTTTTTCATAGCGGAAAGGAGCGGCGTCCCCATTGGCTTTTGCCACCTGCGCATGCGCAACAACCGCTGCTTTATCTCGGGGTTGGGCGTGCTTGCGCACTACCGCGAGCACGGGATTGGCACCTCGCTTCTGGAGCATGCGCTTTACTATGCGGACAAGCACGGCGCGCAGTCCACTTACCTCAAGGTGCGCGCCCTGAGCAATGCGTCAAAGCTTTACCTGTCGCTTGGCTTTTACGAAAAAAGGATGGGCGAAACACTCGTGCTTGTGAGGAAAAGGCCGAGCTGATCATCCCCACTCTTCCTTCCTGATGTTCTCCTTTTTCACGCCGGCATCAAGCAGCCCCTTTGCAATGCCTGACACCATCTCAACAGGCCCGCACAGGTAGAACGATTTCCCTTCGAGCGGACCGAGCTTCCGCTTCACCTCTTCCGCAGTTATCCTTCCATTCAGGCCGCCCCAGCCCTCTGCTGGTGCCTCGCGCGTGATTGCCGGGAAGTATTTGAAGCTCTGGTTTTGCATTTCCAGAAACTTCATTTCGCCTATGTAGGCAATGCCTGAAAGGTTTTGCGCTGAATGGAAAAGCGCTGTGCGCTTGCCATCAAGCAATGTCTGGATTATCATGCTCCGAAGAGGGGCTATTCCAACGCCGCCTGCCACAAACACCCGCTCTGAGTCGTTTTTGCCAAGCGAGAAAGTTCCGTGCGGGCCGTCAAGCTCAACGCTGTCTCCCTCGTGCAAATCCCACATGCGGCTTGAAAAGCTCCTGTTTTTCTTTATTGGAGCGGAACTCGCTGGCGCTCCTTCCGCTGCTAAAGAAGCGCCCGTGCGCTTCTTTATGCAAAAGCGAAGGTTTCCCTCGGACGGATGTGATGCGGCTGAATAGGGGCGGAAGGACTTCTTGCCGCTGCTGCCTGGCAGCCACAGCCTGAAAAAGTTCCCTGGCTTGTAAGGCGGCACGCTGCCTTCGAAGATGAGGGTGCGCACGTCAGGGCTTTCCTCCACTATCCTTGCAAGCCGAAGTTCCATAGGGGGGTTTCAGCCTTACCCTTTTTTATCGTATTCGGTCTGCCGAATTCTAAAAAAGCGCTGCGATGCTTTTTTATTCATTGCACCCGCCTGTTTGGCATGGCAGACCCTTCTGAAAGCACCGAGAGCATGCGCGAAATCGCAATCACGCTTGACGTTTACGACGACATATTTTCGGATTTTGACCCCCGTCCATATTCCCAGCGAGAGCTGTCAGAGGACTTCCTCAAGGAAATAGGGCGCCGCTACATGGAGAACAAGAAAGGCAGGTTTGAGGTGCGCTTCACCATCCCGTCCTCCCAGTGCGACCCCAAGGCGGAGGTGCTCATAAAAAAGAGGCTGCGCGAGCACTTCTCATTCATGGTTAAGCGCGAAACTGAGAACATCAACAAGACAAAGCACAGGGGATACCTCTACATACTGATAGGCGCACTTGTGCTCCTGGCAGACACCTATTTCTTCTTCATGTTCCATGAGGAGAGCCTGTTTTACCAGCTGCTCTCCATCCTGCTCATCCCGGCCGGGTGGTACGGCATGTTCACGGGCATTGGCAAGGTGGTGGACGAGCCGTTTGAAAGCGTGGAGAAAAAGGCGCTTTACGAAAAATTCGAAAAAGCCAACTACGTCTTTTTGCCGCAGGAAGCAGTGTGAGGGGAAAAAGAGCCTATGATTTCCAAAATCTCCTTCTCTGTTTTTGCCGCGTTCAGTTGTTTTCTTGCCTCCTTCACGCCGTTAAAGCCAGTCACCCACTCGATTGCCTGCGCGCGCAATCTCTTTGGCGTTGCCACTCCGTATTCTTTGGCAAGTGCGGCATATTCTGAAAATGACGCCCTCCTTTCCCCCCACAGCGTTTCCTTGCATTTGCCGTGCATAAGCAAGTCATTTGCCTGCGAAAAGATGTGCGGGTTGCCCAAAGCAGCAGAGGCAATCATCACTGCGTCGCAGCCGGTTTCCTTAAGGAAGCGCACTGCCTTTTCCGGCGTGGAGGCGCCGCCATTGCCAATCACAGGCACGCCAACCGCTTTTTTCACCTCGCGCAGCACTTTCCAGCCATCTGCGCGCTTCCTTCCCTCAGTCGCAGTCCTCCAGTGAACCGTTATGCCTGCCACGCCAGCATGCTCCAGCATTTGCGCAAGCTGAATAGCATTGTCGCTTTTCCAGCCTGCCCTTATTTTCGCGGTGACAGGCATTTCAGACGCTGCCACGCACGCCTCTGCTATCGCGCGCATTTTCTCAGGGCTGCGCAGAAGCGCAGAGCCCGCGCCTGCGCGAATCACGCTTCCAGCCGGGCAGCCGAAGTTAATGTCAGTGCATGAGGCAAACAGCTCCCCGTTTTCCGTCTGGCGTGAAATGATTTTTGCAGCTTTGCCCATGCTTTTCGGATTTCCGCCGAATATCTGTATGCCAACCGGCATCTCTTCTCCGCACGTCTGCATAAGCGCCCCAGTGTTCCTGCCTCCGCGCGTGATGGCTTCAGCATTGGCAAACTCAGTGAAGCACATCGCCGCACCCGCGCGCCTGCAAAGAAGCCGGAAAGCGATGTCAGTGTATGCCGCCATGGGGCCAAGCACGAATTTTCCGCGCAATTCGGAGTTTCCGTATTTCATCAGAGCACCAAAATCAGGGCGCGGGTGTCATCGCGGCAACCATTTCTACCTGCACGTCGAAGCCGGCAAGCCCAATGAGCCAGTATATCGCCTGCTTCAGGATTGCGTATGCAACAATGAATGCCGCAAGCACGAGCGCTTTTCTTGCCCAGGAAGGCCAGGTTGCAGTAGATGGTGCCGCCTTCTCTATCGCTGCCTCGATTTTCTTGTAAATGGGCCCGCGCAACGCGAGCAGGGCGGCCATAAGCACGCCCATCAGAAGCACGTAGTGCAAGGGAAGGCCGGCTGCATAAAGCACGCACAGAAGCACGACTGCCAACGCAGCACGCAGGGCCAATTTCCTGTCCATGCCCGCTCTTTCTTGCAGGAGATTTATTAATTCGGCATGGCGTTCAAGGGCAATTATGGGGGAACTGAGATTTGAACTCAGATCGCTAGGTCCCAAACCTAGTAGCATACCAGGTTAGCCCATTCCCCCATACCAATGTGATAGACTTTATGATAAACGTTAAATAAGCTTGCCGCTGCTTTAAGTGCGATTGGCATGCCCCACCACACACTTTCCAAGCTGCGCAACTTCAAATTTGGCCCTGAATGGAAGAAAAAAACAGGGGAGCTTTCAGGCAAGCTTGAGGAGTTTTCGCGCCTGTTCAAGTCCAGGAAATGCCCAACGCCAGACGAGCTTTTCTTCGAGATAGAGGATTTGCCGTCCATGGGCAAGGAATACTGGTTCCTGCACTTCTGTTCCCCGCCTCATGACGAGCAGGTAATTTTCACTTTCGGCCGCTCAGTGGACCCTGTCCGCGTGAACAAGGCGTCAGTGCCTGAGGCTGAGGAGCAGCAGGGCGTGGTGTGCGCCGCAGTGTGCTGGCTTTACTCGCGCGGGAAAAAGCAGGTGATTTTCGATTCCACTGCAAAAGTGAGCCTGAAAAAAGGCGAGAGCAACAGCATAACCGCGGAAAAGGGGGAAAGCAAAATATCAATCACCGGCAAATACCCGCACTTTGACATTTCGCTTGTCAAGGGCGGCAAAAGAATTTTCTATGCCCACGCCTCGCACCCCTGCACAGGGCATCCTTATGAGATGGTCAATATCCTGTCAAACCCGTTCGCACCAAGCTTTGGCACGGTCATGATAAACTACTACTTTGAGTTTGACGGCGTGCTGGAAGGCAGGAAAATGTCTGGCAAGGCGTATTTGCAGAAAGTGGTGGCTGCCATGCCCCTTGCTCCCTGGAACTGGGTGCGCCTTGAATTCAAGAACGGCGATTCATTGGACTTTTTCACTGGAAAGCCATTGGGCGACAAGGCCGGATTCCATATTGCATCAAACGCCTACATTGAGATTGCCGGCAAGCGCACGAAACTGCGCGGCCTGAAGCTGAAAACGTGGCTGGAAGGCGAAAAGCGCATCTGGCTGCTGTCGAACAAGAGCCTTGTGGCGGTGTTGGAGTCATATTCCGTGCAGCCATTCATCATGAGGCAAAAAACAGTATTCCAATATGACGAATTCCTGGTGCGCGTGAAGACATTTGCATTCCAGGACGGGAAAAAGGAATACACGCTTTCAGACCTGGGTGGCGGAGTGGGCATTGCCGAGGATGCAAGCGGGTATTTGTTCTGACTTTGCGCGCGGGCATTCAGCCAACCCTGCCCAAATGGGCAGTTGTGCCGTCTGAAACATAGCTGACTGTTGCTTTTTCGTCAGCCCTTCCATTTTCCACTGGGCTTTTGAATCTGACGATATAAAAAATGCCGTTCTCCTTCAATACGAAGTGCTGCAACGTTTTCCCATCGTCTTTTGCAAAGAATGCACGCCTGGACTGTTTCTCAGGGGGGAATTCCAGCTCAATGTCTTTGCCGGCAATGTTCTTGGCTGCCCTTTCAATTCCCGCCCTGCTTCTTGACGAAGCAACTATCTGTGTGTCTGATTCGGCTCCCCACGTGAAAACCTGCTTCAAATCATGCATTAGCATCGAGATTTTTGGCTTGAAAAGGTAAGATATTACGTTATGGCCACCGCCTTCCGGGACTGAGGCCTGGCTGGCTCCTTTCAGATGGATGAAAAACGGCAGGGTTCGTGACACAATGCCTGCCAGCCCTTCAAAACCTGCCTGCGACGCCCCCTCTCCTGGCTGCAATTTGCGCTTGTCCCCATAAAGCGAAATTTCCTGCGTAACGTACTCTGCGGTCTCGGTTCTTCCCCGGACAAAAGGTATTTTCACCTCATCTTTTCCGAGGGGCCAATCCACTCTGAAATCTGCCGGCGAGAAGTCCAGTCCTGGATGGGGCTGGAGGCAATAAATCCCATTTGGCGTGGCGCCGAACTCGACAATCAGGGCATGCATCTTGCCATCGCAAAAAACATCCCTTGCATCTTCATATGCCCTGATAATCGCAGGGACTTGCGGGTGAATTCTTGAGTAAGAGGACACTTCGCGGTTTATCTTGCCGTTTTCCACCATCACATAAGTGCCTAATCCCCTGCCAAATATGTGATATCTTCCTGCCACTGCAGAGTCTGCAATCACTGTTAAGTTCTCGCCTTCAACCTTTTTCCAGAACGTGGATGAAACTTCTGCTCGGAAGGCCTCGAAATCAATGCCAATGAGCTTGCAATAAAGCTTCAGGTCGCGCCGCCTTTCTAGAACGTCATACTTGTCAAATTTCTCAAGCAGCTGGCCGAACGAGGTAAGCTCCCTGAAGTCAGCCTTTGACAGGCCAGCATATTTCTCATCAATTGCCATTGTGTTGAGGATATCTGAATAGAACATTTCAAGGGGGTGCTCGCTTCTTGACAGCCACTTCTCCCCGCGCTTCAGCCCCTTTTCGATGTCCTTGAGATCAGTATGAACTTCGTTTGGCACAAGCATTTTGATTCCTTGGCAATCCTCCAGAAATAGTATTTTGGCTGTGCGGGGCGCGCGTTTATGTGTGCCTGCAGCGTCGGTGACTTCGTTATCGCCTTGTCTGGGTACTTGAACTGCATATGCTACAAAGTGTCTAGAAGTGTTTATAAATGAGTAATCTTGGATATGGGGTGTCCGTTCATGTCTATTAGTGTCAAAAATCGTCTTCCCTTTTATAAATATTGCCCCCGCCTCTACTGACGTGGGAGATCCAGCCGCTCGTGCGGCTGTCTGAAAATTTCCTCGGGGAAATTTACATGGTGTCTAGGATAGAAGTTGGCTACTTGCCGGATTTTTTCGACCCTGCAGGCGATGCCATACTCAAGCGGATGCGCGCTGATTTTGACATCCAGGCAGCCGCCTCGGTGCGCGTGCTGGATGTCTACACGATTGATGATGACTTGCCAGAAGACGAGCTTGCGCGCGCAGGCGCCGAGCTTCTCTGCGATCCAATAAACCAGTGCTTCTCAGTGGACGCTCCGCTTTTCACCCCTCCCAAATTCACGGTTGCAATTGCGGTTTCCTTCCGCCCGGGCGTGAAGGACAATGTGGGCAGCACTGCGCGCGAGGCAATTGGGGAGCTTTTGGGCAAAAAGCTTCCAGGCGAGGTGTACACAAGCAAGCACTACTTGATAGCCGGAAAAGTGCCAAAACAGGAGGCAGAGCGCGTGGCGCGTGGGCTGCTTGCAAACGAGCTCATACAACACTTCGAGGTAAAAACCGCGCAGGAATTCAACCAAGCAGGTTTTGAGGCAACAGTCCCCCGCGTGGATATTGCAGGCGGCGGGCTTGTGAAGGAAATCGACCTCAACGTGCCTGACCGCCGCCTTGTGGAAATCTCGCGCGAGCGGCTTTTAGCCTTGTCGCTTGAGGAGATGAAGAGGATAAAGTCGTATTATGCCGACCCATCGGTTGCTGCGGAGAGGCAAAAAGACGGTCTTCCACCGGCGCCCACCGACGTGGAGCTTGAGGTGCTTGCGCAGACATGGTCAGAGCACTGCAAGCACAAGATATTCAACGCGAAAATCACGCTCAAGCAGGGGAAGAAAAAGAAGACGGTCGACTCGATTTTCAAGACCTACATAAAGGGCGCCACTAGCCGGCTTGCCAAGAAGAAAAAGTGGCTTCTCACTGTTTTTTCCGACGGCGCCGGGATATTCGAGTTCGTGCCTGGCTGGAATGCGGCAATGAAGGTGGAGACGCACAACTCGCCATCCGCGCTTGACCCGTATGGCGGCGCGTTAACTGGCATACTGGGCGTGAACCGCGACGTGCTGGGCGCCGGCTTAGGGGCAAGGCCCATTTTCAACACTGACGTTTTCTGCTTTGCAGACCCTTACTACAAGGGTGAAATCCCACCGCGTCTGTTTCATCCGCGCCGCGTGCTCGAGGGAGTGCGCGCAGGCGTGGCAGCAGGCGGCAACGCATCAGGCATACCCACAGTGAACGGCTCGCTTTACTTTGACGAGCGCTACTTGGGCAAGCCATTGGTCTATTGCGGCACAGGCGGGCTCATGCCGTCCGAGGCAGGGGGCAAGAAAACGCACGAAAAGCGCGCAATGAACGGCGACAGGATATTCATGGTTGGCGGCAG
This sequence comes from Microcaldota archaeon, assembly GCA_964650545.1. Classification (GTDB taxonomy): domain Archaea; phylum Micrarchaeota; class Micrarchaeia; order Anstonellales; family Anstonellaceae; genus UBA10161. The sequence goes on along the minus strand of CAZYTZ010000010.1, from coordinate 5,907 downwards.
GATAGGGAAAGACGGCATACACGGCGCCACTTTCTCAAGCCAGGAGCTGCACGAAGGCTCGCCAGTCTCCGCCGTGCAGCTTGGCGACCCTTACACGCAGAAGAAAATGCTTGACTTTTTGCTTGAGGCGCGAGACTTGGGGCTTTACAATTTCACGCAGGACTGCGGCGCAGGCGGCATTTCTTCATCCATAGGCGAGATTGCAGAATCGTCCGGCGGCTGCATAGTGCACCTGGACCGCGCGCCTCTCAAATACCCTGGGCTTGACCCTTGGGAAATATTCATATCCGAGTCGCAGGAAAGGATGACTTTGGCAGTGCCTCCTGACAAGGCTGGCGACTTTGTGGCGCTTGCCAGATTGCGCGACGTGGAAGTGTCTGACATCGGGGAATTCAACTCATCTGGCTTCCTGCGCGTGCTTTATGGGGCAAAGGTGGTTGCGCTCATTTCAATGCATTTCCTGCACAAGGGAGTGCCGCAGATGCAGCTTGAGGCAGAGCTTCGGCTTCCCAAACTGTCAGAGCCTGCCCTTTCCGAGCAGCCTGACTTGTCAGGCACGCTGCTTTCATTGCTTGCGCGGCCAAACATATGCTCCAAGGAATACATTATCAGGCAGTATGACCACGAGGTGCAGGGAAGCTCGGTGATAAAGCCGCTTTGCGGCGTGAAATCCGACGGGCCGTCAGATGCCGGTGTGGTTGCTCCTTTGCTTGGCAGGAAGGAAGGGATCGTGGTGTCAAACGGCATCTGCGCGCGCTACTCTGACATTAACGCCTACCAGATGGCTGCAAGCGCGGTGGACGAGGCTGTGAGAAATTACGTTTCCGCAGGCGGCTCGCTTGACCGCCTGGCGCTTCTTGACAACTTCTGCTGGTGCGACCCAATACAGTCGCCTGACAACCCTGATGGCAGGCACAGGCTTGCGCAGCTCGTGCTTTCCTGCCAGGGTCTTTACGATGCATGCATTGCCTATGGCGCGCCGCTCATATCTGGCAAGGACAGCATGAAAAACGACTACAAGCACGGCAAGTGGAGGATTTCAGTGCCCCCCACCCTTCTTGTTTCAGCAGTGGGCAGGATAGACGACGTGTCTCTTGCCCAGACAACAGACTTCAAGTCAGAAGGCGACGCGATATATGTTCTTGGTGAGACAAAGGCAGAACTTGGCGCGTCGGAATACTACGCAATGAACAATGCAATCGGCGCAAGCGTGCCGTGCGTGAACTTCAAGAAGAACTTTGCGGTTTACAGGAAGCTTGAGCTTGCCATTAAGCGCGGCCTGGTTGCCTCGTGCCACGACTGCTCGGAAGGCGGGCTGGCGGTTGCGCTTGCAGAGTGCTGCATAGGTGGCAATGTGGGGGCTGAAGTCTCGGTGCAGGGCAAATACATCGGGAAGCTCACGCCAGCACAGCTATTGTTCTCCGAGTCGTCAGGAAGGTTTGTGGTTTCGGTGAAAAAGAAGAACGAGCGTGCATTCTGCGCGCTCATGCGCGGAATTGCCTGTGAAAGAGTAGGTGCTGTGAAAGGCAGCGACCTTTGCATATCGGTGCGCAATGCGCGGGCAGTTTCATCGTCGGTTGACGCGCTTAGTGCGGCATGGAAAGTGACAATGGGATGGTAGTTGATGGCATCTAAAAAGAAAGTGAAAAAGCCGCACAGGAAGACGGCAAAAAAAGCGCAGGGCAGAAAAGGCGCCAAGAAAAAAATAGCGAAAAAGATTGTGCGGAAAGCGGCAAAAAAGCCTGTCAAGAGCGCCGCGAAAAAGATGGCGAAGAAAGCAGTGAAGGGGAAAAGCAGGAAACTGGCTGTGAAAAAGATGGCGAAGAAAGCAGTGAAGGGGAAAAGCAAGAAACTGGCTGCGAAAAGACCAGCCAAGAAAATTGTGAGAAAACCAGTGAAGAAAACGGTGGAAAAAATGCCTGCAAAATCACCTGTGAAAAAAGCCGGCAGCCAGGCGCTGCCTAAGCAGCAGGCGCCGGGAAAGCGCAAGCCACGCTGTATTGTTCTTGCTGGCTTTGGCCTGAATGCGGAAGTGGAGCTCGCGCATGCTTTTTCCCTTGCCGGGGCGGACTCGGAAATAGTGCATTTCTCTGACATTTCATCAGGCAGGAAAAAGCTTTCGGATTATGAAATATTCGCAATCCCTGGCGGTTGGTCTTTCGGCGATGACATTTCAGGCGGCCGCGTGCTTTCCAACAAGCTGAAAAGCACCTTCAGGTCCCAGTTCGAGGCATTTGTCTCATCTGGCAAGCCCATTCTCGGCGTGTGCAATGGCTTCCAGACTCTTGTGAAACTCGGCGCGCTTCCAAACATGTCAGGCACCTTTGCGCAGGAGTCCACGCTCACGTTCAACAAGTCAGGAAGGTTTGAGGATCGCTGGGTGTTTCTCAAGCCGCAAAAGTCGGCGTGCAAGTACTTTGAGGGTGTGGAATTCATCAACTGCCCTGTGCGCCACGGCGAAGGGCAGTTTGTGCCGCGCGACCCCGCGCTCCTCTCCTCGCTCCAGAAACAGGGCATGGTGGCACTGCGCTACACTGACTCGAAAATGAAGGAGTCGCCTGGCTACCCTACAAACCCCAACGGCTCGCCATATGACATAGCGGGCATCTGCGACAGGACGGGAAAGATACTGGGGCTCATGCCGCACCCCGAATGCAGCGTTTACAGGACGCAGTTCCCGCGCTTCACCGCAGGCATCTCGCACGAGAAGAACAGCCTGCGCTTCTTTGGGAACATCGTAAAAGCCGCAGAAGAATACGTCTAAAGCTGCACTTGCTTTAGGCAGCGGTAAACCTCAAGCCAGTCTGCAATCCCTGGCTGGGCAATCTCGCGTACAAGCCCTTCCATCTGGTTGAACATGGCATCCAGGCTTTTTTCGAATTTTCTGGACAGGTTTGCCATCTTGGTTTTGTCCAGCATCCTTCCCTCAAGCGCGAGAAAGAGCGTGCCTGAAATCTCCTTCTTGCCAATCCACCTCTTCCTCTTTTGGAACATGTCTCCAATGCAGATTTTCAAGATGCCGTAATCCGCCCCATTGCTCCCATAGAGCAATATTTCTGCAATTTCATGCGGTTTCCCGTCTTCCCTTGCAAGGTGGTAATTCACGTTTATTGTGCTTTCCGGCGCAACCGAATCAAGCACTTTTGCAACCTGAATGAGGGCGTCTGAGAACCGAAGCGAGAATAGCCATTTCTTTGCAATGGCAACCCCTTTTGCTTCGGCAAGAATCAGCAGGCTATACCTTCTCATGGCGCCATTCGCCGCTGTCGCATCGTCTTTAATCTCCAGCCAATACGCTTCATGCCTGCCTTCGCTGCATATCGGACGCTTTTCCACAGAAAAGCAAAAAGCCAAGCCCGGGTAGTCGGTCTTGTGCTTTCCAAGGTGGGCTATCTTCTCTTCCACACCCATTGGTTTCGCTTTTTGGAAAGCATTCATGAAGCTCTTGCTTCTGAGCCTTGACGACAGCGCTTCCCTGAGTGCGCCCCTGACTATGGTTTCCGATGGCCCCTCCTGCATTGTATCTGCGAACACGCGCTGGCGGTTTGACATTTCAGGATCGCGCAGCCTAGGGGACTGGGGACAAATTACGTGCAAATTGCCCATCTGCTGTATCATGCACTTTTTTTGATAAAAAGGGTTTAAACGCGCATCGGCTGAGCGGGATGAACAAAAAGAAAATACGCAGTTGCGCTTTCGCGCAACTTGTTTTCATTTTTCTGCGGAAAAATAAAACGCTCCCATCGGGAAATGCACAAACACTTAAAGTTTGGAATTGCTATGACGTTAAACGCTCTACCCCATTGGCATCTTTTGCTCGTTTTGTCCCACAAGCGCCGTGAAAATCGCTCATGCCTGGATCAGGCACGGTGCAGATTGACCCTGCACATAAGCAGATGTATGGTGCCCCGGTCTGTCAAAATGGCAGTTAACTTTTTATATATTAACATTACAATATTTGTAATCTAGTGATATATATGAAATACGGGCTCCTGGTAAAGAAAGTGCACTTTGATGGCAAGCGGTACGCCACAGCGGAAGAAATAGGAAAAATCTGCAAAACGGTTGGCATAACCTACAAAAACGGCATAAATTACCTTATAAGAACAAAGCATTTGCTCAGGGTGCTGAAGGGCTTTTTTTACATAAAAACACTGGAAGAAAGGAAGACCGGCGCATCAAATGCCAATTTTTTCGAGGCGATTGCGCGCGCATTGGAACATAAGGGGGTAAAATGGTATTTTGGCTTTGACACTGCCGTGAAGCTCAACAACCTGACCCACGAGTATTTTCCAGCGGAATACATTGTTTCAGACAAGATTTTCCGGTCAAGGAGCGTTGCAATATTGGGGCATAATGTCAGGTTCATCAAGCTCAAAAAAAGCCTTTTGGAATTTGGCACGATTTCCAAGGACGGGATAAGCTACTCTGACATCGAAAAAACATTGCTGGATATCGCGTACATCCGGAAATACCGCGGGATTGGCGACGTGGCTATCCGGGACGAGGTTGCAGGCCTGCTTGCGCATGCAAACAAAAAAAAGCTCAAGGAATATGGCAGGCATTATCCCCTTTCAGTGAGGAGAGCCTATGGACATTGAGAAACTTGCGGGCTACCTGGGCGGAAAGACGGGGATTGCAAACACCGAGCTTCTTGCAAAGGACGCGTACCTGCAAAGCCTGCTTATCGAACTCGCAGGCAACGAATATTTCAGGGACAACTTTGTTTTCAAGGGCGGCACGTGCCTGGTAAAGGCATATTTCGGGTATTACCGCTTCTCAGAGGATTTGGACTTTTCCTGGATCAATCAGGGGATATATGACGGCAAATCCGGGAAGCAGGTCCGCAGAATCATCTCCAGGGAAATAGACTGCACGCTGGAGCTGGTATCAAAAATAAGCGAAAAAATGGGACTGGACTTCAAGCCGCAGAAACACAACAAGAGATATGTCGAAATCGGGGGGAGCAACCGGCTTGCCACGCTGAAACTCTGGCGCAAAGCCCCTGGCAGGCCCGAGGGCTTCATGAAAATCCAGGTGAATTTCGAGGAAAAATTCTTCCATCCGTTCTTGGAGAGGGAGCTCAGGCCTGTTTTTGACGCAGGGGACAAGGAAGAGCTGAAAGTCCTGTTCCCCTCGGAAGCGCATATCCTGCTGAAAAAGCCGAAGATGAAAGTGTATGACCTGAGGGAGATAGCTGCCGAAAAAATAAGGGCGATATTGACGCGGAAAGGCGTGAAGGCAAGGGATTTCATAGACCTGTATTATCTCTCAAAACATGGCATACTTGTGGAAAGCGTGAAAAAAGAGGCAATTGCAAAAACAAAAGACATGCTCCGCTATATGAAATATGCGGACAATATATCGCTGAAGAAAGAAGCGCTTGGCAAGCTGGATATCGAGAAAGAGCGCTATCTGCTCGTAAGCGCGACCAGAACGGCGCTCCGTTCTGGTGCGTGGACGAAACGAGCGCGTTTCGTCCTGTTGCCGGCAGGGCCGGCAATGCAGCAGAACCGAAGTTCTGCTCGCGGGGTTGACGATGATTTCAGGAAATTTTCGGAAGGAATAACCCCCCAGCTGATACGGATGATTCGGGAGTTGGAAAAATAGCACAGATGCTTCAGGTCAAGTCCAAAGACGAGTTTCTCCCCCGCGGACGCCAAATTAACGTTTTTTGACCCTACGGATGTCGCCTTGCCAGCAACCTTTCCAGCCACCGCAATCATGTCCTGCACCGCATCCTCAACGATTCAGGGTGGGGCGAGGGGCTTAACAATTAGGGATTTTAACGCCAGCAACATTCCAAAGTTGCACTTGCTATTTCCAATTCTACGACGTAAAAAGAGAAAATGCGCTCCCATCGGGATTTGAACCCGAGTTAGAGCCTTTCCATGACCCATTTCTCAT
>CAZYTZ010000009.1:0-33231 GCA_964650545.1 Microcaldota archaeon | reverse complement strand
GGCTGCTCATGTAGGGCGCGCGGTCCTGCCAGCCTGTCTTTGCCATTTGTATTTACTTTGATTTTATTCTAAATATATCCAGTCTATCAAAGAAGCTTTTAATGTCCCCATAATTTGTGCAAGAACGGTAGTAGGTTAGACAATAGCCATTTTTCTCTAGAAAAGATTCGGATTTGAGCTGTCGCTGCTCCTTTATGCTTAGCACTAGGCGAAATTTGTCAGTTCTGATGCATAGTTTTTCTTTTGGATTTTCACTGAGATGTATCTTGACGCCTGTGAGAAAAACGAGTTCCACTAAGTGCCCTTGCTTTTCCTGGGATTGAATATATATCCAAGGATACAGGAGCCCTGAAGCAGTGGTATCTCTTTGAGATATGTACTCTATCTTTGGATTAGAAGGAGCGGAGATATTGCTGCCAGATTGGGCACTGGCGAGGCTGGCTGCAACGCTTAGCCCAGTTGCAAGCACCACCACTTTTGCAAATTTGTTTATTTGCTTGGCACGTCGTTTGAATATGTTCTGTTGTTTGCCTTCTTTTTTCAATATGGTACGGCCCATAGAAACCCTCGTAAAGAATTCTATCTCTTCCCCTTAATAAGAGGAGCTGCCGCGTCGGCTAGTTCCTGAACTTGTTGCGCAAGATATTCCGCTGTTTTGACATTGTTTTCGTTTGACTTGTCTTTCTTGAGATCTTGGAATGCTTTTTCCATGTTGTTCAATTGGTTTAGGAGATCTTGAGGGGGCGGGATGCTTCGAAGACTCTGTGTGTTGTGTGAAACCGAGTATTCTGCATTTGCGAATCTTTCCTGTGGCTTATCAGTATCTTTTGGATAAGGCATCTGGAGTGACCATTTCATGTCCGGAACCACAAACTCATTCGCCCCGGTGTACTTCATCTTCGAGTAGCTTCCCAGGCTGAACCAGGGCTGGGACACGCCAAGCTCAAGGGACGGGCGGTCCGGGCCCGATACCTGCTGGGGCGTCACCATGGACTTGAGCGCGTCGGCCTCGGGGCTGCTCATGTAGGGCGCGCGGTCCTGCCAGCCTGTCTTTGCCATTTGCGCGTTGATGTAGGAGTCCGAGGTCTGGTGGAGGGCGACTGGCATGCATTTGTTATGAGAAGTGGTTATTTTAAGGTATCGGAGGGAGCTGACACTGGTTGTTTTTTGCGGAAAATGCACATATAGCCGTTGAACACTCCGTCGACTTCAAAGATATAGTATATTACGTGCGTGTTTGTTTCTAAAAATGGGTTTTTTCTTAGGGCTTTTTGATCCTCTATGCTTAATATCAATTCCTTAGTTATTGGCATTTCCTGAGTTGGATTTTCTTTTATATAAGCAACAAAAATACCAACTAACTCGAGACTGGCAGGAATTTGGTTCTGTTGTTTTTTCAATGAAACGTACTTGGAACGGATTATACTGGTTGTTCCACTTGCAAAAGCGTCTTTCACAGTATCTGCAGGAGAGCATAGTTGCTTGACTTGACCGCTCAATGACAGGGAAACGATAGTCAAGGTTGTTAACAAAGCTGCTTTTCGTGCAAACGACCCAAGACTCTTCTTTGGACTCGTTCCGTTTTTTGGAATTTCTTTATTTTTTACAATCATTGTTTCACCCACCACCACTATTTATCATTTAATTTATCTTGGGTTGAGAATAACATTGCATAAACACTTAGGTTAAAGAAGTTGTTTGTGGTTTTTGATTTTTTGAAATCGGTGATGGCTTCTTGGACTTTTTCTTCTTGTTCTTTTGGTACTTCGCCGCTATTGATTTTATTTTGGAGGTTTAATACGTGTGTTTTGCCCAATGTCCTGATTTGCGACATTGACGCCTCTGGGACACGAATTTCCACTGAAGACAGTGGCTGGGTCACCTCGTCATGCATTTCCTTGAGCGCTTTAAGGTTCTCATCTGACGGCTCTTTGTTGAAGACCTTGAACTTTTTCTGGAAGCCCTTGACTTTTGCATCATCTTTTTTGTCCGCCTTTGCAGTTTCATTTATGTCATATGAATATTGCTTGGCAATGTCAATCCTCTCAAGCTTTGTCTGTTTGAGACTGTATCCTGCCTCATTTGTCCAGCTAACCTCAGGAACCTTGAACTCCGCGCCCTTCATGTAAAGCGCATTCGAGTAGCTACCGAACCACAACGCCGAGGAAAAGCCCGTCTCGAGCGAGGGGCGCTCCCCCTGCACGTGCGCCCTGGTTTCCTGCGTCACCATGGACTTGAGCGCGTCGGCCTCGGGGCTGCTCATGTAGGGCGCGCGGTCCTGCCAGCCTGTCTTTGCCATCTGCGCGCTTAAGTAGGAGTCGGAGGTCTGGTGGAGGCCGACTATTGCGGAATTTGTATCTGTGAGGTAGTTGATGTACTTTCCAAGCTCGTCCGTGTGCTCTGCGCGCTGCTTTTGCGCGGCATCGAGGTTCTGCTGTATCTCAAGCTGCGTGCCTGCGAACCTTCCGTCGAACTTGAGCGCGCCAAGGAGCGTTTCGTTGGATTTCTCAAGCGCGTCTGCGTATGACTTCTGCGCGTCCACCGTCATGGAGGACGCGTATTTTGCTCCTGCGTCAATCGCCTTTTCGACGGATGCGCGGTATGATTGCGAGGACTGCTTGTCCTTGAAGCGCACCTGGGCGAGGGAGGACATCGTATCCATCATCTTTTTAAGCACGCCTGCCTTGCCTTCAAGCGCGTCAGGGCCAGCCCCGCTGAAGGACGCGATGTCGGGCATCCTGCTCTCCATGCCAAACGCAATCGAGGTGGCATAGCACTGCATGTACTTGTCCGAGAAGTCAAGCGACCTCATCATGTTCTGCGCGATTATGTTGTTTGCCTTTGTCATCTGGGCAGCATAGGGAAGCACGTCCTTTTGCATGTCAAGCCCGCTGGAGGAAAATGCATCGTAAAGCTGGAGTGCATTCTCGTGTTTTCTTATGTTCTCCCCAAGGCTGAACATTTCCGAGCGGCTCTCTTCACTCAAGGCTTTTCCATACTCCTGAAGATCAATCTTGTCCTTTTCGATTTGCTTTACCAGCACGTCGCGCGACTGCTTTTCCCGGATGAGCGAGAGCGCTTCCTGCGACGCCTCAGTGCAGCGTATGAAGTCGATTGTGCTGTTGGCAAAGTCAATGTGCTTTTCAAGCGCGTCGCGGAGCCCTATGACCTGCATCTGCTCGTTTCCAGACAGTTTTGACACGTCCGAAAGCTTGGACAGGAGGTCATAGGCGTTCATCTTGCTCTGCCTTGCCACGTACTTGTCGCCGCCGCGCATTATCGAGTCTATGCGGTCCTTCTTGGAAAGCTCGTCGTACTGCTTTTGCTCTTCCAGGCTGAGCGGCCCCATCTTGTTCAAGAATGAATCCCTGTATTTCTTGTGGTCCTCGTAGTGCTTTGCCAGCTTCTTGTTGTAGTATTTCTGCTCTTCTTCTGACAGCGCCTGCCCGCTTTCCTTTTTCTTGATTATTTCGTAGTTGCGCGTCCTTCCTTTTGCAAACCAGTAGCGCTGGTTGATGAATTCGTTGGAGTTCTTGTAGATGGCCGCCCTGTCAGCCTGCGAGCGGTCGTACTGGATTGCGCCGCGCTCGCTCATTGCAAACAGCGTGCCCTCCTTCTTTTCCACGATGTAGTTGCGCTTGAGGCCGTTCACGTCCACTTCCTCGCCGTTTTCAAGCTTGATTATGAGCCTGCCGCCATCCTGCCTCACGCTGCCTGTGCCGCCGGTCGACTTTGCTTCCCCAGAGTCTGAAATGGCAAAGATGTTTGCCACCTGGTACTGTATCTGGCCGTTTTCCTTGACCACCTTGTTGTTTGCATCAAGCTTTGCCTCGATTTGGTACGCTTTGCCGTTCTTCTCGTCTGCCATCACCATGCTTGTCTTGCGCCTGAAGATGTCCGAGAACTTCTGCACAAGCAGCCCGCCGCCCGTGACAGCGCCGCCAACTGCGCCCTGCAAGTAGTTGAACGGGTAGGGGAGCCCGCCGCCCACCATCTGCTGTGAAAGCGAGGGGTCCACCCATGAGGCAAGCGCGGCTGGGTTGAGGTTGTACTTGCCGATGCTGCCAAAGCTTGTGCTGTTCAGGGTTTCCATGAAGCCTATGCCGCCCTTGAGCGCGCGCGAGCCTGTTGCAGCGCCAAGCCCCTTGGTGTAGGCTGAAAGCACGGACATCACGGAATATATCCTGAAAAGGGACGAAACCGCCTTGTTCACGCTCCTGAAGCTTATGTTGGTCTGCACGCCATAGCCTTCCTGCTTTTCCCTGTCGCGCAGCTTGGCTTTTTCCATCATTTTCTTGAGTGCAAACTGCAGAAGCATGCCAAGCGCCTGGCCCATGGAATTCGCATTGGCTGCATATTCAAAGTACTCGTTGGCCCCGCTTGCAGCCAGCTGATTCTCGCGGCCGGCCTTGTTCCAAGTGTCCTTCCTGAAAAGCGATACCAGCGTGCCAATCGTGTCGCGCGCGCCGTAGGCAGATGCCATGGCGCCGGAAGTGCCCATTGCAGGCATCTTGCCGATTTGCCTTGCCTGGGCAACTTCTGCGCGAGCAGTCCTGATATTGTCCTTTTTGCTTTCTGACCTTTGCGTGCCAGTCGCCGCCACACCAGTTGCAGATGCCCCTTCACTATCAACATCAGACCCAGTGCGGATGGCCCTCAGCACAGCCCTCTTTTCAGAGACTTGCTCCTGGCGAACCTGCCTCAAATCGGACCGGGACTGCCAAAGCTTGTCAAGCTCAGGCTTGGAATCTCCGTATTGCCAGTTGCCAAGCCTGAAGTGCTCTGCCTTTGCGCGGTCCAGCTGGGACTTCAGCTCTTCCTTCTTGGCAGGGTCGGTGGCTTTGCCGTAACTTTCCCGAAGGCTGGCCACTGTGTTATTTGCCGCCGTGCGCGCGGCTTTTTTCTCCGCCCTGAATGATGAGCGCGACTGCTCCGGGGCTTTTCTCGCAGCTTTGTCCGCTTTCCTCATGTCCCTGGCGATGGACTTGCGCGAGCCTTGTATCATGCCCTTGACAGACATGTTGACCTGCTGTGCGGCTGTTGGGCTCATGCCGGCTTGCTGGGAAGATGCGCCTGGCTGGCTGCCAGGGTAAAAGGTGGCGGCAGCAGGGGATTGAAGAGCCAAGATTCTCTGGCTTGAGGCGGTGAGCTCGGCCTTGGCAGCATCTATTATTTTCTTGACTTCGGGGTTGCTGGCTGCGCTTGAGTTTGAGACCGTTGCAAGCGCGGATGTGAAATTTGCTCGCGCCTTGTTGTAGGCTTTTTGCGCTTTTGCAATGGATTTGGGGTCGCCGCTTTTCAGCGCCTTGCTGAGGTTTGCCTCGGCTTTGGTCAGGGTGCCGTCTGCCCTTGCCAGAGTGTTAAATCCGCTTTTCAGGCCCTTGACGCCGCCAAACGGGTTTGCGGCTTTCAGCTCGCTTTTCATGAACTTGCCAAAGCTTCCGCCCTTTAGCGCCTTGCCCATGCTTTTTGCGCTCATGGCAGCGGTTGCCGCGCCCATGACGTAGGAAAGGAAGTCAAAGCTCTTGTTCTGCACGCGCATGGAATACTGCCTGCCGCGGTTCATGCGCGGGGAGGAGAGGTCGAATGCCGCAAACGGGTTCCTGCCCACGGCGAAGTTCGCGCCCAAAAGCAGCCCGAGTATGAGCATGAGGGGCCAGCAAAGCGGCGCATAGTCTTTTGGCACCTGGTTGCAGAAGTAAAGCTCGTTGTGCGAAAGGATGTGGTCTGAGTAAGTCTTGATGCCGGTTGGGGCTGTTGCCCCAAGACAGACTGGCGTATTGGGGACAAGAAGCGTGTCGCTCAAGCCGGTGCTTTCCAGGCATTTTTCCCGCGATGCCAAATTGGTGGCAGCATTGCCAAGAGGGCAGAAGATGAACCAGTAGTCAGTGCAGCCAGGCGCCTCAGGGTTGTAGGGGAAGGGCATCCTGCCGTTTGCGTCAGTGGCGCTGTAGCAGAGCTTGATTTCGTCCTTTTTGGTGAGATTGACCATGAAAATGAGCGCGCTTGGCAGCGCGGTCTTGACATAGTCCTTTTCGCTCAGGTTGTAGGTGAACACGCTTATCACCTTGTTCTCAGGGTCAAGCGTGACGTCGGTATAGGAGGAGATTGTGGGAACGACGTCGCAGGCAGCAGGCTCGCACATGTGCTGGTTGCATATTCCGCTGCAGCACTGCGAGCCTACAATGCATTGCAGTTCGCTTCCGTCAGGGATGCAGCAGTAGTCGTCGAAATTGTAAACCGGGTCTTTCTTGCATTCCAGCCCCTCGCAGCACCAGTTCAGGCCTGCGCATGAGTCCCACACATTGGAGCACTCTTCCGGCGGAAGCCCCCCCTCCCGGTCAAAGTGGCAGCTTGAGTATGGGAAGCGCTCGCAGCCTTTCTCGTTTTCGTCGAACTGCGAGCAAAGTATGTCGCCCTTGCCGTTGCTCTGCCCCGAAGTGTGCTCGCACTTGAACTTCGCTGAGTTCCATTTGCAATCAGTCGCAAGCTCGCAGCACGCCTTGTTGGGCACTTGAGTGCAAGTCACTGAGGCAGGGTCGGAGTTTGGCAAAGTTGGCTCGCACGTGCCGCCAGGGCTGGAGCCAGGTACGCCGCAGGTCTGCGCCATTTCCAGCCAGTAGCACCCGCTCACCCCGTCGAATATGTTGCAGGCAATTTCATTGTTGTCCAGGTTGTCGCAGTATATCTCCGCGCCGCCGCTTCCGTCACTCACGCAGGCTGAGCCCTGCCATTTGCAGTTGGCTTCCTTGCAGCACGCCTCGCCACTGCCAGTGAGCGCTGCGCAGCCGCCTGGAATGGGAGTGGCCACATAGTCAGGCACGCACCTTCCAGAGTCCGGCACAATCGCCCCGCACGCGCCAGACGAGCCGCCCACCGTGTAGGTGACTTCCACCTTGATGTGCTGCCCTGCACCCCAGCCAACATTGCTTCCGCCGACAATGCCGCCCTTGGTGGTGCCGGACTTGGAAATTGTCACTGTGTTTGGGCCGCCCACAGCATATTGCGGGCTATTCAGGGAGTAGGCGAATGGGGAGGAGGCACTGCAGCCAACAGAGGAGGCCACGCCTGGAAACGAGCCAATTTGCGTGCTGCCCCAGGCCACATTCAGAGTAGTTCCGACCGGGATTGAGCGGGCATAGCCAATTACATTGACGCTAGTCACTGTGGACCCTGCAGGCAAAGTGTCTGTGTAAGCGCAGGGGAGAGTCCCACCCACGCCAGGCTTGATTTTTTCGTCGAGATATCCAAGGTTGCACTTGTCGCTCCATTCCGGGTTGGCGCAGGTTGCATAGTATGTTGTTTGCGCTGCAAAGCAGGAGGCCGCGAGAAGGAGAAGCGTGAGGATGGCAAATGTAATTTTGCGCGTGTTTCCGTTTCCCATCAGGCCACCGACTTTTTCCATTGTAAAATCCCGCTCAATCTCTAAAAACCTTCCCTCAGTCGCCGTATGTTGCCTGTATCAATGTAAATCCTGCGCCAGGGTCGTCTATTTTCATGCATGCGATTTCCTTTTGCGAAATGGGCACGCGTATGTTGCAGTAGGTGAGCACCGAGGTGTCCGGCGCGCGGCCGCAGTCAATGTCATACTCGCCGCGGCGCGGGAACTGCAGGAACTCGGCCTGCTGCTTGGTGCCCTCCATTGACACATAGGTGTATTTTGCATCCACGCCCTCAGCCGTGCTTTTCAGGCAGCACTTCTCTTCAGGCGAAAGGCCTGCAAGGAACTCCCAGTAATCGTCGCTTATTTTCCCATAGGGCAATGCCACGCCCATGGTGTCCCCGTCCGTTGGCGTTATTCTGCAGAATGATGCGTCCCCTAAGTGCACGGCTGCGCTGCAAAGGATGCATGCGTTGTAGTTCATGCAGCGGTAGGCGCAGCGGTATTTGTAGAAGTCATTCTGCCCGGGGGACGGCATGGTGCACTTGGTAGCGTCGTTGCAGTAAAGCTGCGCAAGGTTCGGGTCTGACGACTGGGCTGTTTTTGCCGCCAGGTCGCACGCGCCAGTCATGTAGTCGTAGTCGCTGCAAGTTTCGCATTCGCAGACCTGGTCTGCGGCATAAATCTTCTGCCCGTATGTGTACTTTATGTAGCCGATTGCGCGCTTGGAAAAGCGCTGCATCTCGCAGAACAGGTCGGTCTTGCCGCCTTCCACTATGTCGTCAAGAGCCAGGGTGCGGGTGTTTAGATCCGCGCGCTTTGTGGTGAAGTCGGTAGACAGGCCGGTGTCTATGTAGCCAGACCAGCTGTGCTGGCGCCCGTCGTAATTGTGGGTGTCCGAGTAGTATCTTGAATCCGGCCCATAGGGCAATCCTTCCTGCGTCGCCCAGTCGCTGTAGACTATGCCTATTATGCCTGCATCCACCATGGCAGCTGTATTGTTGAACAAATAGTCCAGGAAGAACGTGGTGTCGCATGCCGTGTAATCCGGGAATGCGAACTTCCAGATAAGGGAGGGCTTGGAGAAGTTGCCCAAAAGCGCGCGGGAGTAGTCCAGCCTTCTTTCAATTTCATAAATCTCCCTTTCGCCAGAAAGCATGTTAGGGCGGCTATAGCCGCACACTGGATACCAGTCCTGCAAAAGCACGTCCACCTCGTCAGGGTACTTGTCTGGGTTGCCGCGCGCCACTTTCTGCACGTATGTCGGGCTGGGGGGCGAAAGAGGCCCATAGAAGAACTGGTGGAGCGTGCCCCGCTTGTTGTTTGTTTGGTCAAGAAGGTCGCCTGTACCCACAAGCTCGTCCAGCGTTTCGCCGGGAAGTATCTCAATGCCCACAAGCGGGGGCGTCTTGCACTTGTTCTTGAGGAGGTAGGTGCGAGCAAGGATTGCATTTTTGCCCATGCCAGGCATTGAAGTGGTGAACGAGACTGTTACGCTGTTGGGAAGGCTTGAATAGCCCATGTATGTCTTGAGCTCCTCGTTCACGCTTGCAAGCACGATTTTCCCGTAGTTTGCGTTCCCTCCGCCATTGGGCACGAGCATGGAGGTGTTGCCAATCACATGCAGCACTGCCCCGTCGCCGCCCATGTCGCGGCAGATTGAAAGCGGCGGGTAGTTTTCGCTGTTTGCGCGCGCAAAGCAGCCTGCGTTGCAGGCGGCATAGGCCACATCAGGATCGTCTCCATACCTGAAGTTCGGGTAAAGCTTGCCGTCAACCGGGCAGGTCCAGGCCTCCATCCCTTCCCCCAGGCCAGTGCAGGTGCCTGCGCATGCCGCCACGCAGGCCAGGCTGGTGCTGTAATATTCGTTCGGGTCGCTGCACTGGTAGGGCACTGGCGACACAAAGTTGCTGCACCCTGCAGACGCTGCTGCGGTTGTCTTGGCATCAACCTCGTCGAGTATGGGCATGACGTTCGATTGCAGGTATGACGTGAGCTTCTCCTTCAGGTAGGGCGCGGAGGGCGTTGGGATGGCATCGCGCTGCCACCAGCCGCCTGTCCCATGCCACTCGTCTTCGCAGAAGTAGGTGTAGCACATGTCATCATCGCAGGGCTGGTCAGACCCCTGCTTGATGTTCCCGTCCTGGTCGTATTGGTAGCTGCTCGGGTTGCTCTTCTTGCGCACGGGCTCGGTTGACGGGGTTGCCATTCCCTGGTCCCAGCGTATTTGGCCTGAATAGAACGTTGCGTCTTCCTCGTTGACAGCTCCTCCGTATGGGTACTTGCCTGGCACGTAGTTGAACTCTCCGCGGTATTCATAGCAGCTGTACTGGCGCGGGATGCCAACGCCTCCGGGGTTTTCGCCTGTGCCCCATTCCACTTTCTGCACTGCAAGCGTGGAATAGGTGCAGCCTGCGCACCAGCCAAGGTCCTTCATCTTAAGGTAAGGCGGGGTGGCGGGCTTGGTGCCTATTTCGCCGTTGAGCGCGCACTTGCCGAACTTTTCCGGGTTGATGATGGCGCCTCCTTCGTTGTTGAGCTCAAAGTCGTACACCCAATAGTTTTTCGGAAGGAATGGATTCAGCTCAGGGGCAGGGGGTTCTACAAAACCTTCTGCCTTGTAGTGGCACAGCCCGCCGGCGCCAGGGCTCCAGATAGTCTTGCGCGAGGCGGTTATTGCCTCGTAGTAACCGTCTCCGCTTCCAGGCTCCCCAGTGCCTATCCATTTTGCATATATGTCATAGTCTATGCACTTTGCCTTTCGCTCCACAGGCTCCACTTCGCAGATGCTGAATGGGGCCGGCTTGGGCGAGTTTGGCAGAGGGGCAGGGACATAGTAGGTGAAGTCAGTAGTGGCAGTGCCGTCTGCCGCGTGGAACGAGTGCTCTGCTGCAAACAGCGCCCCGTAGTTGTAAAGCTCTGCGGCAGCGCGGCCCTGCGCTTTTTCCACATGTATGTTGGTGTCTGCGTAAATCGGGAGGAGGGAGGCGTCGTCGCCGGGTTGGTACTGGCACGAGGGATATGGTGTGTTGTCGTTGAATGTCTGCTTGGAGCAGAGGCAGAACAGGGTCTGATCATCCGTGTCAACGCACATGGGGCGCTTGTAGTACGTGGTGTCGCAGTTGCCTGAGATGCAGTCTATGCTTGACTCGCACTCATAGGGAAGGCGGGCAGCAGCCATGTTGCCATTGGCATATTGCTCAATCAGCATCTTCTTGTAGTAATTGTAGTCAAAGTCAAGGGAAGTATAGGCGTGGTTGTCAAAGTAGGTGCGAAGCTCGCCAAGGTAGTCTGTTCCGCCAGGGCAGGTCCCGCCATTTGCCACTTTGCAATTGTAAGTGTCAAACCACGGCCCGTCGTACCAGGTCGTGCCTGGGCTGCCGCGGTAGTCGTTGCATGCCCAGGCATTGCCCTCATCGCCTATGCGCCAGTGTGGGAATGACTTGGTGCCCTCAGGCTGGCCATAATACGAGCAGGTTGCGCTTGAGCCTATGTAGTTGTAAGCGTCCACCATGTAGTCGGAGACAAGCTTGGTCCTGTAGCGCGCCTCATCAGTGTCGTCAGTATTCAGGAAGGGGAATTTTGTTTCGTCATTCGTGCATGCATTGGGGTTGTCGATTATGCTGCACTTGAGGTTGCAGGTTTCCTCATCCCCATAGGCAAAGCCGTCCTGGTTGCAGATGAAGCGCTTTTCGCCGGCATTGGTGTTGGCGTTGCAGTGGTACGCGCCCTCGCCCCCGCCGCAGTAAAGCTTGCAGGTGAATTCATCCGCAAAGGTCATCCCGTTGAAGCGGGGGCCGCTGCAGATGTAGAAACTTGACTTTTCCTTGCAGTACGTGCCTTCCATGTTGAGGTAGACCGTAAAGCGGTCCACCTGCGCATAGGGGTTGGCAGCGCACACGCGGTCGGTTGCAGGGAAGAAGTTCCTTGATTGCTCAAAGTCGCCAAAGCTGCTGCCAATGCCAAAGCGGAAGGAATTCACCCAAAGCGCGCCTCGCGAGGACTTGACCTTGTTGTAAAGCTTCTTGTTCATTGTGTTGAAGTCGCAAGTCGCGCCCTGCAGGTTGATGGTGGGGAGTATGAGCTCGGATGCTGACATTGCTGTGCTGTCTGCGCCAGCGGCAAACTCGTCTTGCGCCTTGCTCGCGTTCCAGTCCTGCGAGGCAGGGGGCGGCGAGGGGCGGATTGCAGTATAGCCGCACATCATTGCGGTGCATTTGTTGTTGATGCAGCTGTCAGGCACCCTGTCAGTGCACACTGCCATCATCCAGCGCGCCTGCCCGCCGCTGCAGGCAACTGGGCTGTTTGTGTCCCAGGCGCAGTTTGCTGTTTTGAGGCAGTCTTCCTCATCCAGGCTTTCGCAAGTGGTGCCAAGAGTGTCGGCGCAGCTTGCCGCGCCTTCCATGAACTCATAGCACTG
Source organism: Microcaldota archaeon (assembly GCA_964650545.1). Classification (GTDB taxonomy): domain Archaea; phylum Micrarchaeota; class Micrarchaeia; order Anstonellales; family Anstonellaceae; genus UBA10161. The sequence goes on along the minus strand of CAZYTZ010000009.1, from coordinate 21,430 downwards.
CCCGAACAATGTTCCGTTCTGGAAATAGCAGCGCGCAGGCGTTTTTGGCACACCGAGGGAGTCGTAGATTTCCCCCTTGATGCAGCATGGGAGGTATTTGTTGCTGGTGCAGCCTGCCAGAAGGAATGACACTAGCAAAAGCGAGAAAACCGCAGCAATTGCAATTGTGTTTGCCTTCATTTCATCATCCCAGCCTCGATACCAGCGTCAAGCCGCCCAGGCTTGGCGCGTATTTTTGCGAAGCAAAAATCATCATCCCAACCTCGATACCATTTTCATGAGCTCCCCCATGTCCCCGCCAAGAAGCGGAGTCATTGCGCGTATGAATATAAGCGTGAGCACAAGGGCAACAAACGGGTAGAACAGCGTGGCAATTGTCATCTGGTACACCAGGTCCTTGCCCTGCGCAATCGCCAAGTCGGACTGCTCGCCCGCCCCGGCAGTTGCCACCACGCCTGCAAGCACCACTGCGCTGCCGCGGAAGCCTGTGAAGCAGACCCCGTCCTGCCTTGCCTGGCTTGGCGGGTTGTTCACTGAGACAAAGCTCGGGTCGGAAAGCAAAAAGAACGTTGGCCAGACAAAGAAAAAGCCAACGCCAATTGCAATGAAAAGCCCGCCCACTCCGCGCGTGATGGGGAATATGCGGAGCACCAGGCCGAATGGCAGGAAAATCGAAAGCATGTTTTTTTGGATGTATTCCGCAAGCACGAACTGGGCGTGCAGCGACACCTGAAGGTCAACTATTTTCGAGGAGAGGAGGTGCGCCTCCTCCACGCGCTTGTGCATCCCCAGGTCCCAGTCCCCGCTGTAGACGGGCACTCCCAGCACATAGTACACTATTGAGGTGAGCTGCTCGATTGGGCGGTTGGCGCGCTCCACCTGCTCGTATGCATTGTCAAGCGCGTTTATCTTTTCCTGCAGCTTGCACTTGAAGGCGCCGATTGGCCCCTGGCCAAACGGGTTTTCTCCTTTCCAGATGAAGAACCTGCCTGACTGCGCTGCAGCGCAGCTTATGCTGCTAGCCCCGTTGCCAATTATGTCGCCCATGAAGTCAAAACCTGAGACCGGCGACCCACCGCTTGTCACCTCGAAGATGAGCGCCACTGCGAAAAATATCATGAGCGAGCTTGCGCTTACCTGCAAAAATTCCGCTTTTGCGTAGTTTTTCACTTCCTGGCTCTCAAGCGCAAAGCCGAGCATGTAGACTAGGACGTTGAAGAAAATGCAGATGAGAAGCGCGCTTATTGCCATGAACCACCAGCTGCCAAGCCTGTTGTCAAACGCTGTTTTTTGGTTGGCAAGGTAGCCCTCGAAGTACGAGTTACCAGTTCCTGACAATATGGAAACCAGAAGCACTATGGCAAACGCTGCCAATAGGAGAATGTAGCCGTTTGGCCTTTTGAAGTGCTTTTCAATTCCCATCTAAACCATCTGCCCCAATCTTGACAGGTCTGCCTCCTCGCCGAGGAAGCGCGAAAGCTCGCGGCCAAAAGCCGCAATCACTATGAAGTTTATCGCAGGCAGGAAAATCGCGGCAATGAATATGAGCACATTGATCCCGATTGCCCTGCCAAGGGTGTTTGGGTGGAGCGAGACCATGGAGGCCCTGCCTGTGCCCCTGCCTTCAATCTCCCACTCATTGAACCCAAGGCACGGGTCTTGTGTTGCTAGGCCGCAGGTTATGCCGGTTATTGTACCTGAGGAAAACACGTCCTTGCCTGCACACGCCCTTGCGTCTCGTTCGCACAGAGTCACGCTTCCGCTGTGCGCAGTGAGACCTGGCGCAATGTAGGCATCAGCCACCAGCATGAGGGGGTAGAGAAGATAGAGTGCCACGAAAATTGCTATGAGCGCGCCTCCAAAGTGGCGCATGAACGGGATTGAGCGCATTACGATTGCCAGGGGCAGGAAAATCAGGAACAGCCCGTTGTAGATATAGGAAAGCGTGAAGAACTGGAAGATTGTCGACAGGTAGGCAACAGTGGCAATGCCAAGCAAGTTGTTCGTGATTGCAAGGTTCATGCTCTCCCCGCCAAAGTAGGAGACTGACGTGCTGGCAAGGGAGAATATGCAGATGCCTGAGCACTCGAACGTGTTGTACGATGTCCGGATTTCATATGCTCCCAGGTCATAGCGCAGAGAATTCACATTGGCAAGCGCAATTGCCGCAAGGTTTTCAGTGTAGCGCATTGCCCCGTTGTAAATCGTGTCCTTGCCCCCGTCATAGGGCGAGGGGGCGTCCTGATATATCTTTGGCATTGCCCCAAGCCCGAAAACAGACTGCACCTCCCCGACTTGGAAGTTGCACATTGTGAAAAGCGCGAACAGTATTACTGAGGCGATGACAAGCGAGGCAAATGCCTGAACTGCCTCTGTCTTTGCCCAGGTGAGCATGCGCGGGCTTTGCATTGTCTCGCCGAACATGTAGGTGAGCGCAATGAGGAGGAACATTGAAAGAGTGGCAATGCCGCAAAGCATGATCGTGTCGTTGAACTCTGTTTCACTGCAGGCAAATGAAGTCACAGCTGAGACAAGCGGGGAGACGCAGGCAAGGCTGAGCAAGGCGAACAGGGCAATGCGGTTTTTGCTTGCATCCATATTTCCACTTCGCTAAGATATTCTTGCCAGGGCGGAGACGTCTATGTCGCTGCCTATCATGTGCGCAAACGAGCGTATGAAGGCAAGCGTGATTATCAGATTGAGGACTGACAGGAACAGCACGCGCACCAGCACAAAGTAGGCAAGGTTCTTGGCTTGCACATACTGTGTGAGCTGCCCGCCGTAGTCAGTGAACTCGGAAAGCGACTTTGACACTTTTGCCTCCATTGGGTCGCAGGTGCCCATCAAAGGAAGCGCTGGCGCAGTGGCAGGCGGCGCGCCCTCCCCGTGCAGCAGGCTGTCGGTTGCAAGTATGACCGCAGGATAGACTGTGTAGAAGCCAAAGCCTATTGCAATAAGCGCGCCTCCTGCAGCGCGGCTTGCGCGGAAGCAGCGCAGGAACAGCCCGAGGGGTATGATGAGCGAAAACGCGAAGTTCCTTGCAAGCGAAAGGATGTACTCCTGCGCATAGGTGTCGGAAAGCGCCACTGTGGTGGTGAACGCAGCGGCTGTCAGGCTGCCGCGGTAGGCATTGAACGGGCTGCAATTCGATAGCGAGAAGCCCACGCCCATGAAATTGCAGAACACGCCTTTTGACGCCTCCTGCCCAAGCTGGATGCTCACTTCCTCGAAGTTGGAAATTACGCCTGTTGCCCCGTTCCTCAAGCCGACCAGCGTGCTTTGCGCCGCAGCCATTGCCCCTGCAGGGGGAAGGGTTGCCCCGCTGGCTGCGGAAAGAACATCGACGAGGTACTGGTCCACCACAGCCTGCGTGCCTATGAGCGTGAGCGCCACTGCGCCGGTTGCAAGTATCTGCAGCAGCTCATCCTGCAGGACTGCACGCAGAGACGGCACGTTGAATGCATAGCTTCCCATGTAGGCGATTGCAACAATGGCAATTGGAATGGCAAGAGCAAGCCCGAAATAGGTGTAGTTGGAGGATGTTGAGGTGCTCCCAGTGCCAGGGTCTTTTGCAGCTGCAAGGAAGCCTGCGACAAAGCATAGTGCCATGAATGCGAAAAGCAGCACGCGCAGGAGGCCTGCGCCGTTTTTCCTGGCTTTTTTGTTTTTGCCCATAATAATCATATTATCCTGCCCAAGCCAGGCAGTTCAATGTCTCCCCCGAGGACAGGGGAAAGAACGCGGATGAAAGCCACCACAATCACTATGCAGAACAATGGCAGCACTATTGCCGGGATGAAAAGCACCCCTATGTTCTTTGGGCCAAGCCCTGCCGTGCTGGTCGCAGCGCCAGGCAGGCTTTTGATGAAATCGTTTGGCATAATATTCACAGGCCCTGCCAGCGCCTCGTCGCTGCAGATGTCAGAGCAGTCCGACCTTATTGCTGGGTAGTAGGTGCAGTCCATGTCGCAGTCAAAGCAGCCCTCGCATGCCTTGTCGGGCGGGTCGTCAAGCCTGCATGAGTCTAGGCAGCCTTTTTCAGGGTCAGGGTCAAGCACGCACGATGGGTAGGCATCGCAGCCCTCTGTGCTGGAGAGCAGGTCGCTGTGGCGCCTGCAAAGCGCAGGGCAGCCCAGGCAGGATGTGCCTGTGCCCTCGGGAAATTCCTGGCAGACTCCGTTTTCCTCAGGAGTTGGCACCTCGAAGCGGCACGCAAGGGGGCAGGCCTCATAGCTGCAGTCCACATACGCGTCATTCCCGTTGTTGTCCACGCCGCACTTGCCCTCATAGCCGTCTATCCTGCACTGCTCAGGGCATTGGCGGCAGCTGTAGCGGTTGTCATACACGCCGGCACGGTTTTCTATGGTGACAATGTTGTAAGTGTTCATCATCTTGCAGTTTTGATCCAGCGCGCATGTGGCCCCCGTTCTTGAGGTGCAAGAACTGCTGTCGCATATTCCAAAGCTTGAGCTCCACGCGCAACCGGCAGTGGAAGCTGCCGCGCAGTCAGCAGATGTCTTGAAGCTCAGGCAGGTCTGGCTGTGGCATGATGCAGGCCCATTGCCAAGGAATTCACTGCACAGCGGCAGTGATGGGAATGGGGCAGTGGGAGCCCCGCCAACTTTGCAGTAGTCTGGAAGATCGGCACACAAGACAGCACAGGTTGGGTCAAGGAAATCTGCAAATGACCTTGCAGTCGCCCCCTTGATGCGGCAGCCATACGGGCAGTCAGTCACGCTGGCATCATTGCAGTCAGGGTTGTTGATTTCGTTTGGCAGCACAACGTAAATTGGATCGGATTTTTGGCAAATGGCAGGGCAGTCTGCTGCTGAGCAGTGGTAATCTATCGGGTCGGTTGCAAACATGATGCTTACCTGCGTCGCTGTGCAGGCAGGTTCTGGCGGACCAGTCCTTATTGTAACCGGCGGGGCGCTTAACAGCCAGTCTGTTTCCTGCACTCCCAAAACTGCCTTGCAGTAAAGCTGCCAGGTATCCCCGGCCTGAGGGTTATTGATTGCGTCCACTGGCACCGCAATGCCAATCGGGCAGGAGCTGGTTTCGCAACCGTATTCTCCTTCATGGTCAAAAACGCCGTTCTTGTGCCACTTGAATTTGTAGGTGAACGAGTTTGCATCCAGCCTGTAGGTGCCGTCCATAAAGTGGATAGTGTCTTCCTCCGCAGCATCGCTTGGCAGACCTGAACCGGTGATGATTGTGCCCTTGCAATAGCCGTTAAGGGGCGTTGATTCGTATGCTGTTGCAGGCAGGATGTACGACTCGAGAATATACGGAGTGTTGCCACCCAGAAGGATGGTGCCGCCGCTGCCCAGCCAGATTGCGCGTGCATAATTTTCTGAACCTGAGTGCTTGCCGCCTCTGGCTTTGCCTGAGAGAATGGCAGTGTATTCGCCGGCTGGCGCCTCAGTGGCGGCCGGGAGGCAGTTAGGGTCGCAAGTCAGGCAGCCCGCAGGGCCTATTTTGGTGTATTTCACCTCATAGCGTGCATTGTCAGGGCAGCCCTTGCACCGCGCAACATCAGTGCCATGGTTGGAGTCATAGGGGCGGCAGATGAGCGGCTCTTCAGTTGTCCTGCAGGATTCGTCGCATGCCACAGGAGTGCCTGTTGGAGAGCAGGCAATGCCAGGCACAATCTGCTGGTTGCACACGTTTGGAAGGCCGCTGGCAGCGCGCGGCACGTTGGAGTATGTTTCGAAAAAGCCTGTGAAATCTTCGCGCCTGCAGTACTCAGGGCAATCCAGGCACTTTTCAGGAGTGGGATTTGTGGTCGGGTAGGGTGCGCATGTGTCTGGGGGGTCTTCAAGCACGCCAATCAAGCACTCCTCGTGCGTGCTGCATATCCTGCAGGCCTCTGCCCGCGCCGGGGTTTCGCTGCAGAAAGCAGCCAGCCATGGCGGGTTGAGGTCGTATGTGCTTGCCCACCCGTTATCATAAAGCTCAGTCACCCTGCACTGCGCCGGGCAGATTGTTTTTACCTGTTCTACAGTATAGCTACAAATTGTGTCGCAGCTGGTGTCAATGCCAAGCGAGGTGATGTAGGAGCAGCCCATAGGGCATGATGGATCGTTTGACACGTCAACGCCATTTCCAGCGTCCTTGCATGCTGCATCGTCATAGGCCGGAACGTAAACATAATTGCCGCCCGCGTCCTTTTCCTTCCGAAGCATCCTGCACCAGTTGGGGTATTTGCTGCAGCCTTCGCAGCTTGTGGACAGGTTTGCAGGTATCACGCCACCTTCCTCGTCGCTGAAGCACTTGTTCTCAAGCGGGATTTGGGTGCGGCAGACAATCGGGCATTTGCCCTCGCACGCAGGGTCAGTCTGGCAATTGAGCCTCTGGCGCACTATTTTGCAGCCTGGGTTGCACTCCGCACATGCTGCAATGTCACAGCCAGGCATTCCGTTGAACGGCACGTCGCGGCAGTAGTCAGGGCAGCCAGCGCAGGAATTCACGTTAGGCAGGTTGATGGTGGCAAGTTCGCGGCAGGCAACCAAGCCAGGAAACTCGCCATTCGGCCCGCCGTCATCCCAGTTGTCAGAAGTTATGCCTGCGCGGAGGATTGATTGCGTTGTCTGAAACTGGATTAGCTGGCCAGAGGGCGAGTCGGTGAAGAATGCAACCGGGTATGTGCCTGTGCATTCGCCAGGGCAGGCAGGGTCAGCAACCGCAAGCGTGCGCTCGCCATACACCGTGACGTTGAGGGTGTACCAGGCAAAGGCAAAGGTGAGCGGATAGACTATGAAAAGGGATATGGCTATCGCTAGCATCAGCCCACCCAGCTTGCGAGTGAAGAAGAATGTGCGCAGCACTATTCCCAAGAGGATGAAAAGCGGGGCAATGCCAAAAGTCACCACGTCTATGAAGTATTTCTGCGCATAGATGCTTGACATTATCTTGCTGGTTTGCGAAAAGAGCGCGCCATGGCGCTCTGCCACCAGCGAGTCGCCTGCGTTGAAGCGGATGCTCATGCCAAGGAACAGCAAGTATATCTTGTTCAGGTTGAGGTTGTAGCCGTAGTTCGCCCTTTTTGCATTCACAATGGATTCCTTCAGCTGTTCTTTGGCATAGTCATTGCCAGTATCGTAAAGCGTGGTGAGGTAGTATTTGGCAGAGGAGACATAACAAGGCTCAAAGTTGTTGCAGGCAATCGGCAGGTCTGCGGCATTTATCGCCTCAAGCGCGACCTCGTGGAAAAACGTCACAAGCGCAATAAGGGAGGCTATGAGAAGCACAGATATCACCGCCTGCTTCATCTCGTTGTTGGCAAATGCCTTTACCTCTGGGAGGTTGAACGCCTTGCCCATCATTGCCGCAAGAGCAATGATGAAGCACACTATTGCCACTCCTATCAGGCCAGTGGTTTTCCAGTCTGAAAACCAGCCTGCCTGGTAAAAGCCAGATGTTGTCGGCACCACTGAGTTGCCTGTTCCCCCTTCCAGGTTCTCTATTGAAGTTTTGGGGGTCGTGCCCTGTCCTGGCACCGCTGGGTCAGGGGGAGGAGGCACGTACTCAGCTGGTATGGTGGTGCACACCCCTTCTTTTTGCGTGCACTTGTCCAAGTCCGGGTCGCACACCAGGCAGGTGGCGCACTCTGAATTGGAAGAGCATGCAACCCCGTATCCCTTGCCGGTTGGACTGCCAGAGCAAGCCCCGATGCCTGCCTGCTGCTCCCATGTGCAGCCAAACGTTGTGCAGGCCGCCTCATTGTCATTGTAGTCTTCGCACTCCACCTTGTAGCTGCCGCCCCCGCTTATGCACACGCAGTCTCCACCAAAGCATTCCCATTCGCAGCCAGGCACTTCTTCACAGCATGCCTTGCCGCCCAAGCCCCCGCAGTTTACAGACACATACCCGCCGGTGCATATGCCTGAGTTCAGGTAAGTGGTGCCGCAGGCTGCATTGGCAGCAGGCTGTAGCAGCAAAATGGCAAGGCTGGCAAAAAGCAGGAGGCTGAAACGCTGCATGTTTGTTTTTGCCATGATTATCACACTGCAATTGCTCGCAAAGCTTTTGAAAGCGACATTATGCACGTAATGGCCACCACTATGACAAGGTTGGGGATGAATATTGCCTGGGGGATTGTGGAGCCTATCCTGTAAAGCACTGTGTCCTTTTCGCTTCCCTGAAGGCTCTCGCTGTTGTCAAGCCCGAATGAATGGAACTTTTGGAGCGTGGTGACGGAGTATGGAGCATTGGGGCCGGAAACAGCCTGCGCAAAAGCCTGGCCTGACAGAGCGTACATTGTGGGCACCACAATGTAAATCCCGAAGAAAAGCGCAATGAGCATGTTGCCAAAGTCGCGCGTGGGCGGCACCAGGCGCATCACGAACGCGAACGGGAGCAGCACGTATGCACCCATCCATGCAATGCCTGCGATTATGTATTTTTGCGCAGTGAGGCTTGCGATTATGGGAAGGTACAGGTCAATGAGGAACTCGCGGTGCGCTGAGTGGGCTTTGCGATTTGCCCGCATTGCCACGCCGTCGCCCCAGAATGGCGTGAGCCCGAGGTAGAGGTATTTTGTGGCGTCAAGCTGGTTGGTGATGCTGTCGGATGTCAGGGTTCTCAGCATGGAAAGCCCGTTTGAGGAAATAAGCGTGTCTAGGTAGGCTTGGGACTTCATTATCGGGTTGCCGTATGAATAGCCCTCTGCGATTGAGCATGATGCCGTGAAGAACACAAGGATGCCTGCAAACAGCAGGACTGAGATTATGAGGTTGTACGCCTCGTCCTTTGCCCACACGCCCATTGCAGGGTCCTCGCGGAACTTTGAGTACATGTAGGCAAGCCCGATTGCAAACGAAACAAGCGCAAACGTGATTGCAATGAAACTGAGCCCCTCGCCCCCGCCGGAGGCTGCAAAGCTTTCCACGCCGCATGTTTCCCCATACGTCGGCGGCTCGCCATCCGCTGCCCAAGATGCCGCAACGGCAAGCGCCAAAAGCGCAAACGCAAATGCTGCTTTGCTTTTCATCATACCAGCTTGGAAAGCCCGTACAGCTGCGCCTCGCCGCCAAACGAGGCTGCGAGGTTGCGTATCAGGGAGAGCGTGATTATTATCGGGATCAGGAAGGTAACCAGGGAGATTATTGAGAATTTGGCGACTGCTGGAAGGACGGCAGACTGCATGGGCTCGTAGTAGTTTGCCATGAGCGTGTCGGCATCAGTGCCGCTTTCCATTGTCACGAAAACAGACGCGAACAGGAGGATGGGAAAAATCGCCTTGATTAGCATGAATATCTGGCTTATTGCCTGGTACATCATTTGCATGCATCCGATGAAATCGCCGCTTATTATCGCCATGGCAATGCATATCGGCGTGCCCACCACTATCCACCAGCCAATCTCGCCGCCCAGGAAGGGGATTGGGCTTTGCACAAAATACTGCATGAACGGGTTGCACACCACCTCGGTGGAAGGCGGGTTCTTTGCATCCTCCACTGCGACGTTTTCAAAGCCTGCCTTCATGTCAGTGGCAAATGTGTCATAGACCTGCCCTGACAGCAGCAATGCTGAGGGGTATATCACCACTGCGCCTATTGTGGCTGCCAAAAGCGTGCCGCCCAATTTGCGCGTGAAGGAGAACGAGCGCAGGAAAATCCCAAGCGGGAGCATCACCACTGCGGCTGTTCCGAAGAATTTCAGGAATGCAGCCTGCGAGGCTGCCAGAAGCATGTAGTTTGCTACCGAGTCAAGCGCTTGCCCGACCTCGGAGACAAGAGGGGACATACCTGATGCTGGTGATGAGGAATAACTTATGGTGGCATAGCCGCCAAGCGAGGTGCCTGCAGTGTAGGAGTAAGATGCCACTTTTGCGACATTGAAGTACACCACCGCAAGCTTCATGTAAAGGGTCTGGCCATCCTTGTAAAGCGTGTACATGAAATCCTGCGCAGCAGCTATCACGTCTGTTGAGCCAGTGTCACCGATGAGGAACTGCGAGGCTACATTCGCGCTTGCAATGAGAGTGACGCAGAAAACGGCTATCACCATGCTTTTCACAAGCTCGCCAAGCTCGATTTTCACCCATGCCTCAAGCACCGCAACCCCGAACAGCTTAGCCGCCATATAGGCAAGCCCCAGGAAGGCTGCTGCCATCACCACTGCAAGCCCAGCCCATATGTAGACGCCTTCATACCAGTTGCCTGTGTTCCCCCCTGTGGTGGGTTCTTTGCACTTGCCAAGAGTGCATACAAGCCCGTTGCAGCACCCTGTGCCGGCAGGGCAGACAGCTCCCAGTTCATAGCAGCTCACGCAGGTTTTTAGGGGAGGGGATTGCGCAGGAATCGTGGTTTGGCATTTGCCACTGCAGCATTCGGAGTTCTGGTCGCATGGCACCCCACAAACTGCCTTGGTTTCGCAGGTGCAGCCCTGTTGCTGCGCGCCGCCGCCAGGCTGGCTTGCGGCGTATGCAGGCAGGGCAAGAGAGAGCGCAAGGAGTAGGATAAGAAATAGATGCCTTGATACTAGCCCCGCACCCATGCCGAATCGTCGCTGGTGAAGTTTATAAGGCTTTACGGGAGTGCGCAGAGGTTAGTTTTCAAACGACGGAAAATAGTAGAATTGTGGAAGCAGGGCTATGATTGCAGCGCCCAAAATTGCAGGCACCAGTATCCAGAGGCTTCTGCCTCCGAAAGCAAAGTTCCCGAAGATTGTGAATATGAAAAAAAGCACGGCAAAAAGCAGGTAGTCGCGCAGCTTTTTTTCGTATTTTGCGCGCTTTTGCCTGGCTTCAATAAGATGCTCCTTGCAGGCAATGGTGTGCTTTGCAGGCTGCTTCAGGGTTGCGCGAAGCCATCTTGCCGCGCGGACTGGGAATTCCGGCTTGGCAGGCGTGCCAGTGCGCACCTCGCCGCAGATTATGCACATTCCTTTTTCCAGACCTGCTGCCATGGCGGGATTTCTGCGTGCGCCCTTCTGACATCCTCCAACGACTGGAGGCCGTTGGGTTCCAGACGGTGTAAAAGTTGAAATGTTTGGTTTCATCCACTCTCACCGCCATATAGTTCCTGCTTCACAGGGATGTCTTGCTCTTGAGATTGATTCCCAAGGGTATAGGGCATCTCTCCACGGGCTTGATTTTCCCTCTGTCCGAGGGTAGCTATTGCCAGTATGTTCTTTGCCGCATTGATGTCCCTGTCTTCAACATAGCCACATGGGCACCTAAATTCCCTCTGATCAAGCTTCAGCTTCCTTTCCAGAACTTTGCCGCAGCAGGAACAGAATTGGCTTGTGTTCTTCGGATCCACGTAGATTACCTGGCTACCAGCACTCTCAGCCTTGTAGTCCAGGCATGTTTTGAACATCCCCCATCCTGCATCGGCTATCGAACCGGCAAGATAGTGGTTGTGAAGCATGTTGCCTATTTTGAGATTCTCCATGGCTATGGTGTTGTGCTTTCTAACAAGGTCCGTAGTTGCCTTGTGGATGAAATCTTTTCTCAAATCTTCAACTCTCTGGTGGGCCCGCCAGAGTTTCATGCCTGCCTTTTTCCTGTTGTGGCTGCCCTTCTTCTTTTTCGACAGTCTTCTCTGAAGCATCCTAATTCTCCACTGGGCTTTCTTGTAGAATTTTGGATTCGCTACCTTGCTGCCGTCAGAAAGGGTGGCGAAACTTTCAATTCCAAGATCTATGCCGACAGGCGTTCTCTTCTCGGCAATTTTATCCATTGTCTTGCAGTGGTCTGTTGAGAATGAGGCGTACCATCTGTTGCCATCCTTGCTAATTACCATAGCTTTGATGTTGCCTTTTGGAGCCCTGTCAAGCTTAATCGGAATTCTGCCTATTTTTGAAACTTTCAGGATTTTGTAGTTTTCAAGCCTGTAGCCTGTGCCGTATGCGCCGGGATAGAGAAGGCTGTATAGTTTCTTCTTGAAACGTGGGAACCCCACCTTTGCTTTGCTGCCTTTCTGCCTTTCCTTGACACGCCTGAAGAATGAGGAATAGGCACTGCCAAGATGATTGCTCACTCCCTGGAGGGTCTGGGCCCAAACACAATCATACTCGGGGTGTTCCTTCTTGAAACGTGTAACTTCATAGTTCATGGTGAATGCCGTCGGGAAAAACCTTTCACCTTTTTCCTTGGCTGCCCTGTAGCCATCCTTGCAGAACTGGAGCAGGTGGTTGCGAAGTTCCCTGCAAAGCCTGAGGCTGGCGATGAGCCTCTGCTGCTGAACCCTAGAGGGATATATCCTGTATTTTAGGCCAAGCATGTTATTGTCTCCATCTATACGTTCATATTCCTTTCGCCAGTAGGATTCCAGTGCCGATTCATCCCACGATTGAAAACGCGGGCTTTCCTGCGGCACTTGCCTTATAAATCTGAGGATGCCAATTTTACCGTGGTTTTATGGATGAAGATGACACCGCCCCAGACGTGCAGGAGCATGAGGGGCATTCACACGGGCATGACGCGCCCACTGATGAAGAAATAGCCCAGATGTACGAAAATTTCTCAAAGGCCGGGAAAATCGCGGCATCGGTGATGAAGGAGGTGCCAAAGCTCGTGCTTCCGGGAGAGTCGTACTTTGACATTGCCGAATCGCTTGAGAAGATGATTGGGGATGCCGGCGGAAAGCCCGGCTTTCCTGCAAACATATCGATAAACGAGATTGCAGCACACTTCACCCCGGAGGCTGACAATGAAGTGCTCATCGGCGAGACGGACCTTGTCAAAATAGACATAGGCGCGCAGATAGACGGGTGCATTGGCGACATGGCAGTCACCGTGGACTTGTCAAACGAGCAAGGCAAGCTTTGCGAAGCATCACAGGCTGCGCTTGACGCAGCGGTTGCATTCATAAAGCCCGGAGTGGCAGTTGGCGACATAGGCGCTGCGATAGAAAAGGAGATAACCTCGCGCGGCTTCAAGCCCATTGAGAACCTCACCGGCCACAAGATTGAGCCCTACCTTCTCCACGCAGGAGTGGACATACCAAACATTGCAGGCACTGGCGGCTATGTGGTGCAGGAGGGAGACATTTTCGCAATCGAGCCTTTTGCCTCAACAGGCAGCGGGCATGTGGCAGACACCGCGCAGGTAGAGATATTCGCGCTGCAGGCAACGCCCCGTCTTCGCATGAAATACTCGCGCGAGTTGCTTGAGCACATTGTGAAAAATTACTTCTCCCTCCCGTTTGCAGAGCGCTGGCTGAGGGGAGTATTCAAGTCGCGCCTCACGCTTGCAACAGCGCTTCGCGAGCTTCTGAATTCCGGCGCGCTGCACCCATACCCAGTGCTTCGCGACACTGGCAAGGGCATGGTGTCGCAGTCCGAGCACACCGTGATTGTGGAGCATGACTCGGCAAGAGTGACTACAAAGCTTTAAGTGAGCCTCATGAAAGCCAAACTCGGGCAGAATTTCCTTGTTGATGACGACGTGCTTGCCTACGAGGCGGAATGCGCGGATGCGCGCAGCAACTCGGTTCTCGAAATTGGCGCTGGAGACGGGACGCTGACCTCGAAATTGCTTGCGGCAGGCGCAGGGCACATCACTGCGGTGGAGCTTGACCCAAAGCTTGCCCGGAAGCTGCGCATAAAGTTTGCAACTGCCAAGCGCGTGCGCGTGCTTGAGGCGGATTTCCTGGAGTTCGACGAGTCTGCAAAGTTTGGCAGGATTGTGGGCAACATTCCCTATTACATCACATCACCAATACTTCTCAAGTTGGCGCGCATGGAATTCGGCAAGGCTGTTCTTTGCATCCAAAAAGAGGTCGCAGCGCGCATCGTGGCAGAGCCTGGCAGCCGCCAGTACGGAAGGCTGTCTGTTTTCACCCAGCTTTGCTTCAAGCCTGAGATGCTTGCCCTTGTGGAAAGGACTGCCTTTTCGCCTGCGCCAAAAGTGGACTCGTGCATAATCTCCCTTGAAAAGACTGGTTTTGTTATGGGCGCGTGCGAGGAAAAAGCGATAGGCTCGCTGTTTTCACACAAGAAAAAAAGCCTGAAGAACGCGGTTGTGGATGCGCGGCGCGCGCTGTTCGGGTCTGATGACAAGCCGCTGGCCGCGAAATTTGCGCAAACGCTTAAAAATTCGGAGCGGAAAGTGTTTTCATTGGCGCCTTCCGAGGCGCTCGAGGCTGCAAGGCAGCTTTGCAGCACAAGGTGAGCATGATGCGCGATTACCAGGGGGATATGGCTGACCGCGTACTTGTCGCAATGATAGCAGAAGTGCTTCTCATCTGCGCAACCGCGCTTGGCTTTTTCGTCCAGTTCGAGCTTCCAGTTTCAGTTGCCACTGGAGGCGCGATATTCGTGCTTTTTGTAGGCTCGCTTCTTTGCTGGAAAAGCCAGGTGGCGGCGTATGGGATACTTGCCATTTCCCTTCTTTGCGTGCAGGCCATGCTTGTGATGCGATTTTCCCTGCTCATGCTGCCGTTTGCCCTTGTGGATATAATACTGGTGATGATGGTCTCAGGTGCATGGCACGCCGGCGAGCAGTCCCGTTCCTAGCCTTTCGGCAGCTTTCTTGGCACCTGCTTCTTTTCCCCTTCAGTTTTTTCCCCTGTTCCTGACACCAGGAAGATTTCGCCTCTTTTGCATTTTGCATGCATGCGGGCAGGCAATAGGGGCGCGCCTTGCTCCATCTCGTATTCCCAGCTCCAGGCAGCTCCCCTGCGCAATCGCGGGATGGAAAGCTCAAGCGCAGCGCCGCCTTTGCCCCCGTCAGGGTCAGTTATCTTTATTGAGTGAAGATCCTGGCCTGCGCGAAGGGAAAGCGACACGCGCCCGCTTTCACAGCGCTTTGAGAATGTTGTTTTCCGCCCAAGCAACATTCTTGCGGCAAGCGCAATTGCAGCAGCAATGAAAATTGCCACGCCCGTCACAATGGGAAGCGCACTTTCCCCGCCAAGCGCATCCGCGCCTTCCTGCTGTGGCAGTTGGATGATGACTGTTTTTGTCTCATTGCCGCACTGCACAGTGTAGGGGCCCTTGAATTGCGGGTAAAATGCAGCCTGGCTTGCGATGTCAAGCGTAATTGCGCGCAGCTGCCCGTCTGGCGACGAAACGAAGATGCTTGCCTGGCCTTCGCACAGCACGGAAATTTCGCCGCCCGCCTGGGACTGCCCCGCAAGGAACAGCGCATTGGCTGGCGCAAGCAGAAAAAGCAAGGAAATGAAGAGATAGCGCAGCGCCATTCCCCCACCGGAAAAATGAAAACAGACAACGGGCTCGAAGGGATGGTCAAATGCGCAAGCATTTGGCCAGACGGGCACGTTTGAGCGCCCTCTTTTTGCCCGCTGGCAAAAAGGGGCCCCTTTTTCGCGAAGCGAAAGCGGGCTCGAAGGGATTTGAACCCTTATCCCGAGGTTCGAAGCCTCGTCGGCTATCCAGGTTGCCACACGAGCCCAGAGTTGTTCTTCAGAATGGCTTAAGCTCCAAGAAAGAATAAAAGGCGATGAGGAGGAGCTGCAAGTCAGGAGTCTTCGTAGTGCCTGGACGGGGGCCGCACGAACAAGTAGTACTTGGAAACCCCCTGCAGCTCCTCGTTAATTCGCGAAAGCAGCAGGTTTGCAGGGTCGGGAAGCAAAGCCACGCGCGACTGGATGTCCTTGAAGCTCTCAAACGGCTTGGTCTCGCGCGCTTCCAGTATTTCCTGCAGGTGCTTCTTGCCCACCCCAGAGAGAAGCTCAAGCTGGTGCAGCCTCATTGAAATCGGGCCTGCCTTGTTGAAGAACGTGACAAAGTCCGCCTCGCGCTCAGCGATTATGTTGCGGGCCACTATCTGAAGCTCGTTCCTTGAAGTTGCGGAAAGGTCCTGGAAGTCGAGCCTTTTCTTTATCTTCTCCACTTCCTCCCTGCCTTCCTTGCCAATGCACAGCCTCTGGCCAAGCGTGCAGGTTGAGCCGCGCTTTATGGAAACCTCTAGGAGCGTGAAGTACTTCTCGCCCACAAGCTGCGCTACTGGCTCGCGCATGCGGTCAATTGCCCTGCCGTCAGGCATGAAGTCAATCACTTTTGCGTACACTTCCATTTCCATAATATCAACAGGTGTTATGGGAATAAGCCGCCGGAGCGGCTGTGTTTCCATAAAATCATTCCATTTGGATTTTTGGAAATAAGTTGCCGGAGGCAACTGCATTTCCATAAAAACCATTTCCTTTTGTGGGGATAAGCCGCTGAAGCGGCTGTATTTCCATATCCACTGCCCACACTAATGATTATCTTCGAAGCAATATAAAATGCTATCTTTAATCGGCCTTCTTTTCAGCAGCCGCAGGCTCTGTAGGCTTTTCTGCCGCAGGCGCTGCTTCAGGCACAATCTCGGCTTTTGGCTCGAATTTCTTTGCCTTCTTGCCGTATTCGGCAATGAGGGCTTCGGCCTTGGCCAGAGTCTTTTCAGGAAGCTCGACTTTGTCCTTTGCCAAAATAAGCATGATCTGGCTCTTGTTCTTCGGGAGAAGGTCCACGATTTTCACCGCTGTCTCGGTTCTTATGTCGAGCTTTTCAAGCTCTTCGAGCATCGCCTTTGCGTCGCTGAGCTTGAGGTGGGAAAAGCGCTTGGCATACTCAAGAGAAGTCTGCTGCTCGAAGCCGAACTCTCCGCCGCCCACGCTTTGCCTCTTGTCCAGTATCTTTTCAACCTCGGCAAGAGTTGCCGGGCGGATTGTGTTTGCGCCTTTGCCTATCATGATGACCACCTTATGCCTTGCTTATCTTCTTCAGGTGCACCGGCGGGATGATGAGCTGCTTCGTCGCGTTCATGTCGCTGATTTCCACGACGTACGCCTTGCCGCGCGTGGCGACTATGGTGCCGGTCCTGCCGCGGTAGCGGGGGTGCGGCATGCCGGAATATTTTGACTGCGAGTCGATTGACACGCAGTCCCCGACGGAGTACGAGCTGATGAGCCCTGGGATCGTGAGCCTGCGCTTGGCATGGCCAAGCGCCCTGCTTCTCTTTGACATTTTTCCAAGTGAGCGTCGCATACATATCACCTTAGTAGTTGCAAATGCAGCCAGGGAGAGTTTACTTAGTGTCTATTTTAAATACCTTGCCCTTTTAAATACCTCAGTCGGTTTAAAAATGTTTTGATTGGGGCTGGTTCTAATGAAAAAGAGCAGGCGCAAAAAGGCTGCCAAGAAGTCTGGAAAACCGTTGATTTCCATAAAGCCTACGTTCAAGATAGAAAATATTGTCGCCTCGTCCGCACTCGGCCTTGAACTTGACCTTTACACCATAGCATCCAAGCTGCACGACGTGGAATACGAGCCTGAGCAGTTCCCTGGCGCCATTCTGAAGCTCAAGGAACCGAAGACCTCGCTGCTTCTCTTCAAGAACGGCAAGATAATCTGCGCAGGGGGCAAGAACGAGCGCGAGGTGGGAGCTGCCATCGAGAAAACAATGCAGATGCTCATCAAGTACTCCAAAATTACGCCGCCGAAGAACTTCAAGCCGAAATTCATCATCCAGAACATCGTGGCTTCAGCCGCGCTTGGCGTGGAGCTTGACCTCTATGGCATTGCCTCGGAAGTGCCCGACGTGGAATACGAGCCTGAGCAGTTCCCTGGCGCAATACTGAAGTTCAAGATACCGAAAACATCGCTGCTTCTCTTCAAGAACGGGAAAATCATCTGCACAGGCGGCCGAAGCGAGGCAGACGTCGCAGCCGCGCTCCATCTGGCTGCAAAGCTTCTCGCGCCCTATTCCTCGCCGCTGCCCATAAAGAAGGACTGAGCGCATGCATCGCATGAGCCATGCCACCACAAACATGAGAAAAGAAAAAATGGGAGCGATTTTTACTTTGATGATATTCCTTTGACCTTGATTTCAATCTCTCCCAATTCGCCGCCTTTCTGCAGCCAGGCTTGCATTAACTCTGACGCACGTTTGTCCAAAAATTCATCAACCACTTCGTAAATCAATTTGTGGATTTTTTGCACCGAAACTGCCACGAGTACTCTTTCCAGGTCTGCAAACCCTTTTTCATGGCAAAGAACAATAAGTTCTGACAATTTTTCAACCAATAAGTCGTCGATTGGTTTCGTAACATCTATCTGGCAAGCACCATATTTCTCCGACTCTCCTTTGATGGATACCCCGCCATCAGTAATCTCTACAAACCCGCCTCCAATGCATTTGAGAACGCCTTTCTCGTAGCCTAGAGCCTTGCCCATTATACGAAATATGTCTTCGTGGTAAGACATTATCTGAGTTGGCATTGCAATGATGAAACGTTTTCCATCTTCTTTGCCGGTTTCTTTAAGGGTGATGTATTTAATCCCTCCAAACGATACGCGCGTATAATCGGGCAGCATCTGAGGAAGCACGATAAGTGTCATCAAAGATGCTGAATCGCTGATTACCGCCGGGTATTCTACACGCAGCAGGCAGCGGTGGACTACGTCGCTGACTATTTCAATATATTTTCCTTCCGCTTTGGCTTTTTCGTATTGAGCCATGACCTCCTTGCCTAGGCCACAAATAACCGGATACGTGATGGTCTTTTTTGTGCCTCTGTTTTCAACAAACGCCTTGATTTCTTCAACGCATAGAACAGTCTCACTTTTTCTGCGGCCAGTTACTTCATCAAATATCCTATCAGACATATATACCCTGTCCGGAAATTCGCTAGACAAGCCAGCTATCTGTATCAAGCCGAGCCTGTCAGCCAGAGGCATTTTCTGGAACTCACGCCAGCCCATGCTATCTAGCTTCCCAAGCGCGTCTTGCCTGCGCTTGCCTTCCGGGATTGCCCTTCCAGGCACGCGCACTTCCTTGCCACCTTTCATAATCAATGCCATTCAAACCACCTCGTTTTTCTTTTTTCTGTTGTTCTGTGTTGTTCAATGTGGTTATTGTGGTTTATTATACTTTTGAGCAGAAATTATGCCAAACAACAACTTTTATAAGCTTTTTTTGCTAAAAAAGAAAATATGGAACTTGACACCCTCGACAGGAAGATATTGCTCGCGCTGGAAGGCAAGGCGCGCGCAGGGGTGAAGCAGCTTGCGCGCGCAGTCCGCTCCTCGCCCGAGGTGGTGCGCTACAGGCTTGCGCGTCTGGAGAAGGAGGGCGTGATAAAGCACTACATGGCGCTTGTGAATTTCTCCGAGCTTGGCTATGTGGGCTACGGGGTTTTCTGCTGCTTTGCGTCCGAAGAGGGTAGGAAGGAAGTGTTGGAATACCTCATGGCGCACCCGCGTGTGTATTGGCTTTCCGACTTTGGCGGCAGGTTTGACCTTGCCTTTGCAGTGATGGCGCGCGATGACTTTGAGTTCTATTCCATTTTCACCAAGATTAAGGAAAAGGCGCGCAATGCCCTGGCTGGGTGGGAAGTTGCAATCAGGATGGAGCTATCACAGTTTCCAAGGGATTATTTGACCACAGGCGAGCGGAAAGCCAATGCCAAGACGCCATACTTTGGCAGGAAGCTGGGCAAGCAGACGCTGGATGAAGCTGACTTTGCCATTCTGAAAGCGATTTCACAAACTGCGCGCGCGGAGACAGTGGCAGTCGCAGAAAAAGTCTGCGTGCCCGCAAGCACGGCGGCTTTCAGGCTGAAAAGGCTCGAGGAGAAGGGAATTCTGCATGGCGCATCGCCGCAAGTAAGCTGCCAGAAGTACGGCTATCAGTGCTACCAGTTTTTCCTGCAGGCGGATGGCCTGGATGAGGAGAAGCGCAGGAAAGTGTATGGCTATGCGCAGGCAAACCCAAACGCAGTGTTCCTGATAGAAACCTTAGGCAACTGGAATTTTGAGCTGATTGTTGAGGTAAAAGACCAGAAGGACTTCCAGCGCCAGATGACTGCCCTAAGGCAGGCGCTCCCGTGGGCGGGAAAAATCGAAAGCGCGATAATTTTCGACCATAATGTGAAATACGATTTGTTCCCTCTTGACAAAGTATAGTCTTACCACCACAAATGTAAAGATTTTCAAAGTTTTTGCATTTTGTGGTAACAATTTAGTTCGTTGCAAGGAAAATTAATGATATACGCCGGAGGAAATGGAATGCTTCACATCCGCTTCATCGCCTCCGGCCGCGTGCAGGGGGTCGGCTTCAGGGATTTTGTCTGCCGCATAGGGGAATCCATAGGCCTTGTTGGCTACGCGAAAAATCTGCCGGACGGAACGGTGGAAATTGTTGCTGAGGGGGAAGCAGCAAAAATCGATGAACTCGCGCGCAGGGTGTCAGTGAGAATGCTGACAGGCATACACGTTGACAAAATGGAAGAGAAGGAAAGAAAGGAGATTGCGCGCAAAAGCTTTGCTTCTTTTGGCGCGCAGTACTGATTCCGGCAGATGTTACTTCACGGCGCCTTTTACAACCGAGACAAACTCCTCGGCTTCTTCAACGTACTTTTTCGCATCATCGTAATGGAACATCTTCTTCCCATAATCGGCCCCGCTTTTGTCGGACATCGCTTGTTGGATAAGCCGAAAAAAGCGCCTGTTCTCGCTTCCAAGCTTCCCCTGCTTCAATGCTTTTGAAAACATGGCAGAGGCGTCGTCATGCCTAGTTGCCTTGAGGCGTAGGAACTTCAGGCTGATGGCGTCGTTTGCCCTGATGATGGCATGTATGGCAAGGGCGCAGCAAACACTGGCTGCCCCATCGTCGCCCTCTGACAGCGCCAGCTTGTCTTTTGCAGAAACAAGCCACGCCTCCGCCTCGTTGATTGCCCGCTCAGATGTGTCAATCATACCAGCCTCACCTTCTTCTTGCCCTCCAAAAAATCGTCGAATTCATCCTTGGAGTCGAACATGACCGGCACCACTTTCACCCCGTACTTTTCATAGATGCCAGACATGAACGAGGATGTGTCGATTCTCCGTTTGAGGAGCATAGCAATGTCCACGTCGCTTTCAAGCCTTTCCTGCCCGCTTGCAACGCTGCCAAACAAGTATGCAGAGGATATGCCGCCCTTTGCCTTAAGCAGGCGTTTAAGCTCCGGGATGGAAAGCGCCTGGTGGGAGACGCTCAGCCGAAGGATGCTTTCTATAACTCCTGAAAATGGGCTTTTCCTGTATTTCACCGCCCGGCTTTTACCGACCAGCGCCACATCGACTATGCTTGCGCGCTCGAATTTCTGGACAAGCTTCCAGGTTGTCGTGAAGGGGAGCTTTGCCGTTTTGGCAAGCTCGCTTATGGTGAATTGCCTCTGCGGGTAGGCGCGCAGCGTCTCGAACAGCCGCCGCGCCCCCTTGTATGTGAGAAGTTCAAATGCTTCCATGGCAATCAATCCTGAAAGGGATGATATTATCCCTTTAGGGATAAATGTTTATAATCGTTGCGTGCGTTTGCTTCTTTTGGCGCGCAGTACTGATTTACAGAAAAGCTCTCTAGTGGGGGTTTGGGCGATACCGGACTAAGGGGGCGCAGCCCCCTTGGGCTGGCATTACAGGAAAGCCAATCCGCAAATCGCACCGAAAAGCGCGCAGATTGCGTTCGTTGTCGCCTTGTTGCCGATTCCGCGCTCTT
>CAZYTZ010000008.1:0-36262 GCA_964650545.1 Microcaldota archaeon | reverse complement strand
AGAAATTGCGCGCGAGCTTGAGGAAAAAAAGAGCTTGCGCTGGAGCATTTACAACATTGGCGCAAAGTAGCTACTTTTTCTTTCTCTTGGTCTTCTTTGCCGGCTTTTTCGCTGCTTTTTTTACCTTTCTAGGCACTTCCTCGGACGGGCCTTCTGCCGCCTCCTGTTTCTCGCGCTCGCGGTGGATGCTCATTGCCTTTTCGCGTATGCGCGAGAGCCGGGCTGCAAGCTCGGTGTCATCGTCCATTACCTGAGTGCGAGGAGCTTCGCCATCGCCCTCATCGTCAGCAGGTGCTTTTTTTGCCTTGCGGCTGCGCTTTTTTGCAGGCAATGGCTCTTCCCCATCCGGCTTCTCTTCTTCCTCGTCCGCAGGAGCCTGGTCCTCAAAATCATCAAAGTCAACCTTTACCATGCCGCGCCTGCCTTTCTTCTTTGGAGCTGGTTTTGGCTCGTCTTCATCTTCTGGTGGAGATTCCTCTTCAAAGGGCTCTTCTTCAGGCGCGGGCTCTTGCTCTTCTTCCGCTGCCTCCTCTTCAGCAGGCTCTTCCTCTGTCTGCTCCTCTTCGGGCGCTGCTTCCTCTTCAGGCGCAGCGCCTTCGTCTTCCTTTGAAATCATGAGGTCGCTCTCGTCCATTGCCTGCTGGGGCGCGAATGGATTTTCCTTTTCTTCCTGCTCTTGCGGCTCCCCCTCTTCTTCAGGCTGCTCGTGCGGGGGAACCACGGGCGGCTGGCGTGCGGCTTGCGAAGAATAGTTCACGCTGTAGGCGCCTTCCTGCTGCTGCGCCTGCCCAGACCCGTATTGTACAACAGGGGGCTTGCCCTCTGAATCGTTCGCGTCGTGCATTGCGTCCATTTTCGAGACTTCCATTGATGCCTTGTAGCCCCAGCGCGCCACGTCCACCACATGAAGCTTCATGGGAAGGATGTATTTCTTGCCGTCAAACAGCCTGACAATGCACTCGCGCTGGTGAAGCCTTACGAACATCTCCTTTTTGCTTTCCTCAAGCTCGGTCTGCGTGCGCGCTTTCTTGAAGGATTCCTCTATCTTGATTTCCATGATGGAGGAAATCATGGTGGCATCCTGCTTGTTGAGCTTGAAGGCGACTATGTTCCGTATGTTTGAGACGATGCTGTCGAGCACTTCCTTGTTCATCTGCCCCAAGTACTGCATGGACAGGTAGGCATACAGGTTGAATTTGCGCGTCTCTGACAGGATGTCCTTTACCACTTTTGTCTCCACGCGCTGGAACTCGTCCATAACGAGGATGGTGGGCATTGCAAGCTTCTCGGTAATCGCCAGGATGTACATCTGGTTGATTACAGCGCCTGCAAGGAAGTTTATCATGCGCTTGCCAAAGAAGTTGGGGTTGAAGGAAATCACGGTGACGGGGTGCTTGGTCACCAGGTTGAGAAGGTCTTCCTTTTTCTTGTCCCCGCCCAAGTAAAGCTCGTACTCGCCCACGAAGTTAAGCACCGGCAGAATGGCGTCGTTGAAGTGGTGGATGTAGATGTCGTTGAACTCCTCGTCAAAGAAGCGCTTTATCTCGTCGTTTTCCACTGACGAGACGAACTCCGCGCGTTTGCTTGAGTCAGTGAGCAGCAGCGAGACGTTTTTCAGGTTCATGGAGTCGATTGAGGAAAGCAGGTGAACTGCGTAGAAAAGCACGCGCTCGGAGTACTTGTTGTCGCCCCCTATTGCCGAGGAGAGCAGCTGGGAGATGAGCTGTGTCATCAAAGGCGTCTTGTTGCCGCCAACATCGAGCGGCTCGATGTAGTTTCGCACCAGGTCCACTATGTAAGCGTCAGGGAACATCTTGATGAATTCGCCGTGCGGGTCAATTAGCACTAGGCGCAAGTCATTTTGGTGCGAGGCGCGGATTGCCTGTATGAGCGCGTAAAGCCCCTTGCTTTTGCCTGTGCCTGACGCGCCAAGCACTAAGCTGTGCTGGTAGATGTCAAAGTTGTCAGGCCCCACAGTTATGCCTGTTTCCTCAAATACCGGGTAGCGGGAGGAGACTGACATGCGCTTGGGGATTGGGTCGAGTATCTCTATGTACACAGAGGGGTTTTTCTCAAGGTCAACCTCGAAGAACTTTTCAGGGCTGGTGCAGACAACGATGCTTTTCTTGCCCTTTTCATTCACTGCAGTGCCAAAGCCAAGCGTCTTGCCCAGCACCCGCCACATCTTCAGGTCCACTTCCAGTATGCTTTCCTTGAGGGCAAGGGACAGGAAGTCCTGGTGACCGCCAAGGAAATAGATTTTGGGGAACGGGAGAAGGCTGCCTTTCTCATGCTCGAGGATGGTGGGTTCGGACACCTTGTAGGGGAAAACAAGCATGGACATGCCAGCAAGCCCCTTGCGCTCTTTGGCAAAGAACTGCATGGTGTTGATCTTGCGCCTGGTGATGATGTTGATGAAGCTCGGCGAGAAGAAGTCGCGGAAGTCAATGAAACCGAGGAACGGCATGGTGGACTTGAGGATTTGGTTGAAAAGATTGCGCACGTCTGACTCGGTTATCTTCTCGGAGTAGAGCAGAAGCTCGCGCACCTTGGTCTTTGACGCCATTAAAACCCACTTAAATAGGAGTTTAAGAGGCAT
Organism: Microcaldota archaeon; assembly: GCA_964650545.1. Lineage (GTDB taxonomy): Archaea > Micrarchaeota > Micrarchaeia > Anstonellales > Anstonellaceae > UBA10161. Next base: position 33,663 of record CAZYTZ010000008.1, on the reverse strand, counting down.
CATTAATAAAGATTTAAGGCGGGCGCTTGGGCAGATGAGTGGGATCGTAGGGATTTGAACCCTAACATGTAGGTGTATTCTAGGGCCCGCGCGAATCCGCACGGGCGAGATCTGGAGCCTACCGCGCTACCAAATTACGCCACGACCCCGTCGTTTGCTAGTTGGGTTATGGCTGGCATTTGTTTAAATAGGTTTCAAAGCCCTGAAAATCTGCCCAACATTTTCCTTTCGATACCCTTAAAAACATTAGTTACCTAATAGGTAACCATGTATTCCGAGATACCCTATGCCTGCATGCGCGCGTACGCGCTGCTCTTTTCCCGCTTCGGGGAAAAACGCCCCTTTGCCCAGTCGGAACTGGACTTCGTGCTCTCCGGCTCCATGAAGAAGAAGGTGTTCTCCATCCTGTTGAATTCGGGCTGGATAACTAAGCGCGGCAGGAGGGAATACCTGTGCAAGGAGCCGGGCGAGGTTTTCCGGCATCTTCTGGACTTCAAGGTGCCGCAAATGCTGGGGCAAGCGCAGAAGCCCTATGCGTTTTCCGGTCTCTCCGCGATAGAAGTGTGGAGCGACTACTCCTACACGCAGCGAAGCCAGGAGCGCTCGCCATATTTCATCAGGGTGCTGCGCAGGGACCTGCCATACTGGAAAGGGTTCTTTTCGGCAAAAAGGGTGCCAGTCTACATTGGAAATGGAACTTCTATTGGGGAGTTTGCTATCTTACAGCCTGTGGCAAAGCTGGAATCGGTTGAAAAGGACGGGGTGTCAGTCGAGCCGCTGGAAGATACGATGGAAGAGGCAAGGGAGAATGAGATGCATTATTATGCGTATGAGTATATGAAAAAGAAATACGGGCGAGCTAATGGATGATAAATTCGCTGCAAGGGAAAAGGAAGTGTTTGCTGCGCTCGAAGCGCTCGTGCACTCAAAGTGCGAGTTTGCCGTGATAGGCGGCTATGCAGTGAATGCCTATGCGCTTCCCAGGTTTTCAGTGGATTGCGACCTTGTGGCAAGCGAGAATGGCGCGAGCAAGATTGGGAAAGAATTGCTATCCTGCGGCTTCCATCGCGTGCCGCCCCCAAAGCACGCGCCATACGTGAACTTCGTGCGTCTTGAAAAAGAATTGCTGCCAGACATTATAGCCGCGTTCGATATTCTTTATGAAGAAGTGCACGACAGGCAGTCGGGCGCAACATTTACAGCTGAGTGGGTATTCCCCCATTCCTCGCTTGTTTCCCTTCCGGCAAAGACATTCGCTGGCCAGATGAAGGTGCGCGTAGTTGATGCGGACGCACTTTTTGTGATGAAGTTCTGCTGCGCGAGGGCAACTGACATACGAGATATTTTCATGCTGTGCGACAAGGTGAAGGACTGGGAATGGGTCAGGGGTGAACTTGCTGCGCGTTTGGATTTGGCTGCGCAGCACAGGAAAATAATGCAAAAAGTGTCTGGCACGGAATTCAGGAATGACCTGGGCGGGGTTTACGGCTATGTCGAGCCTGCGGCATTTGGAAAAAGGCTGAAAATACTGGAAAGCGCGCTCAAATTTTCCTAGGAAATCTTCTCTGCCGCAAGGTTAATTAACGTCGTACACAATAATGTAAAAAACCAGTTTACGCGGCAGTGTCGACGAAGCTTACGCCACGACCCCGTCGTTTTCAGTCAAGTGATATCGCACCATATGTTATTTATACGCATGCTTCCTGTGCTTGACATTCAGCATGTGCAACTCCTTTTTCGCCTCATCAATATCCATGAAAGCCCGGTAATCCCCGACTCGGAGCTTGTATACGTTGTAATCAACCATGCGCTCAAGAAAGGGGTGCGGATTTCCCACTATCGCATTCGCTTTTTTGATTACCCGGCCGGCGATTTCTTTTGGAAGGCTGACAAGCACTTGCTGGGATTTGGGCGACCAAACCAGAATATAGGCCATTTCACTCAATCCCCAACTTCTTCATTAGTTCTTTGGTTGAGACGCCCTTGCCTTGCTTTATCTCGCGCCTTCCCTGTTCTATTTCACGCTTGGTCCCATCATTAAGCTCGCTCTCGCTGTTGGATTTCATCATGCTGACCATGGACATTAGCTTGTTTATGGTCTCATCGTAGCTCTCGCGACCATATTCACGGAAACCCTTGAGCTTATTAAGGGTCGACCTGTGCACCGCAACTGTTGTTATGTTCTCCATTCAACCACCTTCAATATAGGCAGATATATATTCAATATAAGTGCTTATAAACTTTGCGCAAAAAGAGGCTTCGCCGGCAAAGGGAGCCAATTTTAGGTCGCTTCCGTCAACTTTTCGCCGGCTCACGCCACGACCCCGTCGTTGTGCTTGATTTCATACAGGCAAGAGGGCAAAATTTCGGCAAATTTTGCCCGAATTTGTAAATTTAGCGAAATTTACAAATATGATTAAATAAAGATGTCCGCTTAAGGCGAGTGCGCGGATGAGGACAAGTGGATTCGATGAGCGGGCGAGGCTTGGACACCTTGCCCCGATTATGATTTTAAAATCTAATCTGACGCGCAAAAAATTACTGGCTGGTTTGGAGGGCTTCCATTTCGCCTGCAAAGCGCGAAATCAGGATGGGCGCGACGAAGATTGTCACCATGGAAAGCGCCACCATGGCAGCTATCATCTTTCCGTCCAGTATGCCGCTTTCCAGCCCGATGAACGCAACGGCAAGTGTGGTGGAGAGCTGCGGTATTGTGCAGGCGCCGACCAGCTTGCTTTCAGCAGCGCTAAATCCGGCTGCCCTGCCCCCCATGTAGCCGCTGAGGAACTTGGAGACCACCGACCCCACCACAACCACCACGGCAAGCAAGAGTGCCTCCGGCCCGCCCAAAAAGACGGACACGTCCAGTTGCGTGCCCACAATTATGAAAAAGACGGGTATGAAAAGCCCGTAGCTTATGGCGTGGAGCTTCTTCTTGAGAAGCTCGCTTTTCAGCGTATCTGACAGCACAAGCCCCGTGAAAAAGCCTGCGATTATGGAGTGGACCCCGAGGATTTCGAAGAAGATGACAACGCCTATCAGTATGGCAAAAAGCAGGCGTATCTCCTGCTCGAACAGCTCCTTTTCGGCAGTGATTCTCTTCAGGAAGAACTTGCGCGTGCGGGGGATTATGTATGTCAGGATGAGAAGCGAAACAAGCACAAGGAAGTAGAACAGCGGCAGAGGGAGGGATGTGCTTGGGCTGGCTGTCTGCAGTATCACAGAGAGCAGCAGCAGGCTGGAGATGTCCTCCACCATGGCAGCGCCCACAATCGTCTTGCCCACGTTTTTCTTAATAAGCCCGCGCGACTCGAGAGAGGGGATCACTACCGCTATGGAGGATGATATGAAGATTATCCCGAGCATTGCGGATGCCAGCAGCCCATAGCCAAAATACCAGGCAATTGCAACCCCGACAGCAAAAGGCAAAAGCCCGTTGATTGCCGAGATTTTCGCTACCTTTGTCTTCAGTTTTTCAATGCTGGAAAGCCGCACCTCGATTCCTGCCATGAACATCAGGAAAATAAGGCCGATGCTGCCTACGAACTCTATTGTTGCGTCGGTCTCGAATATGCCAAGCACGTATGGCCCTATTATCACCCCCGTGGCAATGAGGGCAAGCACGTATGGCATGTGGAACCTGCGGAGAAGCTCTGAGAGGAAAAGGCCTGCCGAGATGAGTATAAGGAAGGACAGCATCTGTGTCATGCGCCCATTTCTCCATTGGGCTATAAAAGCCTCTTGCTGGAGGCTGGGTGCTAGGCAATCTTTAAATGCGCGGCGCCCAAGAGATAGCCATGACAAGGGAAACCAAGAAATGGTGGGAGGAAACCTCTGCGTGGTATCAGTCATTGTGCAAGATACCAGTGGATGTGCACTATGGCCCGGGCTCGCCGAATGAGGATAAACTTGAGCTGATAGGCAACGTGAAGGGCAAGAGGGTGCTCGAGATAGGATGCGGGGGCGCGCAGTGCTCCATTGCATTTGCAAAGCAGGGCGCGAAAGTGAGCGCGATTGACATTTCAGAGGAGCAGCTGAAGTTCGCAAAAGCCCTGGCTGCGAAAAACAGGGTGAAAATCAACTTTTACCAGGGCGACATCAAGAGCCTGCGGCAGATACGCTCTGGCAGCCAGGACGTGGTGTTCTCGGCGTTTGCCCTGCTTTATGTGGATGATTTGCCTGCGTGCTTCAGGGAAGTGAAAAGGGTGCTGAAGAAGAACGGGGTGTTTGTGTTCAGCGTGGACCACCCGTTCCACAAAATCGTGGACTCGAAAAAGCTCAAGCTGAAGGGAAGCTACTTCAAGACCGGGAAATTCGTGGATGAGGGCGCAAGAAAAGACGGGTCGAAGTACAGGTTCGTGATGTATTGCCATACTGTGGGCGGGATTTACAACGCGCTGAAGGCTGCGGGCTTTGATGTCGAGGCCATCCTGGAGCCTGACTCGAGAAAAAGGCATGCAAAAGACCCGTGGTACGGACTTTGGGACTACCCGCCGCGCCTGCTCAAGCTGGTCCCGCCTACAATAATATTCAAGTGCAAGCCTGAACGGCGGTAGTCTAATTCTTCCTGTACTGCGTTGTTTCAAGCTCATGGAGCCTCTGCTTGAACATTTCCCTCCTCGCATCCGCGCTTGCCTTTGCAAAGTAGACGCCTGCTGCAGCCCCGATTATCGGGCCGGGAGCAATCCACAAAGGGTTGATTGCACCGCTTGATACGCCCATGACCGCGAAGCCCAGCATCACCAGTATCACATTGGCAACAGTGCCAAAAAGAAGGCCAACTGGAAGTGCCAGCGCGAGGTTCATCCACCTCACGACTCGGTCCCCTCCCTTGAGCACCGCACGCTCGTAAATAGCATTTTCTGAAAGTCCTGCCTGCTTGAGCGAATCGTAGGTTTTTTGCATTGCGGAAAGCGAAAATGAGGGCGAATCTTTCTCCATCGCCCTCAGCTTTCTCAGCCCGTACTGGCGAGCCTTCTGCGCGTTGGTGCCGCGGTAGGTGCTGAAGTGTTTATCGGTTTGCTGCATCCGTTTCAGTTCGCTTTCGGTCGGGGCGCTGGTGTAATTGATGTCAATGCCCCCCACATTCACCGTGCTGCCCCTTACCTTTTGCTTCTGCTTTTCATAGGCATACCATGAAAGGAGCATCTCTGAAAGGCGGGCACAGCCTGCTTTGGTTTGACTTTCGTTCATTTTATCACCTCAGGCATAGGCTCAAACGTTTTTCTTCTTCCCAACCATCTCTTTTGCTTTCTTCGCGATGTGCTCTGCTGACAAGCCGAACTCCTTTATCAGCTCCCAGGGCGCGCCTGTGTCGCCAAACCTGTCATTCACGCCTATCATGCCGAAAACAAGGGGCTGCTGGCATTCCTCAAGGATGGCGGCTGCCACTATGTTCCCCAGCCCGCCTTTTTGGTGCTCCTCGCAGGTGAGAACGCAGCCGCACTCGCGCGCTGACGCCACAAGAGCCTTCCTGTCAAGAGGCTTTACTGTTGACATATTTACTATGCGCGCGGAAATGTTGTATTCGCTCTTCAATATCCAGGCTGCTCGCATTGCTTCTGGCACTTCTGGACCGCAGGCAATCATGGCAATGTCCTCCTTGCCGCTTTCTGCGTCTGTGGAAAGCTTGTGGGTGAAAGCATCTGCGAAGTTTGGCTGCTCGCCTTTGTAAGTGATTACTGTTGCAATGCCAAACTTGTAGGGAGTTGAAACAGATGTGACAATGGGCGTGGCTTCGCGCGCGTACCTTATGTAGCATGGGCCGTTTATTTGGTCAATCATTGCAGCTGTTGCCTTTTTTGTCTCTGCTGAGTCGCAGGGGATGAGAAGGTTCATGTTGGGAAGGCCTGCAATCTGGAAAATCTCTTCGAGTGCCTGATGAGTGGCACCGTCTGGCCCCACGGAGACGCCTCCGTGCGCGCCTACTATTTTCACGTTCCAGTTGCCATAGCAGACTGTTGTCCTTACCTGGTCAAGCGCGCGGCCTGCTGCGAAAACGCCATAGGTGCCAAAGAAGGGTATTTTGCCCTCCTTTGCCATGCCTGCTGCCACGCACGTGCCTGACTGCTCTGCTATCCCCATGGAAAAGAAGCGGTTCTTCCTGTCGGGCTTGTTCTTGTAGAACATGTTGATGGAGATTGAACCTGAGATATCTGCGCCCAATGCAACAACGTTTGGGTTGTCATTCTCCTCAAGCTCTGTGCCAAACCCCTCTTTTGTTGATTTCATTTCCACTTTCATTGTGTCCTGCGCGTTCCACCAGTAGTTCTTGCTGAATTTTGGCATTGCTGCCTCGATGTCTGCTGTCACTTTCTTTTGGTGAGCCTCTGCAAGCGCAATCATTTCATCCTTGGGAAGGTTCTGCACGTTGAGTTCTGTGAGGGCGCGGTCAAGCTCGTCCTTTTTTGGAGCGCGGCCATGCCAGCCTGCCTGGTTTTCCATGAAGGAAACGCCCCTGCCTTTCACTGTCTTTGCGATTATCACTGTTGGCTTGCCTTTTGTCTTTGCAGCCTCTTCGAATGCGGAAAGGAGCGCTGGAATGGAATGGCCGTCGCACACTATGGCATGCCAGCCAAATGCACGGTATTTCTCGTCAATGGGGTCAATGTCCATCACATTGCACACTTCGCCGTCAATCTGCAGGCAGTTCTTGTCCACTACACCTACCAAATTGTCCAGCTTGTAGTGGCCTGCCGCCATTGCAGCCTCCCAAATCTGCCCCTCCTGCTGCTCGCCGTCGCCCATTAAGCAATAGACACGGTAATCTTTCTTGTCAAGCCGCGCGGCAAGCGCGTCGCCCACTGCAATGCTCAAGCCTTGGCCAAGCGAGCCGCAGGATGCCTCAATGCCTGGCAGCTTGTTCCTGTCAGGGTGGCCCTTGAAAGGAGAATTGTATTTGCGGAGAAGCGCTGTTTGCTTCACGTCAAAGTAGCCTGTGTAGCCAAGCGGTATGTACCATGCAGGCGCCTTGTGGCCTGCGGAAAAGAAAAGGCGGTCGCGCTTGTCAAAGTTCGGGTCGGACGGCTTGTGATGCATGATATTGAGATAAAGTGTGGCGACTATGTCTGCGCAGGAAAGCGAGCCGCCGGTGTGGCCTGAGCCTGCGCAGTGAAGCGCAATGAGCATGTAGCCGCGCATTTCCGCTGCTGCCTTTGCGATTTCGTCTGCCGAATAGTTTTTCTCGTTTCCGCTTGTATCGATTATGCCCATATATATCACATTAATATGATTACCATGTCAGTGTGCTGTCTTCCTTGCCCTTGCCGCCAATAAGCTCTTTCATGCGTCGCAGCCCCTCAACTATGTTTTCCTTGGAGGTGGCGTAGGACAAGCGGATGTGCTGGTCAGAGTCGCCTGGGTTTCTCTTGCCAAAGTGTATGTCGGCAAGCACTGCCACGCCGTGCTTGAGAAGCAGCTTGCGAAGCTCCTCTGAGTCTGTCAGCTTGAGCTTTTTGACTGCCTGCGTGACATTTGGGAACACGTAGAACGCGCCGCCAGGCACAAGGCAGCCCACACCGTCTATTTCATTGAGAAGGCCCACTATTATGTCGCGCCTTTCCTTGAAGGAAGCAGCCATCCTTTTGCTTTCATCCTGCGGTCCGTCAAGCGCTGCTGCAAGCGCGTATTGAGACATATGGTTTGCGCAGCTTTCAGTGTTTGTCACCCAGCGCGCAATGTGTGGCGCAAGAACCTGGTTTGCGATGAATCCCATGCGCCAGCCAGTCATTGCATATGACTTTGAGGCGCCGTCCGAGACAATGGTGCGCTCATACATGTCAGGCAATGAAGCAATGCTCTTGAACTCCTTGTCGTAGGAAAGCGTGCAGTAGATTTCGTCCGCATACACCCAAAAGTCGTGCTTTTTCGCAAGCGAGGCAACTTCCTTCAAGTCGTCCTCCGCCAGTATGCCGCCCGTTGGGTTGTGGGGCGTGTTTATTATGAGAAGCTTTGTCCTGTTTGAGATGCGCGATTTCAGCTCTTCTATGTCAAAACTGAATTTCTTGCCCTCGACCATGGGCAATGGCACTGGCACTGCGCCATTTGCGATTATTTGCGACTGGTAGATGGGAAAACCTGGGTTGGGGTAGATTACCTCGTCGCCCACGCCATGGTCAGTGGTGCAGGCAATTGCGTATGCGATGAACGGCTTTGCCCCGTTTGCTATCACCACGTGCTCTGGCTTCACATCGATTTTTCGCGTGCGGGAAAGATAGCGCGCCACTGCCTCGCGCGCAGCAAGCATGCCTGCGGAATCCGTGTAGCCTGTCTTGCCGTCGTTTATTGCCTTGATTGCCGCTTCCTTGATATTGCGAGGCGTGTCAAAGTCAGGCTGCCCAATGCAGAAGCTTATGATGTCCTTGCCTTCGCGCCTCAGCCTGTTCACTTCAGCCAGAACTTCAAAAGCAGTTTCAGTCCCCAATTCTTGCGTGCGCTTTGAAATTTCCATTAGCTCCCCCCACTTGGAGGCAAATATACCGGCAAGAATTAAATAATGTTGGGACTTGCCAGACCTGCGAAAACGAGGCAAAAACAATGTTTATAAGTTAATCCAGAGCATTAGCCTCGGTGATAGGATGGTTGCTGGAAAGGGCCAAGCCGCGCTTGACTTTTTGACGACGTATGGGTGGGCTATTGCACTCGTGGTGATAGTGGCTACAGCACTTTTCGCCATTGGTGTATTTGACGTGGGCAATGTCATGGGGAACAGGTCCGATGGTTTTTCTGGCGTGGCTGTTAAGGGATGGAAAATGGACACCTCAGGTACCTTCATGATAAAGCTTTCCAACCAGGTCGACCAGCCGATAAACATAACTGGCATAAACATAGCCATTGGCCAGGCAACCTTGCCAATAGACGGCACGCCAGTCGTGCTTGAAGCAGGCACTGACACCAGCACGCTTTCTACAAATAAAGCGGCATTTGGCGCGCAGGTGGCAGGCACTGAGTATGTTGCAAAGGTCCATGTCAATTACACGGATCTTGACTCTGGCTTTGCGTCCGCGACAAGCGGCACATTGACTGGAAGGGCGGCTTGATCTTCAGAACGCATCCCTGCGCCCGAACGATTCGCGAATGTATAAATAGGCACCCCATCCATATAGCGCGCATGCTAAAGAACCTGGCAGAAAACGCAAGGGGCGCGTGGCAAGACCCGTTCAGCCGTTTTCTCATACTGCTTATCGCGGTTGCCGCAGCCTATGCGCTTGCCTTTGCGCCAACCGTGCAGCCTGTTGCGCCGCAGCAGTTTTCCGGCAATGCCACGCTTGAGGCGCATTTCTTCTACCACCCCGCCTGCATGCACTGCAAAGAGCAGATGCCCTATAACCAGCAGCTTGCGGAGCAATACCCTGAGGCGAAATGGATTTACCATGATACTGCCGACCCTGCGCAGGCAAGGCTCATGGAGGAAATGCTTTCTTCGCTTGGCAAGCAAGCCTCAGGCGTGCCAACAACAATAATCAATCAGACTGTGATTGTGGGATTCAGCAAGGAAAGCACGCCGCAGATGATAAAAGACGCGCTTGCCTCAAACGGAGCGGGCAACGGCACTTCAGATGGCGGAGAGCAGGGGAAGACAATCACGCTTCCGATTGTGGGCACCATAAATCCGTATGATTACTCGCTGGTGGCACTTGCGGTGACGCTTGGCCTGATTGACGGCTTCAACCCGTGCGCAATGTGGGTGCTGGTGTACCTTATCTCAATCACACTCACGCTGCATGACAAACGCAAGTTTGCCCTTGTGGTGGGCACGTTCCTAGCCGCCTCAGGCATCCTTTACTTCCTTATCATGGCTGCATGGCTCAATGCATTCCTGTTTGTTGGATATGTGCGCCCCGTGATGATTGCAGTCGGCGCGATTGCTCTTTACTGGGGTGTTTCCTCGTTGCGCGAGTTTTGGAGGAATAAGGGCGAAATCTCGTGCAAGGTTGGCGATTCGGGAGAGAAAAAGAAGCTGTCCGGCGAAATCCAGTCGCTTCTGTCATCTCCGCTGTCGCTTGGCATGTTCATAGGCCTGGTGGTGCTGGCATTCACTGTCAACTCCATTGAGTTTGTGTGTTCATCCGCCATTCCGGCTGTCTTCACCCAGGTGCTGTCATTGTCAGGAGTGTCGCCGCTCGAGAATTACTTCTATATATTCTTGTACGTGCTGATGTACATGCTGGACGACATTGTGGTGTTCTCGCTTGCCTTTTTCGCAGTGGGCGGCACGCTTGGCAACAAGGTGGCGTCATACGGGCATGCGATTGGCGCTGTCATACTGATTGTGCTTGGCGCAATGCTGCTGTTTGCGCCCGGGCTTTTGATGACATAATGCTTTGTAGAGAACGGGAGGTAATGATATGGGAATGAGCAAGAAGGATTTGACAAGGCGGCACACCAACATCAAGGTGAAGCTTGTGGAGCTTGAGAAAAAGGCCAGGATGGACCCGCTCAAGCGCCACCCGGAGGTGCACGAGGAGCTGGCAAAGCTGAAGCGCGAGCTGCAGGGGTAGCTTGCGCGCAGTCGGCGAGGCACGAGCCGACTCAAGAAAGAGCTGCAAGGCTAACTTCCGAACAAAAACCGATGTGCATTTTGCTCGAGCAAAATGCATCAGATTTTTGTGAGGCGCGAAGCGCCGATGGCAAAAATCCCAGATGATTTTTGCCAGACTTCGAGCAGACAGACATCTGCGGAGCAGATGGATACGATGTGCAAAGTGCGCTGCACTTTGCATCAGACTTCATCGAAGGCGAAGTTGAAGTTGCCCGCAAGGGCAACAACGGCTCGAAGCCGAACAAAAACCGAACCATTTAAAGGCAGGCAGAGATACATCCCAACAGGTGATTTATGTGGCAAAAAGCTATTTCGCATTCGTGCTTTTCGTGGCAGCTGCGCTGTTGTTCGCAGGCTGCGCCAAGCCAAACGTTCCGCCAACCCCCAGTGCAACTGCGGGTGACGGGCTGAAGGCATTTACATCTTATGATGAGATTTACACTTTCCTGAAAGCAGGCTCTGGAAGTTCGTATGGCTATGGCATACGAGGGGAACTTATGGCGGACGGCATGATGGTGAAAACGCTTGCCCCCACTACAGCGCCAACCGCGTCTGGCGCTGAGAACTCAGGCACGCAGTCTGCAGGCGCGTCTGATTACTCACAGACCAATGTGCAGGTTCAGGGAGTGGACGAGCCTGACATTGTGAAAAATGACGGAAAATACATATACGTTGTGAAGAACGAGTACAACTCCGGCTCAAGCTACAATCCGTTTGGCTCCTCGTCATCTGGCAAGGTGAAGATAGTTGACGCCTACCCTGCTGCGCAGATGAAGCAGGCAGGCGAGGTTTCCATTGACGGCACTGTGAACGACATATTTATCTACAAGGACAAGCTCGTGGTTTTCGGCAGCATCTACGTGCCTTTCTACTACCCGCGCCCGCTTGCTGCAAGCATTGAGTGCATGGGCTGCGTGATGCCGCCTTATTACTCATCGAACTTCGCGTTCATGAGAGTGTATGACATTTCTGACAAGTCATCCCCCAAGCTTGTGAAAAGGATTGAGGTAAAGGGAGACTACAGCGACGCGCGCATGATTGACGGCAATGTGTACGCTGTCTTCTCAGACTATGCATCCTACTCCTACCCTGTGCCGCTTTACAGGGTGGACGGGAACGACAAGCAGGTCGCGCCATCTGAGATAAATTACTTTGACTACCCGGACAGCGGCTACAATTACAATATATTCACAGGCATTGACCTGGATGACTTGTCAAAGGATGAAAGCAGGAAGGTGGTGCTCATGGGAGCCTCGCAGAACCTGTTCGTTTCCCCTGACAACATGTACGTGACTTACACCACTTACGACTACTATGACCCGCAGTGGAAGGTCTACAACGAGGTGTTTGCGCAGTACTTTGACGCTGCGACAAAGGAAAGGATGGCAAAAATCGACGCGATGAACGTGTCAGACTGGAGGAAGGAGCGCCTGAAGGCTGACGAGGCTCTTTACTTCATGCAAAACAAGATATACAATCCGCTTGACCTCACGGTTGACTCAACGCTTCGCGAGGAGCTGACTGCAAAACTTCAGGAGAAGCAGTCCGAGGTCACCGAGAGCTACCAGCACAGCGAGAACACGGAAGTGCACAAGTTCGCGCTGGCAGATGAGTTTGCCTACAAGGGCGAGGGAACAGTGCCTGGCCGCGTGCTCAACCAGTTCTCAATGGATGAGAGCAATGGCTACTTCAGGATTGCCACCACGAGCGGGAACACTTGGGACACCAAGAATCCGTCGTCAAACAACCTGTACGTGCTTGACAGCTCGCTTAAGCAAGTGGGCAAGATTGAGGGCATTGCGCGCGGCGAGTCCATATACTCTGTTCGCTTCATGGGCGAGCGCGCATACATGGTGACTTTCAAGAAGATAGACCCGTTCTTTGTGATTGACCTGTCAGTGCCAACCGACCCCAAAGTGCTTGGGCAGCTCAAGATACCGGGCTACTCTGACTACCTGCACCCCTATGACGAGAATTACGTGATAGGGCTTGGCAAGGAGGCAGTGGAGGCGGAGGATGAGAACCGCGACTTTACATGGTACCAGGGAGTGAAGCTTTCCCTGTTTGACGTCTCTGACGTTGCGCACCCGAAAGAGGTGGCAAAGTACGAGATTGGCGACAGGGGCACTGATTCCTATGCGCTGCAGGACCACAAGGCTTTCCTGTTCTCAAAGGAGAAGAATCTCTTGGCAATCCCAGTGCTTTTGGCAAAGGTTGACCCGCTGAAGTACCCGAACGGCGCCCCGGCAAACACCTATGGAGACTATGTGTTCCAGGGAGAGTATGTTTTTGACGTGTCGCCCGAGGATGGTTTTGTGCTGAAAGGCACTGTTTCGCACGCAGACTCAAGCGAGCTTGCCAAGAGCGGCTATTATTGGTACAGCAGCTCAAGCGTGAAGCGCGCGCTTTACATGGATGACACGCTTTACACCGTGTCTGACATGTACATCAAGGCAAACGGCCTGTCCACGCTGGAGGGGATATCCTCGCTGCAAATCGGCAACGACAGCACAAGCAGGGGCTATTACTAGCCCTCTTCTTTTCTTTTTCCCTTTTTTAGGCGGGCTTAGAGTGCTCCTTTTTAATATTTTAGCGGGTGAATGGGCAGTATCATAAGGGTGGTCATTTGTCGCAAAAAGCATTGCTTTCATTTTCCCTGCCGGTTGCCTTGGGTCTTGTCGCAATCATGTTTCTATCAGGCTGCCTTGCGCAAGGGTGCACATCAGACAAGAGCTGCAAGGCGTGGCAGACGTGCGACACAACGAAAAAGGCTTGCGTACTGCGCGAGGGGTATTGTGCCTCTGACAGCGAGTGCAACGATAAGCTTAAGGAGTGCCCGGCAGCCACCCACCAGTGCACATTCATTGAAAACAAGTGCCGCGCGGATGGCGACTGCGGGACTTGGCAGGTGTGCGATTCCGATGGCAACAATACCTGCAGGCCCAGGCCAGGCTATTGCGACAGCGATTCTTTCTGTGACACTTCAACCGAGATTTGCAGCCAGAGCAGGCATGTGTGCGCGCCAAAGCCCGGCGGCTGCAACTCGCAGTTTGACTGCGATGCGTGGCAGATGTGCAACATGAACACAAAGAGGTGCGTGCCGCTTTCAGGCAGGTGCACGTCAGACGTGGACTGCGAGCTTTGGCAGATGTGCAACACCACTGCCAAGTCATGCATTGTCAAGCCGGGCTTTTGCAACAATGATCTGGATTGCGAGGACTATATGCTTTGCGACGGGATACTCAAGAGGTGCGTGGTTGCGCCTGACTCCTGCCTTAACGACAATGACTGCCGAGACTGGCAGCTTTGCAACCCAGGCACCAATAAGTGCGAGGCAAAGCGCGGGCTTTGCTCGTCCCTTGCCGACTGCGAATCGTGGCAGATTTGCGACGGGCAGACACGCAGGTGCGTGAGCAGGCCAGGCTACTGCACCTCAAACCAGGAATGCAACGCTGCGTTCCAGCAGTGCGATGTCGCTGCCCACACCTGCAAGATGATGGTGGGCTACTGCACCAAGTCCGCGGAATGCAAGTACGACGAGCGCTGCGAGCTTGACCCGCTGTCCACAAGCGCATACCGCTGCGTAAAGGCCGTGTGCGGCACGAGCAACGACTGCCCAGGTGGCTTTTGCGACCTGACAGATCACCAGTGCAAGAGCTCGCCGTGACGCGCAGGGCATATGGCAAGTGTTTTATTCTTAAGCGGCTTTTTAGCTGCAACAAACCCTAGGAGATGAACTAAATGGCAATAAAAAATGGGAATTTTTTAGACGTTGAGCGAGCGAATGCGAGCTCAACGAAGATAAAAAACGACGAATTCGGCCCAGAGATGGTTTTGCAGGTTTATGACCCAAAGACCGGAATGGAAGGAATCACGGTAATAGACAACACTGCAATTGGCCCTGCAAAGGGGGGAATCAGGCTTGTGCCCGACATCACTGTGGATGAGGTCTACGGGCTTGCGCGCGCAATGACTTGGAAGAACGCGCTTGCAGGCATACCGTTTGGAGGGGCAAAGTCAGGCATCAAAGCCGCTGGCAATGCGCCAAACAAGGCTGCGCTCGTCGCTGCATTTGCTGAGAAGATTGCGCCGCTTGTGCCTTCGCACTATGTGCCCGGGCCAGACATGAACATGGGCGAGAATGAGATGGCGATTTTCCAGGATGTGATTGGCACCCCGAAAGCTGCGACAGGTAAGCCTGCTGACCGCGGCGGGCTGCCCCATGAGCTTGGCTCGACGGGATTTGGCGTTTTCCTTGCCACAGAGGTGGCGCTTGAGCATGCAAAGATACCGATTGCAGGCGCCACTGTAGCAATCGAGGGGTTTGGCAATGTGGGCACGTTCACCATGAAGTTCCTAACTGAAAAGGGCGCAAAGGTGGTTGCCGTTTCAGACTCCAAGGGCACTGCTTATCTTGAAGCAGGACTGGACTACCACCAGCTCATGCAGGTGAAAAAGGAGAAGGGCACTGTGACTGCCTACCCTGGCGCAAAGGTGCTGCCTGCTGCCGACCTATTTTCCATGAAGTGCGACGTGCTCATACCTGGCGCGCGCCCCAATGTCATACGCGATGACAACATGAATACAATAAAGGCACGCATGATTGTGGAGGCTGCCAACATCCCCATGACCCCTGACGTTGAGCTTGGCCTTGTGAAGAGGGGAATTGTGGTGGTGCCTGACTTTGTCGCAAACGCAGGCGGCGTGATTTCCTCCTATGTGGAGTTCATCGGCGGGAACGAGCAGGAGATGTTCAAGATTGTGCGCGAGAAAATAACCACGAACACGCGCTTGGTGTTTGAGCGCGCAAAGAACGGCGACTTGAGGGCTGCGGCGCTTGAGATTGCCAAGGAAAGAGTATTGGATGCGATGGCAAAGCAGGGCTTTGCCAGAAGCGGAAGCGCAGCTTCCGCTCAGATGAATAAAAAGAAGTGAAGATGTGCTTTGTTTCATAGCGCTTGCAGTTTTTCTTTTCCTTTCCATCTTCTCGGCAAAGTACCGGCCTCTTGCGCGCCGCGCGCTTGACTGCGTTGTGAAAAAGGCAACGCTGCGCCCGTGCGACACTGGCCTGGATGAGGAGATAAAAGCCGCAAGCCTGTCGGGCATAATGAGGGTGTCGCCTGGCGGCGCTGCGTTCGTGAACAGGCATTTCGAGGCGTTTTCCCTTCTCTTCACGCTCATTTTCTTCGCCTCGCTGTTCTTCGCTGCACAGGGGATATACAACTTCATAATATACGGCAACTGCAATGGCTTTGAGGGCGGCTTTTGCGTCTATTCTGGCATACAAAACGAGTTTTTCCTGAAAGCCCCGACCTCGCTTGGCGGGATATCGGCAGGCAATCCGAATGCAAATGTCACGCTTGTGGAGTTTGGCTGCTACACCTGCCCGTACACAAAAGCGGCCGAGGAAGGTGTGCTTGGCGTAATAGACAAGTACAGCGGCAGTGTGCGCTATGTGTACAAGGCTTTCCCGCTTCCTTTGCACCCGTATTCGCGCGAGGCGGCAATCGCAGCGCTGTGTGCCAATGACGAGGGCAGGCACTGGGAATACAGGGCTGCGCTCTTTGACAATCAGCAGGACGTGGTGGAGAACGGCACGGCTACGCTTTACGATATTGCACGCAGCCTCAATCTCACTTCGTTCGACTCTTGCTATGCGTCAGGCAAGCACGATGCAGATATCCAGAAAAACACTGACGAGTGCACTGAGTCTGGCATTTACGGCACGCCCACCTTCTTCGTGAATGGGAAGGCTTTTGTAGGCCCGGGCGCAATAAATGACGCAGAGAAGGAAATACAGAAGCTGCTTGGAAAGTGATAATATGGCGCTTGATGCAAACAAGCTGCGCGCTGATTTTCCCGTCATTCAGTCCTCAGGAGCAGTTTACTTTGACTCGGCCTGCACAACGCTCAAGCCGCGCTCGGTTATTGAGGCTGAGTCAAACTACTACTTCCAGATATCGGCATGCGCCGGCAGGTCGCACCATACACTTGCCAAAAAGACAGAGGAAAAGTTCGAGGCTGCGCGTGAGAGGATTGCGCGCTTTGTAGGCGCTGGAAAAGAGCAGCTTGCTTTCACCAAGAACACCACTGAGGCGCTGAATCTTGTTGTCCGTTCCCTGAATTATTCAACGCGCAGGAAAATCGTCACCACGCCCCTAGAGCACCATTCCCTCCTTCTCCCAATAATGGAGCAGAAGAGGCGCGGCATTGTGGAGATGGGCATGATTGGGGTGCAGCCTGACGGCACAATTGACGAGGGCTCGCTTTCGCTCATTGACAAAAGCACTGCTTTGGTGGCAATCCACCACACCACAAACACCACTGGCATGCGCGCGCCATTGGAGAAAATCGTGAAAGCCGCGCATGATGCCGGCGCAATAGTGCTTGTCGACGCTGCCCAGGGCGTGCCGCACGCAAAAATCGATTTCCACAAGCTGAATGCTGACTTTTTGGCATTCTCAGGCCACAAGATGTGCGGCCCGACAGGCATTGGCTGCCTTGTTGGCAAGAAGGAGGCGTTTGACAAGCTTGACACTTTCATTGTGGGCGGTGAAACCGTGGAAACCGTACACCTTAACGAGGTTAAGTGGAAGGGCGCGCCAAAGCGCTTTGAGGCAGGCATACAGAATTATGCAGGTGCAATCGGCCTTGCCGCGGCTTGCGACTACCTTTCGAAGATTGGGATGGAAAACATTGAGGAGCATGAGAAAAAGATGGCGCGCGCGCTCATTGATGCCATAAATTCTATCCCCAATTCCACAATCTACGGCAACCCAGACCCGTCAAAACGCTGCGCGCTTGTTTCATTCAACTTGAAAGGAGTCGCGCCCCACCAGGTGGCGCTTATGGCTGATTCACTGGCAAAAATCGCGCTGCGCTCAGGAGTTTTCTGCGCGCAGCCCGCCATGGAGGCGCTTGGCACGCCAAAAGAGGGTGCGGTGAGGGCTTCGCTCTACTTGTACAATACCGAGAAGGAAGTGCGCATCTTCACTGAGACAATGGGAAAGCTTGCCAAGCTCTGATTTTCTACCAGTCCAGCGTTTATCCGAACATGGGAGAGCAGCAGCGCGGCTCACCAGTCCAGCACGTATGCGAACACGAGAGGGGCCACTATGGTGGCGTCGGACTCTATCACGAAGCGCGGCGTTGTTGTCTCAAGCTTGCCCCACGTGATTTTCTCGTTGGGCACTGCGCCTGAATAGCTGCCGTAGCTTGTCGTTGAGTCGGAGATTTGGCAGAAGTACGACCAGAACGGTGTTTTCTCAAGCTTGAGGTCCTGTATGAGAAGGGGCACCACGCAAATCGGGAAGTCGCCTGCAATCCCGCCGCCTATCTGGAAAAATCCTATCTTGTGCTTCGGCGCGGTTTCCTTGTACCAGTCAGCCAGCCGTGCCATGTACTGCACCCCGCGCTGCAGGCAGGCATAGCCGGAAATCCCGCCCTTTATCACTTGGGACACGAACATGTTGCCAAGCGTGGAGTCCTCCCAACCCGGCACGAAGAGCGGCAGGTCCTTTTCAGCGGCTGCAAGGAGCCAGCTGTCCTTTGGGTCGATTTCATAATGCTCTTTGAGAACGCCTGAAAGGAGAAGGTCGTAAATGTACTCGTGCGGGAATTTTGAAATGCCTTCCTGCTCTGCCTTTTTCCAGAGCTTGAGGACCTGGTTTTCAATGCGGCGCATTGCCTCGTCTTCTGGGATGCATGTGTCAGTCACGCGGTTGTAGCCCTGCTTGCAAAGCTCCAATTCATCCTGCGGGGAAAGCTGCCTGTAGTGGGGCACGCGCTTGTAGTGCTTGTTTGCCACGAGGTTGAAAACGTCCTCCTCAAGGTTTGCCCCCGTGCAGGTGATTGCGTGCACCTTTCCCTGCCTTATCATTTCCGCAAGGGATTTGCCAAGCTCCGCGGTGCTCATGGCGCCGGCGAGCGTGACCATCATCTTGCCACCTGAGGAAACGAGATCGCAGTATGCCTGCGATGCGTCCACCACAACGGCTGCATTGAAATGCTTGTAATGCTCTTTCATGAAGCTGCGCATCTGACCAGGCATTGATTCACCCCTACCAAAGCCGCACCAAAAAAACAGCGCGAAAAACTTTTTTATCCTACGCGCAAAATACGGCGTAAAAGTATAAAAAAGTGCGTGTCCGCACTTTTTTGGAATCCGCGCAACGGCGCGAAAAAGAAGCTACTCGAACTCCTCGATGTACTTTGAGATGTCCACGTTCAGTATGTCGTGCGCCACGAGCGGGGAATCCGAGATGAACGGTATTTCGTCCGTGTAAATCGGCTTTTGGATTTTGTAGAAGACGCCGATTGGCCAGCGCTCTGTTTCCATTGCCTTTTTCATTGCAGCGTCAAAGTCGGTCGTGTCGTGGCTTTCCTCCTCAAGCTTGTACACTTTCTCCTGGTAAGCCGAGTAAGGAAGGTCCTTGCGCCATGTCACGCATGGCTGCAGGACGTCGATGTGGGAAATTCCGCGGTGGGTTATTCCCTGCGCAATCAGGTCGGTGAGGTGCGGCACGTCGCCTGCAAAGCCGCGCGCAACGAATGTCGCGCCGGCTGCAAGAGACATCATAAGCGGGCGCACCTCCTGCGCAATCGAGCCGCGAGGAGTGGATTTTGTCTTGGTGCCCTTGCGCGTGGTTGGGGACGTCTGCCCTGTTGTCAGCCCGTATATCTCGTTGTCCTGCACTATGTAGGTGAAGTTGAGGTTGCGCCTCATTGTGTGTATGAAGTGGCCCATGCCTATCCCATAGCCGTCGCCGTCCCCGCCCACTGCTATCACGGTCAGCCTGTTGTTCACTAGGTGTATGCCGGTTGCAGGAGGGAGGCTGCGCCCGTGTATGCCTTCAAACCCGTATGTCTTGATGAAGTGCGGGAGCTTGCTGCCGCAGCCCACGCCGGACACCACTACCGTGTCCTCAGGGGGGATGTCAAGCTTTGCAAGCGCGCCTTTCAGTGAAATCAGTATGCCAAAGTCTCCGCAGTTGTGCAGCACTGCGTTCTCCCCCACGTAGCTATGAACGTCTGCTACTTCCATGTTATGCACTATGCCGTTGTAATTGAACGTTTCAATTGCCCTTATGGGAGTCAGAACAAACTCAGTAAGCAGTATGCTCGATGGGGGTTTGCCTGCTTTGCGCATTTCAATTTCAACCCCCAAAATGTTGGAAAGAACCGTCAAATCGCGCCGGCTCATTACCTGGATGGAATATGCCTCTTTGTGCATTCCGTATGCCTTGTTGACTGAAATCGTAGGCACGATTTGGTTGCGTATGAGAAGAACTTTCAACTGCTCGGCAAGAGTGCGCGAAACTGTCTTGTAATTTGCCCGCCCCTTTCCGACCCAGCCATCGCCGCGCCACATCCCGCGAATCAGCCATTTCTGTTTTTCCTTTGGCAGCAGCATCAGGAAACGGGGGATTTTCTTTTTGGCAGCCCCAGTTCCAAACCATCCCTCAAAATGCCTTGCCAGCTGGGAAGACGAGATGAAGACTTCGATTATATTCTTCACCTGCCTTGTTTTGGAAGTGGCAGGCAGCCCGAAGACCTTTTCGGCGGCTTTGCGAACATCTTCGGCAAATTGCTGCTCTCTTGAATTGAAGGTGAATGCCACTTCGCGCGCGTGGACGTGGCCTTCTGCTAGATAATAGCCACAGAGAAGAAGGAAATCTTTGTCAACTGAAACTTTGCCAGGGAATGGCTTGCTCTTGCGGTCCATCCCTTTCTTCAGGTCGGGCAATTCAATTTCTTCAAGATTTTCCTCTTCCTTCAATATGGGATAAGCAACATAATCGCCTTTCTTCAGCTTGTCAGCCCGCACCCATTTCAACTCGAATTCCTTGTTGTGCATTTTGGCGTGCTTTCTTTCAACTGAAAGGACGGGATGCTCATCGGTAAGCGTGACCTCGCCTAGGCATTTTGACCGTATCCTATACATTTTTCCCTCGTGGCGGTGGGCAAAGACCTCTGTGACTCTGTGGTATTTGCCATCGCTGCTTAAGACCATGTCGCCGGTTTTGATGTTTTCTATTTTTTCTACAGACGGGTTTTTCTGGATAAATGAGCCTGGAAGCACGCAGCCTGGGCACCAGGTGGGCGCATGCCCGGAGTTCAACTCTGCAATTGATGCCATGGCAATCACTTCCCCAAAAGCTTGATGACGTGGCCGGCGATTTCCTTTGGCGTGAAAGGCCGCCCGTCATAGCGGAGATAGGTCTTCTCTATGTGATATCCTGTCTTCTGGAGTATGAGCGAGCGCATCTGCGCCTCTGAGTTGCCCTCGATGATGATTGTGTTCTTTGCTGACTGGAGCGCCGCGAGGATTGCCCCGACCGGAAGCGGAGAGGCATAGCGGATGTGCATTATCCTGGCTTTTGCGCCCTTTGCCCCAAGCATCATCAGCGCCTCGAGCGCAGGCCCTTTTGTGGAACCCCAGCACACTATGAGTATCTCAGCCTCGCTTTCCGAGGCTCCGTGGAACGAGGGCGCGATTATTGATTCCGGTATGGCATCAAGCTTCTTTTCCCGCTTGCCAATCTGCGAGACTCTCATCTGCGGGTCCTCAGATGTGAAGCCTGTTTCGTCATGCTCGTAGCTTGAGCAGACGTGCATGCCGTTCTTCTGCCCAGGTATGCATCGGGGGGACATTCCGTCCTTGGAGAGAAGGTACCTTTTGAAATCCTGGGCGGTTTCCATCTGCGAGTCTGTCTGGAGCTTGCCGCGATCCACAACCAGCTGGAATCTGCGGGGGTCCTCGCAGGTGACTGAGCTTTCTGACAGGTACTTGTCTATGAGCACCACTACGGGCGTTTGCACCTTTTCCGCGATGTTGAATGCATTGAAGCTTTCAATGAAGCATTCCTCGGCGTCGCCAGGCGCCACCACCACGCGGGGGAATTCGCCTTGCGAGGCGTGCAGCACAAAGCGCAGGTCTGCCTGCTCAGTGTAGGTTGGAAGCCCGGTGGAGGGGCCTGCACGCTGCGACTCGAAAATCACGCAGGGCACTTCGGCAATCCCTGCAAGCCCGAATCCTTCTGCCATGAGCGAAAAGCCGCCGCCGGACGTGGCAGTCATTGCGCGCGCACCTGCGAATGCCGCGCCTGCTATCATGTTCATTGCGGCAATCTCGTCCTCAGTCTGCTTCACGATCACGCCATAGTCCATTTCATGGCCTGCCATGAGGTGCAATATTGAGGAGGAGGGGCTCATGGGGTATTCTGCCACGAACTTGCAGCCTGCGCGAAGCGCGCCTGCCACGCATGCCTCGTTGCCGTTGATGAAAATTGTCTTGTCGCGCTTTATGAACTGTATTTTCGCCTTGAATGAGCCGTTCACCTTGCCCTTGGAAAATTCGTAGCCTGCCTTTGCCGCTGCCGTGTTCGCATCCACAACTGCCTGGCCTTTCCTCTTCCAGACGTGGCGCATGAGGCTTTCCACCATGTTGAAGTCCACGTCAAGTATGCCGAATGCCGCGCCTGCCATCACGGTGTTGAGCATTATCTCGCCGCCTGCCTTTGACGCCATTTCGGAAAACGGCGCGCCCACGAACAATATGTCCTTGCGCTTTGCAATCTCCTCTGCGTTTGCCACTTTGACTGAGTCGTAGATGACCGCCCCGTTGGGAGACATTTCCTCTGCGTGGAGCTCCACTGTTGCCTTGTCAAGCGCCACCAATATGTCCGTCTTGCCCACAAGCGAGGAGATCGGGCGGTTTGATGCGGACACTGCGTAGGTATTGTGCCCGCCCTTGATGAGCGAGGGGTAGTCGTTCGTGCCAAACACGCTTAAGCCCGCGCGCTGCAGGCATTTTGAGAAGAGCAGGCCAACTGTCGCAACCCCTGAGCCTGCCGGCCCGCCTATCTTGAAGTTCACGATGTTGACGTCTGCCATGGGATCACTCTGGCTGCTTCTGGTCGCAGTGCCAAACTTCGGGTCGAAAATTAATAAAGCATCCCTTCGGCGATAAGCGTAGTTGGAAAAAAAAGAGCCAGCAGGAAACATCAGTTGCTCTTTGCGCTTGGATTTGAGCTTCGCTCTTTTTCGCCGCAGCGAAAAAGGAGCCCCTTTTTGCTTCGCAAAAAGTGGGTGCTCAAATTCGGGCCAAATCCTCAGTTGGATTTAGCCCGCTTTCTTGATTGCCTCGTGCCGCTTGCAGAACGTTTTCCTCTTTTCATGTTTTCACCTTTTTTCTGGATATTTTGGAATAAAACGCCCTCAGCATCGAGCTACGCTCGATGACTTGTCGAGCTCTGCTCGACAATTGTGCAACGGTTCGCCGTTGCACATCTGATGCCTTTTCCGAAGGAAAAAGCACATCGCCGCGATTTTGGTTTGGGCGGACGGTGGCGAGCGCCCTCGCCGCGATTTGAACGCGGATCTCAAGCTCCGCAAGCTTGCATTCTATCCAAGTTATACTACGAGGGCGGGAGGATTAGAAGACTAAACCCTTATTAAGTTTCGGCACCCACGGTTTTCCCACGTGGGAAAATGTCTTCTAGCCAGATTGCGCGCATTGATGAAAAGGGAAGGCTCATCATCCCTGTCGCCTACCGCGAGGTGCTGAACCTCAAGGAGAACAGCAACGTGCTCCTTTCGCTTGACACATCGAAAAACTCGCTCATGCTTCTTCCGTTCGCCTCTGCAGGCGACAAGCTATACCGGGTGATTGTGGCGCTTTCCGACGCGCCAGGCTCGCTTTCCCTCCTGCTGGTGCTTCTTGCAAAGTCAGGCGTGGATTTGGTGCAGTCAGAATCCATTGCCTCTGACAGGGGAAGAAGCGCGCAGTGGCGCGCAACCGTGGACCTGTCCAAGTGCAAAACCAAGCCCTCGGCGATAAAGGAGCTTCTTCTGAAGGAACGAGTCGCGACCAAAGTGGAGATTGCGCAGGTCTGAGCCGCCTGTGTTGCAGAAAGGTTTAAAATATGGTATTTAACTATTACTGCAGGTGTTTATATGAAGTTTAGAAAGCCGCTTACGGATACCGTCATAATAAAGCAGATTCCTTACGTTAAAAACCGTCGGGGAGTTAACGAAATACTTGGGCGGGTCGACGGATTCAATTCTTCCGCAGTTAAAAACGTCACGGATGCGCTTGAAAAGCACGTCATGGGCCGGTGCTTTAGGGGGGATCGGGCTACCGCAATAGGCATAATACGCGATGCTAGGATAGATGGAATGAAGATGAAGCCCATGCCAAGATAAATGCTGCGTTTTTCCCTCTTTTTTCCTGTCTATTGCCGCCCCTTGCCGCAGGCTTTATAAAACCTTTGCCCACTAATATGGGAAAATGGGAAAAAGGTGGGAATATGATTACAAAAACACTGGTGAAAAGGTCGGCAGGTGATGAACTTAAGATTGCCGAGCGCAGGGTGCTGAGGCTGGAAGTGGGAGCCCCAAGATTTGGCATGCCTTATGGGGCGGGAAGCGACCCGTGTAAGATGGCATGCATAGCCAAAAGCGTGGAAACGTCGCTGAAGAGAGTGCCGAAAAACGGCTATGAGACAGATAAAAAGGTGTTTGAGCTTGCCGAGCGCACCAAGAGGGTGCTTGGCGAGAAGCCAGACGTCCCAGACAGGATAGACGTGATACGCAGGCTCAGCGAATTCCAGAGGCAGCGGATGGCTGCCCCGGAAAGCATGTGCTGATGCTCTTTTTTTCCGTTGTCCCACCTGAAGCGGAAGCTTTAAGCGCGTTCCCTGCCCACTTTTTGTGGGAAGAAGGTGGGAAAATGAAGAAGGTGAAGGCTTGCAAGGAGTGGAAGCGCGAAGTTTCCCTCAGCGGCGCGTTCATGCTTGTGGACAGCATAAACGAGTACGCGCGCCAGAGGAACTCGGTGCTTGCAGGGCACCTGGACTAGACTGAATGTGGAAGATATTCCTATTTGAATAAAACGAGCAGCACTGTTTATAATCCGGCTTCTGGAAATCTGCTTTGGTGAGGCTTATGGCTATCAGGATATTCTCTTCAGAGTCGGTTACAGAGGGGCACCCTGACAAGATTTGCGATCAGGTGTCAGATGCCATACTTGATGCCATGCTGAAGGACGATCCAAAAAGCAGGGTGGCAGTGGAGACGCTTGTAACCACTGGCACTGTGATTGTGGCAGGTGAGGTTACCACGAACACGTATGTCGACGTTCAGAAGGTGGTGAGGGAAACGCTTGCCGGGATTGGCTACGTTAACCCGGAGTATGGGATTGACTCCAAGGACTGCGGCGTGCTCACTGCCATCCACGAGCAGTCACGAGACATAGCGGTCGGCGTGGATGCTGACAGGCATGAGCAGGGGGCGGGGGACCAGGGGATGGTGTTCGGCTTTGCCTGCGACGAGACTCCGCAGCTCATGCCGCTGCCCATCATGCTTGCACACGCAATAACGCGCAGATTGTCCGAGGCAAGGAAAAGCAAGGCTTTGCTGTGGCTGAGGCCGGACGGCAAGAGCCAGGTATCTGTGGAGTATGCCGATGGCGTGCCCAAGCGCGTTGCAACCGTGGTGGTGGCTGCGCAGCACGACGGGGCTGTCCCCGAGGAAACTGTGAAGAAGGAAGTCATAGAAAAGGTGGTGAAGCCCGCGTGCGGCAAGTGGCTGGATGAGAAGACCAGTTATTTTGTCAACGGAACCGGCATTTTCGTGACAGGCGGCCCAGAGGGAGACACTGGCGTTACCGGCAGGAAAATCATCGTGGATACATACGGCGGCGCGGGAAGACATGGGGGCGGGTGCTTCTCTGGCAAGGACCCGTCGAAAGTGGACAGGTCCGCGGCCTACATGGCGCGCTACATTGCGAAAAACCTGGTGGCAGCCAAGCTTGCCTCGCGCTGCGAGGTTCAGATTTCGTATTGCATTGGCATTGCAAAGCCCACTTCTGTTTACGTGGACACTTTTGGCACCGGCAAGATGCCTGATGACAAGCTTGAGCAGCTTGTGGAGAGAATATTCCCATTGAAGCCCGCGGAAATCATCGCGCACCTGAAGCTCTTGCGCCCCATTTACAAAAAAACCGCTGCCTACGGGCATTTTGGCCGCGAGGAGCCCGAGTTCACATGGGAGAGAACGGACAAGGCGGATGAGCTGAGGAAGCAGGCCGGGATTTAGGGTTTCTTCCCGCCAAGCGCGAATATGGAGCGCCCGCATTTTTTCTTTTTGTCAAGCTCAGTGTTGACATAGTCAAACACCATCTTCTTTATGCGCGCATATTCCTCGCGCGCAAGCGGCTGGTTAAGGACAGCGTAGCGCATTCCTTTCACATTGGAGCAGAATATGCACTCCTCGCAGCCTTCAAGGTTGTGCGAGAAATAGCAGTTGCTGCAGTTCGTGCAGTTGTCTATCTCAAAGCAGCGCTTGCACACCGTGATGTCGCAGCTTTTCACCGAAAACTCCGAGTCAAGCTGGCGAAGGGAGCAGCCAAATATGTACTTGGACTGGATGACGCCGTCCGAGCATGCCGAGCGCTGAGACGTAGTGGTGTCCCAGGAAGAGTACACCTCGCTGGAATCGATGACTTGTGAAACCTCGACGTAATCGCGGCACTGTCCGTCTACGAAGTCTAGGGTGGACACGGCGTTCTTGGAGACTATTGCCTCCAGCTTTTCAAGAGGCAATGACAAGTCAGCCTCGGAAACGACAGGCTTGTCCTGGCGCATTGCCTCGTCAAGCGTGCAGAGCCAGCTAGGGGGGATTTCCTTCACAAGGGGCCACCCGGAGTTGAACGCCCAGGTGCCGAACCTTCCTTTAACCTTCATTATCGGCATGGTGCGCTCCTGCAAGTAGGGGACAAAATCCGCGATGGGCGCCCTTTCCTTGCCAAGCACTATCTTCATTGTTTCGGTGAATGCCTTGTCCACTGCCTTGGGCGCCGGGAGAGTGGGGATGAACTTTATGTCCCCTTCGGAGTCCTTTTCCTTCGCAGCCATCCTTGCAATGTCCGATGTTGAGCGCGCGCGCCCCTTTTTCTCAAGCTCGTCCGCGATTTCGCCAGTCAGCTTCTGCTTGAGGAAGAGGTATTTGTCCTTCGAAAGCTCTATGTTGCCTATCACGTGCCTCTTGCCGCGCAGGTTGTAGCCGAAAATCACGTCGGCACAGTTGGTGCAGTTGAATGAATAGTACATGTCGGACGAGTGCGTGATGTAGAACGACTCGAAAAGCCTGTTCACGTTTATGCCTTCATGACAGCGCATGGAGTAGTTTATCTTGGGGAATGCCGGGATGCCGAAAACGCACTCTGACTCGCGCACATAGGAGAGGTATGCGCCCTTTTTCACATTGCGCACATTGTGGGAATGGTATACGTCTATGCAATTGAGGGCATTGTCCACATAGTCGGCATTGGCGTTCTTGCCGAATACCTTGTTGCCGCAGTATGCGGTGTTTTCCTCGGCTGCGCGGAAAAGCGAGTCAATGTCCTTTATGTCATTCAGGCTGAATTTCGAGGCTGGGAGGAAGGATATTTCACCGGGAGAGACGAAGCGCGCGCTTTTGGAGTAAAGCGTGTTGGAGAGGAAAACGCTATTGCCAGAAATGCTGCTTTTTGCTATCAGGTAGGGTGCCATTG
This sequence comes from Microcaldota archaeon, assembly GCA_964650545.1. Classification (GTDB taxonomy): domain Archaea; phylum Micrarchaeota; class Micrarchaeia; order Anstonellales; family Anstonellaceae; genus UBA10161. Next base: position 6,568 of record CAZYTZ010000008.1, on the reverse strand, counting down.
CCTCTTTTAAGTAGGGCTCGAATTTCTGGAGGCCGCCCACGTCCCTGCCGAAAAGGAGCTTGCACAGGCCTCGCCATGCCGAGTCAATGGGCGCGATGTTGAATTCCATGCCAAACCGCATCAATAATTGCACAAAACAATTATATTCCAGGGGCAGGCTTTCCCCTAGCCTTTTAAGCGTATTGCCCTCTAAACCCCGTACCAGAAGGTGAATGATTATGCTGAAAAACTGTGTCACATGCGGAAAGCAGACCAGCGAGTTTTCCGAGTTTCCCTGCGCGTCGTGCGGGGAGAAGATTGTGCGCTGTAGGCACTGCAGGCAGATTTCCCTGCCCTATGTGTGCAAGGCGTGCAGCAAGCAAGGGCCATAAGCTCTTTTTTGGGTGTTTTTATGGGACAAGTGGCAGTTGTAATGAAGATAATGCCTGAGGACATGGCAAAGTTCGACCAGTTGAAAAAGGATGCTGTGGAGGCCCTCAAGCCTTACAAAATGGAGGAGCAGCCAGTGGCATTCGGCATTGTGGCGCTTTCGCTCACATTTGTTGTCGAGGACGGCGTGGGCGGCTCGGACGCGCTTGAGGAGAAGGCCGGCAAGCTGTCCAACGTCGCAAGCGTGGAAATAGTTTCCGTGGACAGGCTGTAGCTTTCTTTTCCGTTTTGTTTTTGGATAGCGTGAGCTTTTCACAAATCATTTTATCACTTGCCTGCCAATTTGTCGCTCAAGAGGTGTAGGAATGGCGCTTGATGCAGTAGTGGAAGAAGTGAAATCAAGGCAGCGTGTGTGGGAAAAGGAAATTGACGGGATGCGCGCAAAGAAGTTCTCCACCATGTGCGTGCATGGCGCCTACACAAAGCACGAGGCGATTGCCAACAACCAAGGAGCGATAATAGAGCCTGTTTATACCTCAACTTCGCAGGCATTCAAGGATTCTGATTGCCTGGAGGCCGCACTGGCCTATAAAATCCCGGCTTGGGTTTATTCGAGGATTGCAAACCCCACCATTGGCTATCTTGAGCTCATGCTTTCCATGCTGGAGGCATATGGCACTGGCACCAAGGCAAGCACGTGCTGCACCTCGTCAGGCATGGCTGCGATAAAGGCTGCTGCAGAACCGTTTCTGTCGGATGAAAAGCCAGGCAAGAAAAACATCGTGTCCATGGCACAAGTCTATGGCGGCACGTTCCAGCTTTTCTCGGAAAGGTTTGCAAAGGAGCGGGGAGTGGAAGTGAGATGGGTGGAGGAGCCTGGCAACCTTGACGAGTGGGCAAGCAAGATAGACTCTGACACGCGCTTTGTCTACGGCGAAATACCGTCAAACCCTGGCATTTGCCTTTTTGACATTGAAGGAGTGGCAAGGCTTGCGCATGCCGCAGGAGCGCCGCTTATCAGCGACTCCACGCTTTCCACGCCTGCACTTTGCAGGCCGCTTGAGCACGGCTCGGACATTGTGGTCCATTCGCTTACCAAGTCCATGACCTGGAACGGCAGGGCGGTTGGCGGTGCGCTTGTGAGCAGGAAAAACATTGTATCGGGCGCAATTTCAGACGAGGCAAAGCGCGATTTTGCAGGCTATGTGAAGCTCTGGCCGCTTCGCGACGGCGGCGCGTGCATTTCGCCTGACAATGCTGCAAGGACAATGGACTGTTTGCGCGTGCTTAAGGGCACCATGGACCTTTTGAGCCAGAATGCGCAGCGCGTGGCTGAGTTTTTGGAGGGGCATGCTGGCGTGGAGAGGGTGAATTACCCTGGGCTTGCGTCGCACCCGCAGCACGAAACCGCAAAGAAATACATGAAGCTTGTGGACTCGGGCGAGAATCGATATGGGCATTTGCTTTCATTCGAGGTGAAGGGAGGCCATGCGCAGGCAAGGAAAGTACTGGACAATCTGGAGTTGGTCTTCTGCGCAACGGATTTGGGCAGGATAAAGTCAGTTGCAGTCATCCCGACAATCAGCACGCACCAGCAGCAGGGGGAAGAGGGCAGGAAAAAGGCGAAAATATCTTCCAGCCTCATCAGGCTGTGTGTGGGCGCAGAGGATGCGGATGACTTGATTGATGAGCTGAAGAGGGCGCTGGAAGCCTGATGCCTGGCGTGGCGCGCGAAGGGTTTTTATTCGTTAGTTGTAACTATAGTTACATGATCATTTACTTCTATGACCTCAAGACAAAGCTGCGCGACTACAACAGGATAAAGCGCATGTTCTACTACGACCTGAAGAAAAGCCGCCTTTCCACCTACCCCACTAAGACAAAGTCCGTCATCATAGTGGACGACTTGGGAGAGGCAATGGCCGACCGCTTTTTCATGCGCCACCGCAAGCACATTGAGTGCTACAAGGCGCGCTGCACCAGCCTTGAAGAGATATTCTAGTCCTCCGCACCTCCCCTAAGCCTAATTATAGTTTGCCTGCCAAATCCATGCGGGAGGCTTGCATGATAACCGGCATGACGCTTGAGAACTGGAAGTCGCACTCTTCCTCAGCGTTCAGCTTTGGCAAGGGAACAAATGTGCTGATTGGCAGGATGGGCTCGGGCAAATCCTCAGTGCTTGACGCGCTTTGCTTTGCACTTTACGGCACGTTCCCGAAAATGAGCAGGCGCGACCAGTCCACAGAATCCGTGGTGAACATTGCCTCTGGCGCTGACAATGCCACTGTGTCGCTTTCGTTTGACAGGCAGGGGAAAAAATACGTTGTTTCCCGAAAGGTGGGCAAGAAAACCTCCGAGGCTGAAGTCCGTGTCGATGGAAAGCTGGTGCAGAAGGGCGCCAAGCTAGTCACTGACCATGTCACGTCCATACTGGGCGTGGACTATGAGCTTTTCACGCGCGCAATCTACTCGGAGCAAAACAGGATGGACCATCTTCTTTCGCTTACGCCCAGAAACAGGAAGACTGAGATAGACTGGCTTTTAGGGCTTGGCGACTTTGACGCTGCTCGCGAAGCAGCGCAAGCAGTCTCAGGCAAGCTCTCCGAACAATCCGAGCTTTTGCGCGCTGAGGCAGACCCAAAAAAAGCTGAAGAGGCGGCAAGGAAGGCAAAAGAACAGCAGGAACAGGAGAAAAAGCTGTCTGCTGCGTGCGCAGAGCTTGGCAAAAAGAAAAGTGAGCTTGCGCAGCAGCACAAGGCAGCATCAGGCTCCCTATCAGCGCTTGGCAAGGTTGGAAGCGAGTGGCGCAAAAGGAAAAGCGAGTGCGACTCGCTCTCTGGCAGCGTGCAGAGGATGGCAAGGGAGGCAGAAGGAAAGCCAAAGCCATCAGAGGGAGAGGCAGAAAGGCTTGCCGCGGCAAGGAAAGCGCTTGAGGCAGAGGTGTCCGGAGCAAAAGCCGCTGCAAAAAAGCTGCAATCCGAGATTTCATCCTCAAAAACCGAGTTGGCAGTCCTTCAAAAGTCATTGGAGCTTGCTGCTTCGGCGGAAAAGAAAAAAGCTGAGCTTGGAAAGAAGATGGCCGCGCTTTCAGGCGGCAAGGGTGAAAAACAGCTTGATGGAGAAGTTGCTGCGCTGAAAGCCGAGGCTGAAGCGCTTGCCTCAAGCCGCGCGCAGCTCATTGCAGAGGCTGAGGAGCTGGAAAAAGCGGTGCACACGCTGCACGGCGCTTCTGCCAAGTGCCCGGTCTGCGATTCCGCGCTTGCCCATGGCAAGGCAGAGGAGCTGTCAGAAGGCAAAAAGGCAGGCGCGGGAGAGAAAAAGGGCAAGGCAGATGCACAGGCAAAGGAAATTGCCAAGAAAAAATCCGAGATTGCCGCGCTTGAAAAAACAGTAGCCGAGCTTAGATTGTGCACAGCGCAAGTGGAAAGGATGAAAACTGACGTTGCTGATGCCAAGCTGCTTGAGGCTAAGAAAAAAACAGCGCAGGAACAAGCCGCTGCGCTTGAGGCAAAGGCAAAATCAGGCGAGGACGCCATTGCGCAATCTGAAAAGCAGCTTGAGCAGGCGCGCAAGCAGCATGAGGAAACAGTGCGCACTGAAAAGCTATTTTCCGATTTTGAAGCTGCGAAGAAAAATCTGTCAGAGGCGCAATCTGCGCTTGCCGCGCTTTCATTTGACGAGGAAAAATATGAAACTGCGCGAAAAGCGGCAGAAGAGCTGTCAGTGGAGCTTGCGCGCGCAGAGTCTGACTTTTTGGGCGAGGAAAAGCAGCTTAAGCTGATAAGCGAACTCCGCGCTGTACTGGAAGCCGAGCTGAAGGACATGAAAAAGAAGGCGGAAATCGCGCAGAAATACGCAGATGCCGCATCAGAGATGGCGATTTACAAAAACAGCCTTGCTACAGCGCAATCCGAGCTTCGCTCGCAGCTTGTGGACGAGATAAACCAGGCATTGCTCGAAGTCTGGCCTGCGATTTACCCTTATGCAGATTACAGCGGGGTAAAGCTGGAAGCTGATGAAAAGGACTACAGGCTGCTCATGCACAAGGAAGGGGAATGGCGCGGGGTTGACAGCGTGGCATCAGGAGGCGAGCGCGCCTGCCTGTGCCTTGCGCTCCGCATTGCCTTTGCCACTGTGCTCACGCCAGACATTGGCTGGCTCATACTGGACGAGCCCACGCACAACCTGGACGCGGAAGCGGTTGCGCTTCTCTCAGAGGCAATAAACCACAAAATACCCACCATTGTGGAACAGACATTCGTAATCACGCACGACCCTGCGCTTGGCGAGTCTGCAGAGGGCGCAGTCTTCCGCCTGGAGCGCGACAAGGCAAAGGGCGAAAGCACGAAAGTCGAGCGCGTGTGAGGGAATATAACTTTTGCTGCAAAAGCAACTGCATGGTAATGCGCGCGCAGGGAGCAACAGAGTATCTGGTTCTTCTTGCTGTAGTCCTAATAGTAGCCCTAGTCTCGGTTGCGCTGCTCGGCTTCTTCCCGGGCATGGCGTCCGACGCCCAAATCACGCAGAGCAGGGCATACTGGCAGGGTGCATCCCCGATATCGATAACGGAATGGGACGCGAAGTATTACTCGGCCACCATCACCACGCCCTACCTGCGCGTGAGGAACAGCGGCGCATACCCAATAAGGATAACCAAGGTGCTGGGAGCGGGGGGCCAGAGCATAAGCCAGGTTATCATAAGCGCGTTGTCCAACATAAGCGATTACTATTATCTTGCCCCAGGCGAGGAGAAATACTTTGCCTATCAGACGGCATTCCCGAGCGTGCCTGCGAACAGGGACATAGACTTCTACCTTGCAGGCTCGTCAAGCGGAGTGGCGTTGAGGGCGGCATCATCAATATGCAGCGCGTCAGGCGCAGGCATGACGGTGATGAACGACTTCGGTTTCGAGTACACCGAATACATTGACAACCAGCAGATAACCAAGAGGCAGGTCGGCAAGCCGCTCACCATAAGGTGCAGCTAGGAGCCAATGGGGCAAGCGCGCTTGGGCTAAAAGTAAGGGACGAACCTTTTCGCCGCGTCGGCAAGCGCCTGAGCTGGAGGCGCGCGCACTTTCTTTTTCTTCAGGTGCTCGGAAATTTCATGCCTGCCAACTGGCGAGTGCGACAAATAGGCTGAAGCAAGCTTCGGAAGCTCCCCTTCTTTTGCCATGCCTGCCGAGACAAGCGCGCGCAGGGTTGAGACTGCCTCGTAGTAGATTGAGTCGCCGTCCATCAGCGCAAACACTGACGACGGGTTGAGAAGCTTGACCTCCCTTCCGGAAAATTCCACTGCATCAGGCGACAAGCCTCCGCAGCCAAACCCCTGAGAGTGAAGCGACGCGAGCCTTTTCACAACAGCATGGGAAAATGCTGTGCGCTCGTCAGCGGCTAGCGACGCTGCTGCCTTGCCTGATGTCCGGCATACCACGAATATTTCCCCATGTTCCCCGCACACATAGCCCACAGGCTCTGATGCATGCTCAGACAGGCCCTCGGCTGAAACAAGCGCCATCTGAGCATGCGGCTCTGACTGCGCACGGGAGAAGCTGAACTGCTCGCTTCGCTCTGCAAAGGAAAACCCTTCTGCGGCATTGTGCCTGTCCAGCGGGTAGCTTAGGTGCTCAAACCCCGGGGCGAGCACGGCGAACCGGTTCATAGTCGTACCTCGTGAATTTCCTGCCCCCCTCTATCACTACAGATGGTAGTGCCTCGCGGACTGGCTGCATGCGCGAGTTCATCGGAAGATATCCGCCAAAGTCCTCCCTGCGGGTCTTGATCCCGAAGAACAGGTCGCGTGCTGACCGCGCGATTGATTTCGCTTTTCTTGCAAACACTTTTACTTGTGACATTTTTCCCACCATTTTTTTCCTTCTAATTGATTTCTAATCGATATTCTTCCAATACAAGCCAGGCTCGCCGAAAAAACTTTTCTCCAGGCTTGTTTCCAGTGGTTCCTGCAATTTGCCAAAGTCACAAGAACCAATTAAGACGCAAAAATCTTGCCAAACGTAGGGCTAAGCGCATCGCAATCATGCCATGCAAAATACATATGCCCCATATTCAACCTCTTCTCTGTTTATGGGAGAAAAGATTAAAAAAGAAGTTGCAAATGAGCAAAAATGTGCAGGGTGCAATTGCTAATAGCTAGGGACATAAATAAGTAAACATCTTAGGCATCAGAAAATCCTTCTTG
>CAZYTZ010000007.1:0-37127 GCA_964650545.1 Microcaldota archaeon | reverse complement strand
CGAATCCCGGTCGGGGCGCTACAGTACGCATACAACTCCCAACATATGGCTTTTTATGCCCTTCGGGGAGAAAATTCCATATGGCGTGGGATGCATTCTACAGGAAAGACTGGGCAGCCATGGCTGACACGACAGTTGAAAGGATGAATCCAAAGGATGCCGAGGTTGTCAGGCGCATTTTCAAGCAGAAGAAAAACATGGGCAACTCGGAACGCGACCTTGAGAAAACCGCGCGCGACATCTACACCTTCTGGGTTCAATTCGTGAAACCGAAAGCCCTCGCCGACATGAGTAGAGAGGAACTGCAAGATATTTTCGGCAAGATTTTTCGAAGCGACAAGTCGTATTACACAATAAAGGACTACCGCAAGCACCTTCTACAATTCTATCGCGAGCTTCAAGGGGACGACTTCAATCCACTGCACTACTATTTCATGCGCGGCGGGGACAAGGTCATGAAGGCGAAAAAGAGCCGCCTGACAAACTCAAGGGAAGTCCTTGACCAGAATGAGATAAAACAGCTTGTCAACGCAGCAACGAACTGGCGCGACAAGGCGTATGTCATGGTCAGCTTCGACCTCATGGTAAGGGTCGGGTCTCTCTTGCGCCTCAAGATGAAGGATGTCAAGCGCCAAGGAAAGGACATCTGGCTCACCTTCGAGAAAACGAAGGAGGAAGAAGCCTTCAAAGCAGGACTGACTATCTCCGAACCAGCATTCTCGAAATGGCTCGCGCTTCATCCCGACCCGCGCCCAGACCAGTTTGTTTTCTGCGCGCGCCGCAAAGTGCGTCAGGTGAAAATTGACAGTGAAAGAGAGGAAGCCCGCGGAGAGCGCGTGATAAGACCGACAAACTACGGAATGTTGGACTACAACGCACTTAGAGACATGCTCAAGACCCTCATGCTAAAGGCAGGCATCAAGAAGCACCTCCATGCGCACATATTCCGCGGAAGCGGAAGCACATTCTGGAAGAAGATGGGCGCGAATGACCAAATCATCGAAAAGCGCGGCGGTTGGGCTGCTGGGAGCAAGGCTTTGCGCGAAACATACCTCGTGTTCCAGAAAGAGGAGAGCCACGAGATGACGAAAAGCCTGATTTCAGGAATCAAACCAGAGATGGAGAAGCCGATATTCTCGCCAACAGCATGTGTCAAATGCGGGTGGACAAACGACAAGGACGTCGAATTCTGCTTCAATTGCAACAGGCGTCTCAGCCTTGAGGGGACAGCGAAGGAGAGCAATCGGCTGGAGCAGGTGGAAGCCGAGCTTGCCAGCATCAAGGAGAAGCTGCTCGTGGAAAAGACGGCTGCGCGTATCCAGACCAAGCGGATGAAGTCGAGTGGGTGATTGACGGGGCGGGGCAACTTGATTCTGAAAGCCAAATAGCTATAATTTTATGACGCCATTCACAATTTTTCGAATTAGACGTCGTGGCACTTTGAGAGTATCCTTTCTGTCTTCGACATAGCTGACCTCAATCACTCCTTTTCCATCTAGTCCGTCTTTTATCATATCGTAAGTCTTGCCAATGGCTTCCTTGTGGCTTTTTGCCTCGATTGTCACGTCCTTCATTCTCTTCGAGCATAAACGGAACTTGTACTTCATCCCAACCCACCCGCAGGTACTTTGTCAATAGGGTTTTTACGGTTTTGCAGCTATGAAATAAAATGCGGGTGAAACCATGGGTGTAAACTTGATTGTGGGCGAAAATGGCTCTGGAAAGAGTAGGCTTGCGAGGCTGATTGGTTTTGTTTGTTCTAGGCAAAAAGATGGCATCATGTTTTGTGCAGACGCCACACCAAAAGATGTGAACTCGATTCTGAGAGCTACAAAACACGGAACCAAATTGTTCATAGTGGATGGTGTGGCTGACGAGAGCGCTAGAAAAAAACTGTTTGATGCGTTTGAAGGAAGGAACGACGTGCAGTTGATAATCACAGCGCTGGATGAATGCAACGCTCGGGATGTGAATGTGATAAGGCTCTCTTCCTGACAGACAATTACATATCCTCCATCTCGCGCATCGCTTTCGGGTTTTCCATATATGCCTTATGGATAATTGAGGGGAAACCGTCCACAATCTTCTTGATTTGAGCAAACGCCTCTTCCTTGGTCTGCCCAGAAACAACCTGCGGTCTTTTCGGGAAGCCAGCGAATACCCTGCCATCCACCTCGTGAAACACGATCTCGATCCCCAGGTATATCTCGGACTTCATGTTCGCCACGATACAGTTCTCGATCCAACTCTTTTAAAGGAAAGCGTCAAATATTGACCAGGGAAGGGTGAGGAGAATGACATCTGATGTTGACATTTCTTTATTTGTTGAGAAGTTCGAAAGCTTCTACTCAACTGCAATACCTGAAAAGATAAACCGCCTCCGCTCAGAATATCCTGCCAAGAAAAGCCTGTTGGTTGACTACAAGGAACTTGAGCGATATGACCGCGAGCTTGCAGACCTGCTTATTCGCCAGCCCGAAGTCCTTATCAACGCCGCAGAACTTGCTCTTGTGCAGTCGCAAGAGGTTGCCTTCAAGACCGCGCATCCTGAGACTCCATTTGAGCCTCATGTGCGCTTTTTCGACCTTCCCGTGACAGGACTTCACATTCTGGACATCCGAGCAAAGAACAAAGACGAACTCATCACACTGAAAGGCATAATAACAAAGTGCCACCCAGTTGGGGCGAAGCTGAAGGTCGGTGTCTACCAATGCCAGATGTGCGACGCCACCACCAGGGTTCCCATGATAAACAAGGGGCAGTCGCCGCAAGTATGCTCGGAATGTAAGCGCCGTGCGTTCAAGCTGATAGAGGAAGATTCAGATTTCGAAGACGTGCGGCAGGTCGAGTTGCAGGAACTTCTTGAACTCCCGAGAAAGGGCACGCGTGGCGCCACCATATCGCTCTTGTTGGAATCCGACTTGGTCAATCGTGTCGCCCAAGGCGACACAGTCGTAATTACTGGAATCATCCGACTGCGCCCATCACAGAAGTCCAAGACAACAAGTGACGAAGTCAATCAGAGCTACAAACCATCCATTGACGCCGTTTACATAGAAAATCTCAGCGAGTAGGCTGCCCTCTTCATGGGAAAGAAGATGCATTATTATGGATAGCCGACCATTATTAAAAACCAACAAAATCAGGGTCTTTGTAGACTCGAATACTTTCCACGAGCTAGCAAAGCAAAACAACAGAGAAGCTATCGCTATCCTAAGACATAATGGTTCTGAGTTATTGGATTTTGTGAGGAACCCGTTTGAAAGCGATCTCGAAGAGCTAAAGAGCATAGCAGCTTACCGTTTCGAGATGAATGCGGAACAAAAAGGAGGCGTGATAGAACTTAAGAGGGGCGAGTACGCAGAACGAAATGCCTTCTGGTACAAAAAAGAGGATATTTTGTCAACTGCGAAGGCAGTATATGGCAAAGAAAAAATTACTGAAGACGAATTTGCAAGAGTGTTGGCAGTATTCATCCAAGCATCTTTCAGCAAGTTCGAAAAATCAAACATATATATCACAAATGATGATTTGCTGCTGAAAAAACGGTTGTGGTTCGAATCTCATTTCCCAGGCTGTGCGTTGAACATAATGTCTGTGGCGGAAGCCTCGCTGTTCTTAGATTTGTTCTTTAAGAAAAATGGACAATATCTTGCTTCGCACGGTTATATTCTCAACAAAGGATATTGGTATCTTTTGTCTCTGAGGTTGAGACTTCCTCGTTACAATGGTGGAGATGAAATGAGTAGCGCATTAGCCACGAGAATGTCTTACGCGCTTATGGCGCTGGACGAGATAGGAATACAGTACTATAATGGCGTCAACAATGATACGATGGACAATACACTCTATCACTTTAATTATTTGATAACCCTGTTCACGGGCATTTTCGACAATCTTGCACTAATGACGAATACTAAGCTAGGCATCGGTTTTGTCGATAAACGAAGGATAAGCCTGAGCCACGGAAGTGGCAGAGAATTCTTAAAAAAAATCAGAGAGAAAAATCTGCCAATTCGCGAGCATATAAACAGTTATGTAGACTTTATCAATTTGATATATCTTTTTAGGGAAAAAGTCATACATCAAGAAGGGCTGACAAAGACAGGTTTTGAGAGCAGGAGTGCCGATGGAGTCTGGTACGCAAACTTCATCAAAATTAGCAAAGAAGTGCAACAGAGGGTGAAAGCGTGCGGAGACAAAGCTAGCCCATACGATCCATTTACAGAATGGGGCAGTTATCAGTTATATAATGAAGATTATCTCAATCCATACAGCTTCTCAACAGCAGCTATGAGGAAACTAATTGAATTTGTTGACAAGTATATGGAACTTCTTGGTTGCCCCTCATATTTAGAAGAAATAAAGAAGATGAACGATGACTTTACAAAAACCCTAGCTTTCTTTGAAAAATATCATCTGGGTTTTTAATTCCTGAAGAGACTTGGTGAGAAATCACCTTTATATAGTCTTGAAGACAGAATAAATACATGTCGCAGAGGACGGCTCATTTCAGGCAAAACATCGGGCACACGGTCAGGATCGGGGTAGCCATCACGCTCTTTACAGGTGCATTTTTACTTACTTCGGGCATATTCACTACTGCACACTCGCAGGACAGGAAAACGAAAAAAGGGGGTGACACCGTGTTGTTGATGCAAACAGGGGCTTTCAAGTCGATTGAACAGGCGAAAAAAGACACGACAAAGACGATGGACACTATCCCTAAACTGGTAATTCCAGATGTAAGGACGCTTGAACACTACATGCCGTATTCCAATTCGCTAAGTGACAAGACATTTTCAGAGAAAAAACCTGAGCTAGGTGCTTTCCGTGCTGCTTGGCTGGATGCAGAAAACTACACCTCGCCTTTCGGTCTGTCTGGTAGAGTCCTCAACTCATATTCCAAGGAGGATAAGATAGAACTTGAGCGCCGCTGGGAGAATGCAAAGAACGAATTGCGTGTTGCTTTTCTCAGCGACAAGGGCGCCACCCCGTCGAATGCCTTCAAAATCCACACGCCAAAGGAAGTGAAGGCATTGCTTGAAGAATGGCAGGAACTCAAGCATCTGAGAAACCAGAAAGTAACTGAACCAGTCCCAAGATAAGCGCCCTCTAGCGCTCAGTGGGCACTCCTGCTGCCTCGGTTATCAAACCCTCAATCGTTTTCTTGACTTCTGGAGGTAGCCCAGGAGCCTTTACGTATTCCTGCAAAAGCTTCAAAGCCTCTGAGGATTTGCCCTCCTTGTTCATGATTGACAGCAGCGTTTCGTATAGTTCTGGCTTGAATGGTGCTGCCTTGATTGCCTTGACAACCATCTGTTCTGCAATTGGATATCCTTCCGAGTTCAGGCTCTCGCGCAGCACCTTTGCCCCCTCATTCAACACGAATGAACTGACGCCTGGTAGTTCGAGCGCTTCCTTGAAATATGCGTAGCAATCGCTGTGGAGTTCAATGCCTCTCGCTGTTTTCTTTGTGCCGTCCTCCGATTTCCCGCTTGCTGATAGCGGCGTGCTCCAGTTTATCAGATTGCTGCCCTGTCCATAGTAAATGATGCCCGTCCTAACAAGCGCATCTCCGTAGTTGCAGCCGCTCTCCTTTCCAATCTTGATTGCTTCGTTGAGGGCTTTCTTCGCATCCTCAAATTTATTGTCTATGTCCTGGTAAATCGCCACTACCTTGTCGTATTCATCGAGTTTCATGAGTGCATCGATCTGCTTTTCGGAGTTTTTGCCAATATCCTTAGTTTCCTTTGCAAGAGTCGCCCCGCTGTTTGTGTAGTAGTAGGCAAGCCCTTCAGTGAAACCGTCATAGAGGCGCAATTCCATTGCCTCGATTTTCTTCTCTTCCCTGCTCTCGTTCATATGTTTGAGGAATTTGCCCCTGAATTTGTCGTTTTTCGCATCAATCTCGTTTTCCTTACGTCCTAATGGTGTTGTAGAGGTGTTGAAAGTCAAATCAACAAGAAATGTCTTTGCCCTCTTTCCGCCAACCTTGTTGAGGACGAGAGGAAAAACATTTGCATGAGCCCCGACTTCATTGTTCTTTGGGTCGTAATAGTCAACAACCGCCAGCTTTATGCCTTTCACATGCAATCTGCCTTCGCTGTCCAGGCGTTTTGCGCAGGCTATGTATAGGAACGAAAAGTCGTCGCAGTCTCCCTTCAGAGAAGATAATGTTTCCGCAGCCATTTTCAACTCGGCGCTCCCAGAATATGTAAATCCGAGTTCCTTTCCCTCATCGGTGTGGGGAGAGAATATGTGTCGCAGCACATTGATTTTCCTGCCTTGTGAAAGCTTGTCGAAATTCTTCCCATATATGTGCTCCGCTGTTTTGTCCATAATCTTGTTCAGCACTTTCCATTGTCCATCTGTCAACTGATTGGGCTTCATGCCTGCCAGCACCTCATTTGTGACACGAAGCTCATTTCTATCAGTTTCGGTCAAGTCGAATATGGACGCGACTACTGGAACTGCCTTTCCGCCCTCTTCGCTCTGCACAACCTGCGGCATCCGTTCCTCACTTTGCATTACTTTGGGCGCCCGCTCCTCATATCTCCCAGTCACAATATGGAATTTATCTCCCACATCCTCAAGCCAGATGGCAATGGGCGCACCCTCCTTTCTCAGAAGGTCGTTTGCATCGCAGGCTGCCTTACGATAGGTCTCCCTCGTTTCCCATTCGTGACCTTTTTTTATCGGGATTGGAAATGAACTTAATATCTGAAGACTTTCGTGCTTGGACGATTGAAGTTCGCTTTTCGACTTTTCAATAAGAAGATTGACGTCCTGCTTCGCCTGAAGCATTATCTGCCGTATATCAAATACCTCAGTTGCAACGGGCGCCTGCTTCTGCGCAGGGTCTAACTGAACCGTGCCTGGGTTGGGCATGTTCAATTATCGCGGCAGATGTATATAAAGAATTGTTTAACTGGTTCAACGACGGGATTTGCGCGGTGAAAAACAGGGTTAACCGTTCTAGTTTTGACTTGCGCTTAGTGCTATTCCTTCAATATCATTCGAAGCTCATTCTCGAACTTGTCCGCAAGTTCCAGCGATTGTCTGCCCGTATCAGTTATCTTGTAAGCCACCACGTTCCTTCCACTGGAAACAGCAATCTGCCTACTGACTGCACCGCATTGTATAAGCTCCTTCAACCTGAAAGATATTGTTGAGGGCGAGAAGAACTTCTCTGTCCTGATGTTTTTCAGGTCTCGAAGCTCCTTGAAATATCCGACTTCCCGCTTCGCAAGAAACTGGAGAATCTCCAGTGCTCCTTCGCCAATTATCAACGCCATCATCTTGTATTTTTCTTTCAAGGAGACCACCGTATTCTTGAGATATTGTGGTCTCCATTGCTCTGAATTTAAACAATGTAAATGAGGAGATGGACTATAGTCTTTATAAAGGACTAATTGAGTATAACTTCGAGGATGAAGAAATGTCTTTTTGCGGAGAGTGTGGCTCGGAAATCGTGGGGGAACGATGCCCGAATTGCAATAAACAGGAGATTTCTAGCGCCCCTCCCCTTGTGCCAGTTTCAGTGATTAAGCTCCCATCGATTAATTTCAAAATTATCGGTGCAGGGTTGTTTCTGCTTCTATTGGTGGGTTTATGGTATGCCTTCTTTAGCATAGAGAAACCAACTGTTTCAATCTCCAGATGCGACTTGATTAACAGCGGGACGGACATCTCGACCAGCCTTGAAATCCTTGTTTCAAACAAGAACCAGGCGAATAACATCACCATTATGGGAATCTTTCAGCCAAAAGACGCCCAAGGTGTATATCAAAAGAGAACTATCCAGCTGGATCCGAATCAACAAACGACAATTCAGTTCTCGTTTCCGTCATCCGTTTCCACCAGCGGGGCTTGCAGCGCGATAGCGATAGTGGTTCTGGATGACTCGGATGCGCGGAAGAGGATTGGACTGGCATATAATGTTTCCACCGAAAATCCGTCTGGATTGACAGATAAGCTAAGCTGTCCATCTTCCTGCGATGACGGCAATCCATGCACGCGCGATTTCTGTAGCAGAGCCACCGAATTTGCCTGTCGCCATGAATCACTGAGCGGCGACCAGGCTGGGTGCAGTGGTTCCCCTGCCATCTGTCGCTACAATACCTGCGAGGTAGGTGTATGCGTGAAGAAGACTTCCACCATGTGCTGCGGGAACGAGGTATGCGAAAATAGCGAGGATTTGACCAGCTGCCCAGCCGACTGCAAGCCGTCAGTTACCTTTTCATGCGCCGTTCCAGCGGTAATAAACCCAGCAGGCTCGATGTCTGGTTCATCAACGGTATCGTGTCTGCTCACGAACACTGGAACCAGAACGGCGGTTGTTACGATGACTTCATCTCTTCCTAGCTGGTCTGACACAAATACACAGACGGTTAATCTTCCAGCAGGCGAGCAACAAAATATATTTTTCATCTATAAATTTGGTTCCAATTTTTACTCGAATGGGGTTACTACGTCCGCCACAATTTCATTCACCGCACAGCAAGAGGGGCGACAGATATACAGCGATACAAAAAGTACACAAATCGGTGCGAAGGGGGACATTGATTGGTCAAACCAGCAGGTCGCATATGCCGTTACCCCCCAGGATCCGTGCGTCGAAGGTGTCCTTTCCATTGCAAAGGAGAAAATGCCTGGGAGAAGTTTGTCTGGCTATAAGGGGGACGTTGATTCACAAGTGAAAGCGATATACGAGGCGGTGCAGGATTTGGGAGTATCGTATGTCAATAGCATCTTATCATTTACCCCAGGCACTGTTCAACGTGTAAGGCTGCCATACGAGTCTATCAATGAAAAATCAGGCAACTGCGCTGATGGAGCCATACTTTTCGCATCTCTCTTTGAAAATCTTGGCATGGAACCAGTTATCATAAACATCCCAGGGCATTCATTTGTGGCAGTCAAAAGTGCTTCGGATTCGAATACATGGATATTTGTTGAAACGACAATGGTCGGAACCTCTACCTATGAACAGGCAAAAGAGACAGCTTGGCAGGAATATTCGAATAACAAGAATGTTGCGAGACTTTACGATGTAAAAAAACTTCGGAACAACAAGTACTTACCAAGACCGCAGATAGACACAGTATCTTGTAATCTTCAACTTAGAAAATGTGCGGATGGAACAGTTTCAAGCACGTGCTCCTCAACCAAGCCAAAATACTGCTTCGCGGGGAGCTTGATTAACAAAGCTTCGGTATGTGGCTGTCCGTCAGGAATGACCAGTTCTGGCGAAAGCTGCATACAGTCAACTTGTGCTGATGGCACTTTAACAAACCAATGCTCTTCGACCAAACCAAAATATTGCTCCACTGGAACACTCATCAATAAGGCTTCTGTGTGTGGTTGTCCCTCAGGTCAAGTAAAATACGGCGATACATGCATAGATGAAATAAACTATCAAAACTCAGTAACTCTAAACCCCCTTGCTTCTTATGACATAATCAGTTCAGGTCAAAAAAATATTGTTATCTCCTCAAGTGTTCCAGTAGATGTAACTCTTCAAGTTAACGATGGAAGTGGAAGGTACTTTCCGTATTGTAGCTCGCAAGGCACAACGTATTTCGCTAAAAACTGTTATATGGATGGAAACAAACTGATCATAAAAAACGGTAATCTTCTGAGTTCTGCCGACGTCCAAATAACTGTGAAGAATCTTCCATCCTAATGAACATCAATGTAGTAAAGATTGATTAAAAGTGAGATGATGATAAAAATTAATATCGAGTGCAATTTTCGTTCTGACTATAGAATAAATGCCAACGTTTGAAGGAGGGTGTATATGAAAATATTATGGGGGGTCTTGATCGTACTTTTGATAGGCAACATTGCTGTTGCTGCTTCTTGCACTGTCGATTCGAGTGGTGTTACGGCTGTATTTTCCGATACTAATTTGCCAACTATGGATGCTTTCAAATATCTAACAAGAGATTCATCAGGCGACGTATATCAGAAACAGACTCTTACTGCGTCTGTATTAGGTACGCCGTCGTGCGCTGTAAATGGAAATAGCTGCACTGTAGATATGTCATCTGTTAGCGCAGTTATAATGCCTGATAATCAAGTGACAACAACAGTATATGACTATGTCAAAGACAACGACCAGACGTTGTATGCAAGTATATCTGGAACCCCAACCTGTACAGTTGGATCTGACGGTTCTTGTACTGTTGATTCATCTACTGTAACGGCGCAGATCGTGCCCTTCAACCAAGCAGCAATAGATGTTCCTAGGAATACTTATGTGGACGGTAACATACTATATGATGGAAGTGTTATTTCAAGAACACTGACCGCAGGTGTATCTGGAACGCCAACCTGTACGGTGTCTGGGAATACATGCACAGTTGATTCATCTAGTCTTACTGGCATAATACAACCAAGCAACCAACCGACAGAAACGCTGCACTTTGGTCATGTCACTTCTAGGAATGTGGCAGTAAAGCTTCAGGGACAGGCTACTTGTTCAGTTGGGAGTGCAATAGTGAACCAGCAGGATCAAACATCAGCCCCCCTCACTATTGAATGCACAATTGACAACCATCCATCATGTGTAGACGGGAACATACGCACCTGCAAATTGCCAGACGGCAAATGGCAGACCACATTTTGCCCGCCATCTGCACCGTGCAAACTCGTGAACTTGATCCCGACCTGTTCAGTCGGCTGCACCCTGAACCAAATCAAATGCATTGACAACACACATTATCAACAGTGCCTGCAAGATACAGCAAGCGGCGCGCTCTATTGGAGCGGATCCTCGGCTCTTATTGAGCAGGAAAGACTGGACAGCCAATATGTTAATCAACGGGTTTGCAACGACAATGCGTTCACATGGCAGAAGGTCTTAGCGCCAACTCTTACCACAACCAATGCAGCCTCCCAAACACAACCCCCTACACCAGGTTCACAGGGGTTAGTTGCTGTGCCAACAACATCCGCGCCAACTAATGGAGATTTACTCCCAATGATCGTCATTGTCATATTTGTCGTTATCTTAATCATCGTACTGTGGAAAGTGTTTGAAGGAATGACTAGAAAAAAAAGTCCTCAGTTGTTATGTGAAAACTGCGGATCACGATTGTCTGATGATGTTAAATTCTGTCAAAATTGTGGTAAAAAATTAGGTTGACATTATGGTATTCTGTCCAAACTGCGGGAAAGAACTAGGGAAAGAAGATAAGAACTTCTGCACCAATTGCGGTAGTGGCGTCAATAAGCCAAAGAAAAAAATTCTGTCTGACACAGCAACCGCAATTTTCAGCGCGCTTGTGCTTTCGTGCGCACTTGCATTTTTCTTCCTCTACGCTGTCAAGCTGGACGTGGTTTTTTCGATTGTGCTTGCCCTTCTCTTTTTTATTGGACTTTCGATTGTTTTCTACAATTTTCTGAAGACGCCATAAATCTCTTTCATCCAGCTAGGTAGCATCAAAATATCCCGCAGTACAAAGACAACCTTGGATGGACTCTATAGCACACACGGTCATGCGCTTGCATAGATGTTCGTGGTGGTGCTCACGCTCTTGTGACCCAGGAGCTTCTCAGGTCTTCACCCCGCGCTTCCTAAGCAGCGCCACTGCTTCCTCTCGCTTCCGCAGGGCATCGACAACCTCTTGCTCGCGCTCCCACGAGTGTGCTTCATAGTCAGGAATTACCACTTCCCTGAGCCATTTTGACAGCCCCTTGATGTTGTAGAACTGCTTGCCAGTGTCCTTGCGGGTCTGGACGCCCTTTTGTGTCTTTGGGCAGTAGCCAGCCTTTTGCGCAAGCTCGACCAGCTTCGTAAGCTCTGCTGCGGAAACCCCAATCGGAATCCTGATGCTGCGGTAATCCTTCTTTTTTTGTGTCTTTTTTTCGGGATTTGTATGCAAATCTGAACTTTCCATAATCTCACTCCACGCAAGCGGGGGCAAAACCATTGTTTGCCCTTCGCCTTCAGTTCAAAACACCCCTACCAACACCACCAGGGCGATTCGGCTCGTCTGTCCACCGAACGCGCGCACGCGTTACCTCACCGCGCTTTGAGGTTGTCTTGGTGGTCGGGTTCTGGTGTGCAAGCCCACGCGCACACGCGCGCAATGGAGTGCGCTTCTTCTTGTGTTGTACCAGCGGGGGTATTTGGGCGGATCCTGGCACTAGGCATTTTTTCATGATAAATACTCACCTCGATATTATCGTCGGTCAGATTAATACTGGTTTCATCTGATTAATGCTGGTTTCATTTTCTTTGGTGGTGGTCATGGGCTGCCACCTTCGCTTTTTTTCTTGAATTTATTGCCAAGCCGTGCAAGTGCCTTGCCATGTTCACTAGAACGGCTAATTTTTTGCAAAAGCGAGGCTTTGCTTACGGCTTTATTCAAAATTTTCTGGTAGGCTTCCTTGCTCAAACTGGCGGAAAACCCCCTACTGCCCAAAAACTGCTCTTTGGTCAGGTAGCCATCATGTTCCCCCTCAAGTTTGAAAGGTCGCAGCGCGTAGAGCGGGCACTTTCCACGCGATGGGCACGAACGGATTTCGGTGATGTCCTTTGTGTTCCCAACGCATTCGCAACAAAAGGCGAAAATTGCCAGTTTGTGAGGGATTTTGAGATATTGTTCTTCATTGGGCTCGATTACTGTGGTCATGCTGACACCTCCTTGCGCACTGGGCGTAGGCAACTTAATTCATACTGCTCTTCTGCCCAGTCAAGAGACTCCAAATCAGCATTCCGATATAATTTCTGGCAAAAAGAGCACCACCACCGAGAACCGTGGCGTAGACCGTTGGCATATTGGAGCGGCGCTTCACAACAGGGACAATAGATCCATTCAGTGTCGTCAGCATACCGCCATGAATTACGTCGTTCGATTACTGCTTTGCTTGGTTTCCTGCTGGGGTGCCTCCGCTTGGCTGGCTCGGCAAACTCTATCAGATGGGTTATGGCTCGGCTACGCATTGGAAGCACCCCCATCTGGTTGGGCTTTGTCTTTTGCAAGCCAGCAACCAGTCTCGGCTTCAAAACGAGCTTCACCGCGCTCGAACAGTGCGTTAACCGCGTTTATGCCTGGTTGCCCCCACTGGTCGCGAATCAAGCTGGCGGACAAACCCAAGGTGCCTGATTTGACCAAGGCATTCTTTACGCTTTGAATTTGGTCTGCACCTCCTTGCGCTGCCTCTTCAGATGCTCCATTCTGCCCTCTCTGCCCTCTCATACCCTCTCTAACCCTATCTGCTTCTTCCTCTTTCGGTTGGGGTTGGTGAGGGATGGATGGAGATGGAGATGGTTGATGGGGTTGGGTGGGGTTGGATAGGGTCGTTTGGAGCAATTGCTCGACCTCTTCTTTTGACTCGTCGAATTGGTAGCCACGCACCTTCATGAATCGAGCAAAGTCAATCACGTTGAAATAGTATTTCCGCTTCCCTTCTCGTGTCGTTGTCCTGACACGGGGCATATTTTGAATACTGTTACCGATGCGGGTTGCTTCCTTCTGCTTGAGCGCCGCCCATTTATCTTTGAACATGGTATCATCGAAGCCTTTATCGTGGAGGGATTCGACTGCGATGTCACCGACGATTAGTGGGATTTCTATCTTCCTTTCATTCTCGTAAACTCGCCATAGCATGTTCCAGATGGTGGAAATCAGCACCGCTTCTTCAGAAAATTCATCCGCAACATGGTGTTCGTCGAAATTTTTGATTAAGAATTCCTTTCCCGAAGTGAAGTAATCCTTCCCAGCATCCTGAAGGATAGCCAGCAACGGCTTCGCAATATCTCGGTCTCGATTAGTAAAGTTCACATCGACAGCAGCGCTCGTCAGCCTGTCATAATTTTCTATACCCCAGATGCGCAGTTCGTGCTTCAGCTTCTCAATTGACGTGCGACTCTCATCTTGCAATTTGCCAAGGGAAACGCCGCTGTTCGTGGACATCAAAATGAAAATGGCACGTGTTCTCGAACTGGTTTTTATCCACGTGTAGTCCACCGAATTGACAGCCATCGGGCAGAAGGTTTGGAATTCCTTTGGTGCTTTTCCCTTTCCACTGTCTTCGACCCTACCGACTGTGCGGTTTTCCTCAAAAGAAATGTCAAAGATATGTGTCATGTCACGTTTGATGTCGTCTGGTAGTTCTTCCATGTTGTCGACAACTACCATTCCAGCAGACGCACCAACCGACCTGAAGAGAAATGCTTTTGATGCGTCGCCAGATAGCAAAGTATTGCAAGAATAGACTGCGATAAAATCAGTGCACGTGCTCTTTCCGCTGTTCGCCCAACCAATGAAGACCATACGGGGAGCCTTCCCGAATGCCGTGAAAATGTATGAGAACATGATAAAAGCCGCAACGATTAGATGAACCCGCTCATCTGCATGCCAAACAAATCGCTTGCTCAATGCGACAAGTTCATTCAGTAGTTCACTAGTGCTCTTTCCAGCCGTCTTTTTTGTCAGATAGGCATGTAAGAGGCTGCGGTTCCATGTGTTGCCGACCAGTGCATAGTCGCCTGTGAAATTGAACCCAGTTGCCTTGAGCACTTCTTCGCCAAAAATCAGCTGTCCGTCGCAGAAAACGGCTGGAATAATTTTTCCATCATGTGTTGCAACAGGAACGCCGTAATACAATTTTCCCGTCTTTGGGTGCTTTCCTTGTCCGAAGCGGTTCGGCTTGATAATTTCATTCAAAAGAATGTCCGCACTACCTGCCGTAGTGCTGTAGCCGTCGACTTTGATGTCGTGTTTCTTTGCAAGTTCCAGCGCCGCCTCGATTGGTCTGTTCAGCCCATGCACGTGCATGTAGATGGTGATGACATCTCCCATGCATCCTGATGAGTGGCAATAGAGGAAATCGCCGTCTGGATTCTCATAAATCTCTGCGGCTGAACTGTCTGTCGTTTGAGTATGCAAGGGACAGCGCATCCTTCGGCTCGTGCGGTCATAGTTTAGAATCTCGCTCATCCTCACCTTCTTCTTTATTTCCTTGAAAAGGCTCGAAGATGACTCGTCTTTTTTATCGGGCTTCTCATCTTTCTTGTCCTTGCATTTGAGTTTCTTCCATTTGCCAAGCCGCTTCGCAACACGGAGAATCAGGTCACGGGCATAATCCGTTGTAATGGGCAGAATCGACTTGTCATTCACGAACCGATAGCGCACACCCACGGGGTGAACTCCCCATGCCACGAACTGTGAACCAGCGCTCCACAGGTCGCACAGTGTGCTTGGGCTTTCCTCGTTGGTCAGTATCTTCTGTCCCTTCCAAGACCACTTCTCAGGGTCGGTAATGCGGAAGATGGCGCATTCGTATGGATTATTTCCCATTCGGCACAGTGTTTCATCGTAGAACGGGCACTCCGCACGGAAAGCATCGAGTGTCTCCTGCGAGTTGTTGCCGATGAGAAGGAATCCATCTGTCAAAACCCCTACGTTGCCTTTCCATCCTTTGAATCTCGCTCGGACTTCATTCTCATAGGTATAATGGGTTTTTTGCCAGCCTTCATCAACGGGAACCTTGCCGTTGTCCCGAATCGGGGTGAAGCCTAATTGGTAGAGCAGCACCGCGGCAATCTCGGCAGTCTGGGTGTTGTTCACTTCTGAAAAGGTGATGTTCATTTCAGACCGCCCCCTTCGCCACATAACGCACGATAAGTCGCTTGGGCAGCGCTTCCCGCTGCTGCCGCTCATTTATCACGTAAATGAAGTCAGCGTCCTCATCGACCTTCGTCACGGTGCGCCCAATCACACGCACACCGTCCAGTAAGAAAATGTCAATCACGCCATCTGGTTTTTTGTCCGTCCGTTCGTCCGCCATAAAATTACCTCTATCAATCCAGTTTGTTGCCCGCCATCTTTACGGAAATCTTACTCGGTGCGCAGCCGCATACGATTTGATATTTCACAACTCCATCCCGCGTTCGAGATGAGATTTGCAGGCGTGTATTGCACTCGCCGCACAGAAGCAGCGGGAGCGCGTCGAGCTTGGCTTTGTCCTCATCTGATACCATCCAATTCACCCCGATAACTTTCCTGTGCTCTCCGCCTTTGCTGACTGGAGCACCAGTACTTGCTCGCACTGTTTGACTTCTGTTAATGCCGCCTCGATTTCTGCGTCACTGGCGCCTATGCCCCGCTCTGCTAGAAGCTGCCTGACGGCTGCAACCACTCGCACATTGTCGTCGTCCATCACATCATCTTTTCGTGCCCGTGTTGACCGCTTGCCACGCTCTTGGCTGCATACACAAGGCGAGCGCAGCCGATGGGCTTGACAGTTACCTTTTCCTCAACCAATAGTCCCTCGACTGCATGGCTGACTGTTTGGCGGCAGATTCCAAGTCGCTGTGCAATCTCGATAAATGCAAGCGGAGATTCATCCCTGAGCACATTCAGCACGGCGTTCTGCGTTAGCTTTGCTTTTGTCATGGTTAGTATATGGTGCTCCAAGTATTTATTAAAAAAAGTGCAAAAAGTTATTTACGTTCAGATTTAGTTAAACGTCATGAAATAGCCTTAATAACTCATATGATGGAAAACATAACGTTAAGGTTATACTATGGCTGATAGTAGCACGAAAAATGACAAACGCAGAACGTCGAAAGGTAGGGTGAAGATAGTCCTAATCCGATTCACGGCTCAGAGATGTAAAAGGAGAGGGGTTTGGCAGAAGGAGTGTTTGGCGGATAGATTTCCAAAAAAAGCAGAGGAAATGCTAGCACGATTTTACTGGAACTGGACAAGTCCTGCATTCATTGCTAGTGAATACGGAAATGATGGACAGGGAGATGTGGGAGCTTGGTTCAGGGATTTCAAAAGACATGGTCTAATAGAAGAAAAGAAAGTAAAGGCATCCTATACAATTCCTTACAACGACAGACTTATTGACCTATTAGAAAAGAGTGGGCAGCCGAAACCTCAATCACAAGAAGTGGAAGTCAGACGCCAGAAAAAAAGCTACCGTCTAAACGCTCGTGGGTTGCTTACACTTATGTTAGAGAAAGAGTTACGAAAAGCCAATTACGTTCCAGAGCAAGATGAAGAAGTGGAACCTACCCTGCGAGATTGGCACGACAAACACGGTGAATATTCATCTAAAAAACACAAAATCAAAAAGCTCATAGAGGTCTTGGCGGAATATTTTAGCGATGATGCTGTAAGAAAGGAATTCAAAGAGTCTCGGGATGCAGAAATGAAAAACGGCGTGATTCTTGATGTAGTTACTTGGATCAAAAGGACTATATTCAATATCTGGATGCTCACGTTCGTTCTTCTCAGAAATGAGCACAATAATTGGTTTAGCGCATTGCCACAAGATAATAAGGATACTTTTAATTTCCTAACATCAAATCTAGATAAGTTCAAGAAGAAGCTTGAAAAGACAAAGATAATGAGTGGAGCGAACATAAGCATTCTGACATTCGTTCTTGCCTGCAAACTAACAGATCTTGACTCGAATCTTCTGCTGCTTAGATATTATGGTGATTACAATAAATTCGGTGCCGCTTGGACTGATATTAGGGGATGCGGAGCAATAATCTGGGGTTAGAGAGATTGTCTCTTCTCAGCAAGCTTGTTTTCGAGTTCGGAGATCCTCTTCATTATTATCTCATCCCTCAGCTTGAGCGCCATCTCCCATTCGTTCATCGCCTTCAGGCTCAGGGGCTCGCCGCATTCGCAGTATTGCGCCTCGCGGCGGTTTTCCTTCCTTTGGCTTCGGCTATCGCTTTGGGCAGCGTGACGATCACCTGCCCGTACTTGGTCGTGCAGCCCCCATTTTCCCCCTTGCCATGGCAAAGAAAGCCTCGCCTTGAGCCTGCTTGGCGCGCACGCGAGGCTTTATGGCGCTCCTGGGCTGGGTTGCACATCTTTGGAGCGCCCCGTGGCTGTTTGCTATCCGCTAGCCATTTGGGCGGCTGGCGCTCCTGGTGTGTTTCGCGCCAAGAAAACAGTCTGTGGTTGTCTGCATAGGTTGGCTTGTCCTTGTTTCGTAACTAGGTCAGGGTATTTGGGCGGCTGAAATTTGCGATTCTAGCCAAATCATGCCCGTCTAGCCAAGGGCGTTGAGGTTTCTTTTTCCAAACCAAGGGTAGAGGCAGCCTTTGCCCTGTTTTTTCGCGCTTCCTTGAACCGCAGGGCAATCACAGCCTTCACCTCTTCGGATAGGTTCAAAACACGTTTTCCTCTCCTGAGATGGACTTGGCGAGGATGTATGGGACGACGTGAAAAGCAGGCTGGGGAGTAAAAAGCTGGGGCGTTGCATGCCCACTATAGCGCGCGGTCGGGGCGAAACTGCTTTTTTACATCTTAAAGTCAGATTTTGCGGTTGGGATTCGGACTGCCTGCTTTCTTTTTTTGCGCGCCATCTGCTATGGCGGAAGAACTAGCCCTTTTTGCTCTTGGAAGCATTCGCGCCAACATCCAGCAGCCAGTCCATCAGAGGAATCAGCCGTATCCTGTGCCTGCCCTCTTCCACTTCGCCGGCTTTATCCTTTGTCAGAATGGTTAGCCTTTTCGGCTTAAGCTCATCGGCGCACGCGGTTATGCCGCCAAATTCGCGCTTTCTCACCGCCGCATCTTCAAGCTCATACACCACTTGCAGAGCTTCCACCGCGTCGCTGCCGCGCACCAGCACAAAGTCCGCCTCAAGCCCGTCCTTGTTTTTCCAGTAAGCAATCCCATGCCTTCCCTGCGCCCTTCTCCTAAGCCCCAGGAAAGCCGCATTCTCATAAAGCCTGCCAAATCCCGCTTTGCTGCCCATTGCATAGTAAAAACCGGTGTCGCCGCAGTAAGCCTTGCGCGGATACTGTGCCTTGTCCTTTATGTTATGCGAAAAAATGGGTGTGAAGAAAAACAGGTAGCCTGCCTCCGAATATTTCTCCAGCTGAAGCAGCTTTTCCTTGCCTATTTTGTGCCCGACCGCCTTGAAGAAATTCAGGCATTTGGAGGCCGAGAAGTATGTGCTCTGGAGGGCGTATCTGCCAAACGCCTCCACTGTGCTTGGGTCCTGGTGCGAAACCTCAGCAATGTCCAATCCCACAATGTCCTTGAAGTAGGAGCCAAGTATCCTCGCCTTGTCAGTTTCATCGCCGGCAAGCACGACTTCCGGGAAGCCCCCGTATTTGAGGTATTCAAGGAACGCCCTCTCCAGCCTTCCCCTCCCGACAGTGGTTTTTTCCACCGCCACTCTTTTGAAGGATAGGAACTCTCTGAATGAAAGCGGGAACATCTCCACCTGGATGATTCTGCCGCGCAGCGGCTTGTTTGGCAATGCCAGCCCTTTTCGGGAAGAGCTCACTATAAGGCGCAGCCTGCCTGACAAAAGCTCGTGCACCCTTGCCAGCCATCCCTCCCACCCGTGTGCGCTTGTAACCTCGTCCAAAAGCAAAAAGCCGTCCTCCCCGAACCATTTGAGTATGTCGTCCAATGTTCCCTCGCCGGAAAGCCGGCTGTCCTCCAAGTTCACGTATGCAACTTTTTTGCCATCCGCTTCCAGCTTCTGGGCAAGGAGCATGAGCACGCTTGTTTTCCCCGCGCGCCGAATCCCGGTGATTGCCATTATCTTCGATACCGAGCTACGCTCGAGATGTTCCAAATCAATGTCTCGCGCAAGCAATGCCTTCTTTTTGGCGTATGCCCCCCATTCCTCAAACACGCCTGTTTTCTCCATATTTTGTTTTATGGCAGAACAGTTTAAAAGACTTTCTGTTTTATTGCAGAACGATATTTTGTGGATGATTATTATGCCTTGTGCCAGGTTGCGTAATGGAAGTTGGATGTTCGGTTTCTGTTGGCGGCAATGGGCCCAGTAATCAGCCCAAAAGCGGGGAAAGCGCTCTTTTTCTCAGCCGTAAAAGTTTGGGCGCGGGTGCTCCAGACCTGCGCTTGCCCCGGTTTTGCCCCTAAGAAGATTAATCAATGACGAATTTTCTTTCCAGTTTTTCTTTATTTATTATGCCTTGCAAATCATACATTATGAGCTTTTTTTCAGGATCTAGAAATGCATGCTGTTTTCTTATATCTCCCATCCCAATAACAATACCGCCGACGAACTTGAAAATATAGTACTTTAGCCGTTCAGATATGGGCGGAAGCGATGATGCCTGGATCCAAATCTTTTTCCAATCTTGCATTAGCCGCTTTCTGTCTTTTTTTATGAATAGCGATCTCGACACAAGGTTCAAAAAAAAGTTTTCCCGGCCCACGCTAAGACTGCGGCTTATATTGCCCCATTTTTCGTAAGGATAATAATCCATCAACAAAATTCCCATTTGGTTTTTTTTATCAAGTAGGCCTGCATGGCAATTGGCTATTTTCACTAGCCCAAAACTATATTTCTCTGCCAGCTTCAGAGTGAGGAAGTACCCTGCATTTTTCTCGTCATTTTGATTGTCCCAAGTGAATTTGACGCAATAGTTCCGCCCATCCATTGGGAATTTCCAAACCGAGTCGTGCGACCAATGATGACGTTTATCGGCTAGAACTCTCTCCGCTTTCAGGGGGCCCGCCCCGTTCCTTATGTTAAAAATATCCTCAATAAGCCGTGGATTGGCCGCCAGCCTGTTCGCAAAATCATTGTTGGCATATCCAACATGTCCATTAAGCTGCACCTTGTGGTTGGTTTTGTTGGGCTTGAAGAATCGCATGGTGGCACCGGTTCACGCCTAATACTGCATTTATATTTATGTGTGAAAAGGTATATAAACATGACGATATAATTAAACGCCAACATTTGCCTTTTGGTTTGGATGCAGCCCCCTGGACCCAGAAGGTGCCAGGCGCTTCTATTTTATATGTTCTTTTTGCTTGTTAGCACAATGCCATCCGCAATCGTTTTCGACCTTGACGGCGTTGTTTACCTCGGCGCGCGCGGCATCCCAGGCGTGGCGTCCGAGATTGCGCGCCTGCAGGGGAAGGTGCGCGTGCTTTTCCTTACCAACAATGCCACGAAAAGCAGGCTGGAGTACGTGCGCCACCTTGCCGCCTATGGAATACGCACTGAAGTTGATGACGTGATGACTGCCTCGTACGGCTGCGCGCGCTATGTTTTGGAGAATTACAGAAAGGGAAAGCGCGTTTATGTGGTTGGCGAGCAGGGCTTGCGCGATGAGATGGAAGAGGAGGCTGGCGCAAAAATTGTGAAAAGGGGCGCTGAGATAGTTGTCTGCGGATTGGACAGGCATTTCACTTACGATAAATTGGATGGCGCGCTGCAATGCCTGAATGCGGGTGCAGAATTCATTCTTGCTAACAATGACCCTACATTGCCGCGCGAGCACGGGGCTTCGCCCGGAAGCGGGGCGATTGCCGCTGCGCTTTCCTGCGCAAGCGGCAGGCAGCCCGATGTTGTGGTGGGAAAGCCGTCGCTTTACCTTGTGAAGGAACTTTTGAAGCTGCATGGCGTAAAGGCGCGCGATTCTGTTTTTGTGGGCGACAGGCTGGAGATTGACATTCGCATGGCAAACAAAGCCGGCATGAAGTCAGTGCTGGTGCTTACGGGCGTTGCAAAAAAGAAAGACGTTGCCAGCGCGCCAAAGCCTGACCGGCCGTGGAAAATAATAAAAAGCGCGGCTGAAGTTGGGAAAGTGCTGGGGATTTGATGAAGGTTGTAATCATCCATGGATACGGGGGGGAGCCCATGCACGGCTGGCGCCCTTGGCTGAAGCAAGAGCTGGAAGCGAGGGGCTTTGAGGTGAGCGTGCCTGCCATGCCATCCCCAAACGAGCCGCGCGTGGAGGAGTGGGTTGCTGCCATTGATAGAGAGGCGGCAGGCGAGGAATGCGTGTTTGTGGGCCATTCGCTTGGCTGCATTGCGATATTGCGCTATTTGGAGAAGGAAAAGGCGGCAGGCGCGGTGCTGGTTGCGGGGTTTGCGGAAAAGTTGGGCGATGATTTCAAGGCGATTGAGAATTTTGTGGACAAGCCGCTGGCATTTGGCAAGGTGAAGGGGAACTGTGGGGGAATTGTTGCGATTTTCTCGGACAATGACCCGTACGTGCCCCTGACGCAGGAGAAGCTTTTCAGGGAGAAGCTGGGCGCAAAGACGATGGTGCTGCATGCGTGCGGGCACTTTTCCTCAAGCGAAGGGACGACTGAGTTGCCTGAGGCGCTTGCGGCTGTGCTTGGCATTTAGGCTATCCTGTGATAATAACAGGAATTTTATAGAAAGATTGAAAAAAGAATGGCAACAGTATAGGGGCATGCAACTTTTGGAGCATAAGCTCAGCAAGGACGGAGTAGCAACAATCCACGTCATTGGCAGTGGCAGGCTCGGAGGGAAGAGCGCCAACCTGGTGCACAAGGCACCCATGCTTGAGGAATGCGGATTCCTGTTTCCGAGAAGGAATCTTGGGATTTCATCAGATGTGCTCCTTGAGGGCATGATGAAAAGCGGGCTGAAAGACGGATGGAACGCGCAGCCCCAAGAGAGGGCAAAACAGGAATTCAAACAGGCATTTGGCATTTGGGCAGTGCAAAGCGTCTGGCCGGTTGCAAAGGCGATTTTTGAAGGGAGGTCGTTTTACATCCGCTCTGACGCGCCCTTGGACTCCCTTGGCAGGGGAGTGTATGATTCCGAGCCGTTCCTTAACAATAGCAGGAGTTGCCCTAATGAAAATGACAGGGCAGAGATATTTGCGAGGGGATTGTATAACGTGGTGATGAGCTATTTTGGGGATGCGGCAGCTGAATTCCGGAAAAGAAGCGGTGCACTTGAAGAAGGGATGAACGTGCAGCTCTCCCAGTTCATCGGCCGCTTTGGGGATTTGAACTTTGAAGGCAGAGTTCAGCCGGCGCTTGCGCCTTTCCTGAGCGCTGTTGTGAAAACCAGCCGTTTTGGCGGCAAGGGCGGAGGGCTTGTAAGGTTTGAATACGGGATGGGGAGCGGCGCCCTTAAGGGGCGGAGCATCCTCCTTGGGCAAAACGGAGAGACCAGCACCATAGTGGGCAAGAACATAGTGAAAGGCATTGACACTTGCCCGTGGAATTCCCGGAGCGAAATCATGCTTGAGGACAGAAATGTGGTTGTTGAATTGCCCGGGAGCAATAGAGCAGCTCTCTCCATGTTCATGAAGTCCGCCTATCCGGAAATAAAGCAAGACATTGACAAGGAAGCGCAGCGGCTGCTTTGGTGGCTGGCTGAGAACAACTCTAAAATCGAGGAGAAAAACGGGGGAATTCCGCTTTACCTTGAGCTGGTTTCATCATCATACAAAAAGGAGGGAACGATAAGGTGGTTTGTTGTCCAGGATGCAGATTATACGCCAATGGAAAACATGCCTGCCCTTCCTGAACGCCCGACCTTTGTTTCAGGCAGCGATTTTTCAGGCCATGGGCAGATAAGCGGCAAGAGAAAGCTTTTTGTTTTTGGGCCGGATGCTTGCGGAGGAGAAAAATGGCTGCTGAACCTTGAGGAGATAAATTCACAAAATGAAGGATACGCTGTGGCAATTCCGCAGTCCGCGCTCAGCGGCTTTAACCTCACTGCCCTGACCAACATGAGCGCACGCTATTTCTCAAACGCGGCAGCGGTGCTGGAATACGAGAGCCTTGGGCACAAAGACAGCCCAAAAATAGCGCATGAGATAGGCAGGCAGTCATCCGAGCATTTCGAGCAGCTCGCGCTTGATTTTGAGATATTGTTCATTCCTGTCAAGCACCTGTTTGGCGAAGGAGAAAGTGGAATGGCCCCTGAGAAGATTGGCGAATATTTGTGCGACGCCACTTTTGTGTGCGACAAGGAGAGGGGGATTGCCTGGGGGAAAGTGGACGGTATTTTCCCTGCAAGCAATGCGTGAGCGCTGATTACCTGAACAAATCGCGCACTGCCTGCTCCACGTTTGCCTTTGTCTCTGCGTCATCCTGTTCCTGCACGAGCACGGTATCAGAGGCGACTGACACGGAAGACGAGGCGGCAGGTGCGCTTGAGATGAGCGAGGAGACGCTGATGCACACCGACGCGCCGCAAACAGGGCAGCGCGCGGAGAGAGTGAGGTCGTCTATGTTCATGTCGGATGAGAAGTCAAACGAATTGTTCGCGCCGCACTTGCAATTAATGTACTTCTTGAGGGAAACCATGAAAATCACTCCGTGATTTTCAGACATCGTCCTTGCAGGACGATGCTGATAAGAATCACCGGAAGGAGAAGCGAGGAGGAGATTAATAACGCTTATTCTACGGTCACGCTTTTAGCGAGGTTGCGTGGCTTGTCAGGGTCGCGCTTGAGCGCCACTGCCATGTAGTAGGAAAGCAGCTGCAGGGGCACTGCGTAGACTATGGGGATTGCAAGTTCGGGAACAATTGGCATGCGAAAGGTTAGCGCGCTTTTGCCTATTGCCTCGTCGCTGTCTGAGAATGCCACGAGAAGCGCGTCGCGCGCGCGGCATTCGCTCATGTTGGAAATGGTTTTTGGCAATGAGATGCCTGATGGCGCAAGCACGACCACCACAACGTCTTTTTGGAGAAGCGAGAGCGGGCCGTGCTTGAGCTCGCCTGCCGCATAGGCTTCAGCGTGAAGATAGGTTATCTCTTTCAATTTGAGCGCGCC
Source organism: Microcaldota archaeon (assembly GCA_964650545.1). GTDB lineage: Archaea > Micrarchaeota > Micrarchaeia > Anstonellales > Anstonellaceae > UBA10161. The sequence goes on along the minus strand of CAZYTZ010000007.1, from coordinate 12,598 downwards.
TTCAAGCGCGGATGGGAAGGAAAGCGAGCGGCCTATGAAAAAAAAGTCCTTGTGGCGCACGAGCTTTTCGGCGAGCTTTTCGATTTCCCCTGAGCGGGAAAGTATCTGCTCTATTGCCTCTGATGAATCGGCAAGCGATGCAAGCCCGTCCTTGCTGCCCGGAAGAGTTAGCGCGATTTTGGAAAGGGCTGCAAGCTGGCAAGTGAATGACTTTGTTGCCACCACTGCAATCTCAGGCCCTGCTGCAATGTTCACGCATGCGTCTGCTTCGCGCCAAAGCGAGCTTCCTGTAACGTTGGTGATGCCGATTATTTTTGCCCCGCTCTTTTTTGCAAGCCTTACAGCGGAGAGCGTGTCGGCGGTTTCGCCGGACTGGGAGATTGCTACGACCACGCGCTCTTTGCCTGTGCGCACGTAGGAAAATTCAGAGCCGATTATCACGTCGCAATTCACGCCCGCGCGCGACTGCAGCAGCTGCTTGAAGACCAAGCCCGCATAGTACGATGTGCCGCAGGCGACTACCGTTATGTTTTGCTGATTGCTCAGGAGCGCGACTGCGCCTGAGACGTCTGCTGCAAGGGCTTCGCGTATCTTTCCGCCTTGCTCGTGTATTTCTTTCAGCATGAAGTGGTTGAAGCCTTCCTTTTCAGCCATTTTCGCAGTCCAGGCGACTGTGTGCACTTTTCGCTCTGCCTTTTTGCCTCCATTCGTTATGGAAAAGGAATCGCGGGTGAAGCGCACCATGTCACCGTCTTCGATGTAGATGACACGCTTTGTATAGTCAAGAAGCGCTGGGACGTCGGAGGCACAGAACATTTCGTCTTTCCCAATCCCCAAGATTAGAGGTGGGCCGTTGCGAGAAAGGTAAATCGCTTCCTCGCCTTCATGCATGCAGACCAATGACCAGCTGCCTGAGAGTTTTGCCACTGCCTTGCTGAAAGCCGTGCCAAAGTCAGGAGTTGATTTGCTTTCCTCCTCCACAAGGTGCGCAATCACTTCTGTGTCGGTTTCTGATGCGAACTTATGCCCCTTATTTGCAAGAGAGGCGCGCAGTGAATCGAAATTTTCTATGACTCCGTTGTGCACTAGGTAGATTTTGCCGGTTGAGTCTGTGTGCGGATGCGCGTTGTTCTGAGTCACTCCGCCGTGCGTTGCCCAGCGCGTGTGGCCTATCCCCATGAGGCCCTCAAGCTGCAAAAAGTCGCGCTTTGCGTGGATGTCGTCAATCCTGCCAATGTCCTTTATTGCGGAAATTCCCTTTTTGGAAACCGTGGCAATGCCTGCAGAGTCATAGCCGCGGTATTCAAGCTTCTGAAGCCCTTTGAATATGACTTCCGAGGCTTTGCGGTACCCAATGTAGCCGATTATTCCGCACATGCAAATTACCCTGCCCTCAGACCTTTTCGCCAATGGCAAACGTCCGCTTCACAGTTGTTATCTTCACCTTCACTCTCTCGCCGACGATGCCGCCTGCGATGAATACCACGAAGCCCTCGATGTGGGCGATTCCGTCGCCCTTGGCGCCTTTTGCGTCAATGGTGACCTCGTATTCCTTGCCTTCCTCCACTGGGCGTCCAATGCCGTCCATGAGACCGCCTCCCGATTAGTCTTCCGAGGCATTATTAATAAAATTACCTGAACGGCCGCGTGTTGCGCCTGAGGCGCAGAAGCGAGGAGCTTCTTCCCAGGCGCGAGAAAAGCGTGCCGTATGCGCGCTCGAACTCGTCAGGCGCGAGCGCTGCACGCAAGTCCGCCTCGATAAGTATTGCCGGGTAGGCGTAAGCCTTGTGATGGCAGGAAAGCGAGTGGACAAGCGAGGCGATTTCAGAGAATGTGCGCTGCCCGCTTAGGAACTCCACGCGAAGCGGGCGGTCGTCCTTCACAGGCTTTAGGTAAAAAGAGAGGATTTTCTCGGACCATTGGCCCAAATCCTTGAGGATGGGGTGCTTTGAGGAGGCGGAGGAATAGGTGAATGCACAGGTGCGCTCGCCGGCCTCAAGCATGAAGTAAAGGAAATTGGTGTCCGACGTGTGCGCAAAGCCTTGCTCGTTTTGCGAGTGCTTTTGCACAATGTCTATGAAGCGCCGACTGCGGCTGTCCTTTATCACCCCCAGAAGCGTGGTGTTTGCCTTCCAGGCGGATTCGTAAAGCGACTGGTAGGCTGCAAGCACCTCGTCGTAAAGAGGGCGCACTTCTGACTCTTCAGAGGGCTTGTCGGAAAGCAGCGGCGCGATGGAACCGTCCATCATAAGGCATGCTGGCGAGTGCTTCTGTATGAGGGAAGCTGCAAGCGTAAGCTCGCCGCGCAGCCTGAAAAGCGAGTTGTGCAGCATTACCTCATGGGAATCCAGCCCGCTTCTCACGTCGTACTGAAGAGGGGGCAGCGAGGACGGGAAATAGCTGTGCGAGACTGCTTTTGAGTCTCGGTAGGTGAAAATGGTGCCAACCGCACGCATGAGCAGCAGGTCAAACCCGTGGAGCTCCTCGCCCACAATGCCGCCGTCCACTGCGGCGATTGTCCCTTCCACTGAGATGGACTGAACGGGCAGCACAAGCTCGCGCTCAAGCGTCTCGGGGTATTCCATCTTGCCTGAGTTGAAGCGCAGCCTTTTTGCAAGCTCCTCGCGCGCTTTCTCGGTTGAAGCAATCTGCTCTGCTATTTCTGCAAGGCGGTCGGGCATAACAATATAATTGGTGCAATCGTTTTTATCTGCATGGGACTCAAGCAGGCAATAGTCATAAGGGCGGATTTGGGCATGGGAAAGGGCAAGCTTGCCGCGCAATCCTCGCACGCCTCGCTTTCGGCCTACAATATTGCGCGCGCACGCGACCGGGAAGCTGCGCGCGAATGGGAGGATGAGGGACAGAAGAAAATCGTGCTCAAAGTGCAGTCCGAGGAGGAATTGCTGGCGCTTTACGAAGCAATGAAGCGCGAAATGCCCTGCGCGCTTATTCGCGATGCAGGCCACACGCAGCTGGAGCCGGGCACCCTCACGTGCTTTGGCGCTGGGCCTGCGGACGAGGCAGTTATCAACAAGCACACGAAAGAGCTCAAGCTGCTCTGATTTTAGCTAAAAGTGGCAAAGCAAGTAGCAAGCCTTAAAAAGAGAAGCCAGCACAGCCATGGCTCACCAAAGGCAGAGAGGTAATGTTATGTCATACCCAATAGGAAATCTTTCGCAGAAAAAGGAGCCGGTGAACGGCAAAGCCAGCATGAGGGCAGTGCCAACGAGTTCCAAGTTCACAGTTGACTGGCACATGGAGCCCGCTCCGCTCACCGTAGTCAGGGGAAACGATGAGAAAAAGCCGCCGGCCTCAAGCCCGTTCACGCGCGAGAAAAAGGACGAGGAGCCGCAGCAGCTTGCAGGCGGGGGCTTTGAGGCGCCAAAGGAGCATGTGTTCTTGGCAGGCGTCATTTGATTCCCGTTTCTTTCCTTTTTTTCCTGCTCTTTCTTTCCATTTCCAACACCAAACAGTAGTGGCGGGTTTTTTAAGCCTTCTGCGGAAAATGGGAAAAACAGTCGTTTTTACTTTGGAGGTGAGACGATGGACGGAGGAAAAGCCATAGAAATGGAAGGGCGTGCCCTTGAGAAGGGGGAATACGTAATAGGAATCGCAATCATACTTGCTGCGCTTCTTGTCTCAGGCACTGTTTTCATGGGAATGAACTCGGTGGTTGACGCGATTGGCAAGGTGAAGCTCAATGTCACCACAGTCTCAGGCGGCACTGGCACGGCACCAACGCCGACGCCAACCCCCACGCCAACCCCGGAACCGACCGTGCCCACGGTGCAGAAGCTGCCAGGCCTTGACTACAGCACCGCCCCGTCAAAGGGCAATGCGGACGGAAGCGTGATGATGGTGGTGTATGATGACTTCGAGTGCCCGTACTGCGGCAGGGCGGAGCCAACGCTCAATCAGGTCGTAAGCGCTTACCCGGACATGAAGTTCGTCTACCAGCAGTTCCCGCTTTCGTTCCACCCCAATGCGCAGAAGGCTGCGGAAGCTTCGCTTTGCGCTTATGACCAAGGCAAGTTCTGGGAGCTCCACGACCAGATGTTTGCGCATCAGGACGCAATCACCGTGTCCGACATAAAGGGCTATGCAGCTGCAATAGGCGGCATGGACGCGGCCAAGTTCAACACTTGCCTTGACAGCGGCGAAAAGGCAACGCAGGTTGCAACCGAGGCCGAGGAAGGCGCGAACGTCGGCATCCGCGGGACTCCAGGCTTCCTGGTGTACTCCAAGAGCGCCAAGGGCGATGCGCTTGTGGCCAAGCTGCAAGTGGTCGCCTCGAGCCTCCAGTCGCTCGGCGTGGACGCATATGTCGTGGAGATCGAAGGCGCAGGCAATGGTGTAGTGTTTGCAGGCGCGCTCCCGTACGCCAACTTCAAGGAAGTGATGGACGCGTTCAACTAGGCGCGTTCATTTTTTGTTTTTTTCATAAAGCCTAGTGAGGTGGATGGATGGACAGCGCTGAACAGGCAGGGCATGACCGGTCGCAGTATTTGATAGGCTTTGTGCTGCTGGCAGTCGCAGTGCTGATTGGCGCAACCGCTTATTTTGGCTTAAACAGCGCAAAGGAGACAGTTGGAAAGCTTGACAGCGCGCTTGGCAGCGTGGGTGCGGCAGGCAACGTGCCTGGCGCAGGCATAAAGGAAGCCCTTCCGTCCATTATGAATGAAAGTCAGCCTGCCCAGGAACAGGGCACTTTGCCAGCAGGGGATAATGGCAGCGGGACGGCTACAGAAACCGGGGCGCAGCAACCTGCACAGGCAGATAAGGAAGTTGTGATCGACTTTTTGTACGCAGACGGGTGCAGCCACTGCCAGAAAATGAAATCCGTCATGGGCGGGCTTGAAGAATTGTTCCCAAAAGACAGGTTTGAGGTGCGCTACTGGAACTATGACAAGCAGGGGGAGGGCGAGGTTGGCGCCATGTACCGGCTTTATGGCGAGAATGGCTATTTCACAGGCGGCGTGCCCACATTCGTGGCAAACGGGAATGACTCCCGCGTGGGCGAGATGCCCGAGGCAACCTTCAAAGCCTGGGTGTGCTCGAAATTCTCGCCCCCTAAGCCTGAAGGCTGCTAGCTTCGGTTTTTATTATTTCGCTTCGCTCCTAATTCCATGTCTGAAATGCAGCGCTTCATTGAGTCGTGCCTTAAAGGCGCCTCGCGCGAGATTGCCAGGGCAAGGGGAGCAGGGCTTTCCATCAAGTCAAAGGGAAGGAATGACAAGGCAACCAGCGCGGATTTGGCAGCCGAGAGCTTCATTGTCAAGAAAATCAGGCGCGAGTTCCCCGATTCGCTTATTTTGTCAGAGGAATCCTACGCGCAGCACGACTTGTCCCATGGCTCGCTTTTTGTGATAGACCCCATTGACGGCACGCACAACTTCATACAAGGCATCCCGCTTTGGGGCGTGTCAGTGGCGCATTATTCCGACGGCAAGCCCACGGCAGGGGGCATTTACCTCGTGCCGCAAAAGGAGCTTTACTATGCGGAGAAGGGCAAGCAGGCAACGCGCAACGGGAAGAGGATATCGGTTTCGCGCACAGGCAAGCTTGAGGATTTTTTCCTGCTTTGCGACACAAGGCTGCACAGGATAAATGACAGCGGCTTCCTCCCTGGCCTGGTGGCGCTTGAGAGGATGAGCCAGCACACGCGCTTCTTGGGCTCCACGGTACATGACATTGGCTATGTGGCATGCGGCATGGCGGACGCGGCCATGAGCTTTCGGCTCAAGCCCTATGATTTTGCGGCCGCGGCATTCATTGCAGAGCGCGCAGGCGCGAAGGTGACAGGCCTTGACGGGAAGAACTGGGGGCTTCTGACAACAAAGTTCCTGACATCGAATGGAAGGCAGCACGCGCGCATCCTGGGGATGCTGCGCGGGAAGGATTAGGCATTTTTCTCATGGCATGCTGGAAGGCGCGCGCTTGTTTTGCCCCTCGCGCTCATTGTGCTGGCCAGCACTTCACGATAAAGTCCCTGCCGATTTGCCGTTTGGTTATCTGCTGGTTGTTGTCAAGATACTCGATGTACTCGAATCCGAGCGTCTTGTAGTCAAGCGTGCCAGGCGTTGTAGTTGAATTCTGGCAGACTGACGAGGCGCCGCCGACCCAGAAATAGTTGCTGCTTGCCCCGGTGGTTGCGCCGAGCTCCCAATTGCAGCTGCTAACCGCCCAGCCAAAGTATCTTTCTTCCCCTGGCCCCAGGTAAAAGTGGTCGCTTATGTTTGATGTACTCGAAAGGCCGCACCCGCTGCCCCAAAATTGCGTCGTTTTTCCACCGGTTGCCCCAATCACCCCAGTTATCCTTATTGGATAGGCACCTGTGTTCCTAAGCCTCAGATAGGGGTATGTGATGTCCTCGCTGGCGTGCACTTTCGCCCCGCTTTCCACGATTGCAATCGGGGTTGCAGACTGCCAGTAAGCCTGCGACTGCGTGATTTGCGCGTCGGACGCCATGCCTGGGAAAAAGCCGAGCAGCGCGACTGAGACGAGGGCGACGATTAGGACGACTGCAAGCAAAACTAAGTACTCTGTGGCGCCTTGTGCCAACAAGGTGCCAGCAGTCGGCCAAGAGGACGACTCAATTGCACCTTGCGCTCTGTAGAATCGCATGGCTGCCTTTCGAGGGCGAAGAATAAAACACTTTTGAAAGCCAGGTCACTGCTTCTTTTCAGTCGCAGCCTCCGCGCGCGATAGCATGTTGGGATAGTGCGAGAGCATCATGGAGAGCGAGAGGAGCGCCACGGACGAGAAAAGCGCAGTCAGGCATAGCCACCCGACAAGGGCCATGAGCCCTGCGGATGAAAGCGCTGACTTGAAGCTGCGCTTTGACTCGGGCATCTGGTATGACGCAGCCTCCAGGTCTTCGGCTATTTCTTGGACCGAGAGCACGGTTGCCTGTGCCGAGCCGGACATTTCCAATGCCGACTGCGAAGCGTTTGCAAAATGCTGCGATGCCTGCCCCATCTCGGCTGCAGCCTCCTGGATGCCCGGGTCTATGGAAAGCAGGGGAAGGGAAGCCAATCCCTCTAGCGAGGAGGAAAGCGCATCAGTCGAGCTGGAATAGGATTGCAGGGCGTCTGCGACAGAGGCGATTGACTCGGAGGCTTGTGTGGATGCGCCGGCTGCGCCAGAGGCGGCCTCGCTTGCGGAAAGAAGGGCGGCTTCTGCAGAGTCGAATTGCGGGGAAAGGGAGGCGTCGATGCTGCCTATTGCCATGTAGGCGAATGCATAGAGAAGAAGCGAGGCTGCCAGCCCTGCGATTGAGAGCAGGAATGCGGCCAGCGCTAATGCGGTCGCAGTGTTCTCCAGCAGTTCAGGCGGGATGCGCATTTTTTACAGCCCCTTCTTTTTCCTTCCGCTAAGGTGGATGAAAAAACCTATTGCAAGGAGGGCTATGAGGAACATCACCACAGACACGGAAACGACTACTAGGGAGAATGCCTGGGAGTCGCGGGATTTTGTTTCAGCCGAGGATTTTGCCTGGCTTGCCATCTGGAGGGCCAGCGGCGGGTTGGTGTAGACCGTCTCCCTTGCCTGTGCCATGAGCGTGCGCTCGCTTGAGAAGTCAGGGGCGAACAGGCCAGACCTTGCGACAGATGTGTTGAACTCAAGCTCGATGACTGCGAAGGATGCAAACGCTGCGTCTATCTCCTTTGCAGCCCCGCCCACTGACACCTCGTAGGAGGTTATTTCAAGCGCAGCAAGCTGCAGCGAGCGGTTGGCAGAGTCAAAGTTGCCGCTTGAGGCGTGCTCTAAGGCGAGCGCAAGCAGGCTTTCGGAGTTCGACAAGTTGATGCCCTGCCTGTAGGTGTCGGACTTTGCCTGCAGCTGCTCAAGCCTGCCTGAAAGGGAGGTTATCTCAGTGGTGACCGTGGCGATTGTCTGGTTCTGCTTTTTCTCTGCCTCTGCCTCGGCATTTGCCTGCGAGCCTGACGCTATGGAATTCGCAAGCGCAGGCATGGTCAGTGCAATGTCGGCTGCCGACGCGTATTTCTTGGAGGAGAGCGCGGAGTTTGTTGCAGCGACCTTGTTGTCAAGCTGCGCAAGCAGCTGCACGCTGGTGGAAGATAAGTTGCGGTAAGGCGCGACTTTTGCCTGCGCGGCCTGCACGATCTGCTTTACCTTGAGGTCGATTGACTGGGAAAGCGTTGCCTGGGCGGAAACGCAGTCAGCATTTGCCCCCTGCGCAAGGGAAAGGGCGTATGAGAACTGGTATTGGTCGTAGTATTCCTGCGCGGATGACAGGGCACCCATGTAGGAGACGTTCGTGTATGGAACGCCCAGATTTTTTGCCACTGATTGCATGGCAATCATGCTGGCGCAGGACGTGTTGGCCCCAGTAATCATGGCAAGCACTGTGGGATCCCCGCCGCTCTTGTTTATCTGGAATGACTTTACCAGGCGGTTTTGCGTGTCTGCCACGTAAAGCATGCCGTTGTCCACCAGCACATCCTCAGGGTAGGAGAAATTGCCCCATACGGTGGACGAGTTGAGGATGTCCACAGGGTAGCCGTCAAGCGAGAATGCCACCACCTGGCTGCCGGTCGCATCCGCAACGTAGAGGCGGTTGTCGTCAAAGTCCATGCCGCGCGGCGAGCCCAGCGTCACGTCCCCCTTGCCCCTGCCGATAGTCAGGTTAAGGAAATTAAAGTTGCTGTCATATACGAATATGAGCCCCTTGCCGGAGTCGGACACATAGTACCTGCCATCGTGGAAGATGATGTCCTGTGGGGAGGAAAGCATGCCGTCAGAGCCGCCTGGCCACAGCACTATCCTCGAGTATTTCTTTGTGACGCGGGAAAAGGCAATCACCTGGCCGCGCACTGCGTCTGTCACGTAGATTGTGTCGTTTGTGACTGCCACGCCTGCAACCTTTTGCACGTTGGCGTTGTCAAGGTTCCATTTCTCCACCCTTGAGCTCACCCCGTCGTAATAGAGTATGCTGCCAGACGTGCCCCCTGCGATGTAGAGGGTGCCTGTCGCATCCTCATAGTCCATGTGCATGGCGTTTGACAGGTAGGATTCGGATGACGGGCCCGTGATGTATTTGGTGCGGGTGAGGTTTTCGCTTGTGTTCAGCATGTATATCATGCCCCTGCCCGAGTCGGCAACATAGAGCCTGTCGCCCACAAGGTAAAGGCTCGTGGGCTGGGAGAACCTGAAGTATCCGTCGGTGTCAGTTGGCCCTGAGCCGTTTGCCATCTGGAGGAATGTAAAGCTGGGGAAAGCCATGGAGCAGGCAAGGAGCAATGCGGCAATGGCGGCAAAATATCTCATGTGAACACCGAGAGGGAATTGCGCGGGGATATTAATAAAACGTTGGTGTGGCTGCGCTTCCTGTGCCGCAGCCGTCTGCGCCTTTAGGCAATGCGCGTCAGCGCTTTTTTTTCCTTCCCTCGCACTGGCAGAAGACTATTTCATCCCCGTAGGAAATTCCCTTCCTGCGTATTGCGCCGCCGCACTTGATGCACCATGCCATAAATCGCACCTCCATCAGTGTTTTTGTTTTTCTGTGTAAAACGGTGTTTTTGGATGTATTTTAATATTGGCAAGCAATAATTGCACAAATAGGCAAGAATATTTAATATTTTCTTGATAAATGCCATCTTATGGAAGAATTGGATGCGCTTGACAGGAAATTGTTGTATGAACTGGACTTAGATGCACGCCAGCCAGTCTCGGCGATAAGCAAAAAGCTTGGAAAGAGCAAGGAAACCGTGAATTTCAGGCTCAGGCGCCTGGTGAAAAGCGGCGTGATATCAAACTTCTATACCGTCTTCGACGCTGCGCGCATGGGCAAATACTATTTCAAGCTCTACCTGAAGTTCAGGAGCAGCGCACCTGAGAAGCAAGAAGAGATACTTGAGTACCTGCACGGCCTGAAAAGCGTGGTCTACCTTGCAAGCGTGGAGGGCACGTACGACTGCGTGTTTCTGGTGATGGTGAAAAACGCTGTGGACATCCTGGACGTGTTGGACCCGTTCATGCAGAGGTACGGCAAGTATGTGCTTGAGAAGGAGACAGTGGTCATCATCTGCGAGCACAGGTTCAACCAGAGGTTCCTTTATGCCGGCAAGGAGAGGGTGGACAGGAAGTTCTCGCTTGAGCCCCGAGAGTACTATGCGGATGAAGCTGACATCGCGGTGATGAGGGCGATAGCGCAGGATGCGCGCGCGCCCATAAGCGAGATTGCGAAAAAGGCAGGCCTGACGCCGTCCGTTGCCGGCTACAGGCTGAAAAAACTTCAGGATGACGGCGTGATAATAGGCTACGCTGTCACGCTCAACTATGAGAAATTGGGGCTGCAGTTTGCCCAGCTGAACATCACGCTGTCCGATCTTTCCGCCAAGAAAAAGATACTGGCGTACTTTGCGGCGACCGACAAGTGCCTGTTCGCGCTTGAGATAGTGGGCAAGTACGACCTGGTTGTCGAGGTGTTCGTGGAAAGCCAGCATGAGCTTCAGCTTATTGTGGACGGCTTCCGCCGAAAGTTCGCGGACGCCTACCACGAGTATGACATATCCACCGTAACGAAAGAGCACCTGGTGATGTGGCTGCCTTTCCCAAGGAAATAGGAAAGGGGCGCGCTTTTAATTCTCCCCATAATCTTGCAGAATAACACTGTAAGAAGCGTGACAGGCCTTGCCGTGGCGGGGAAGGTACTGACGGGTGAGTCGTGAAGGACTAGGGTAAAAAGGGCAAGCAGACGAAATGCTTAAATTACCAAACCAGACGAATTATGCCATGAGAATGGTGAAGGCAAAATACCTCGTTCCGGCAGTCATATTTGTTGCATGTTCAGCTTTTGGCATCTATGCACTAAGAAGCGATACGCCCGTCTCGAGAAAAACGCTTGACTCCTTCCAGCTTATGCAGGACAAGGCAAAGCCAAGCATCGACACACTGAAGGGCTATGAGCTGAAGGCAGGCATGAGGGTCATGGTGGAATACCGGGGCGGCAAGTCGGAAAACAAGACATATATTGGCGTGGCATTGCTTTCGGAACCTGGGAGCGACACCTGTTTTCTGGGAGTCGCTCTGGCAGATGAGAACGATTCTCTCCGCCTCAACATGCCATGGAAGAAAAAACTGGAATTGGGGCTGCTCACCGTTAAACTGACACAATATGGCAGATGCCGCATAAAGAGCATGGACATAAACACCGTTCCATTCTACAATAAGATGGTATCGGCTAGCATAGTTGAATCCTCACTAGGGGGCATTGTAAAGGACGGTTTCCGCTCCCTAAAGCCAGGCATGCGCATGAAGATAGACGCCTTTGACGCTTCTTATGAAGGCAGATATCTCTCGGCCAGCAATTACAAGGGAGAGCTTTATCTTATTCTTGAGGGCAAGGACGGCATCTTCCCAGTGCCAATAAGTACGGTCAACACGGTCGTGCTACAGCACAGAAAACGATGACGCGCAACGTGGGCGGGCGCGCGAAAATCACCGAGATGGTGGAGAAGGTTGTAAAAACTGATGGATTAGAAGTTGGTTTCATCTTCTAGCTCTAAACACGCCAATCGCTCTCGCTCAAATAATAGCAAGTATAAGAGCCGTATGACGTCAGAATAGTAATCTTTTTTAACCCATGAGGTAAAAGTAATACTGTGGCAGTTTTAGAACAAGAAGTAGTGGTATGGGGCATCCAAACGGCGATTAGACCCAATGGAGAAACTGCAGTGCAAGTTTCGCTCAGTTTTGAATCGCATTATGTGGTCAAGAAACCACAACCAGGGGGTAATGCGCAAGCCGTTGAGCTTAACATAAACTCGCCAGGCATTGTTGCTCGGCCACATGATGAGATAAAACTTGTGGTCTTTTTCAATAAAGAGGAATGGAAAAAAGCAGAAAAAAGATTTAAGTTTGGAAGTTCACATCGAGTGAAAGTGGATGAAAGTGGAAAGATTGTTGTGGTATAATGATACTTAAGATAAAGCTCTGGAGGGAAGGAAGACGTTATTTGGCTGCTAGCGAAGAATTTAATCTTCATGCTGAGGATAAAACTGAGACAGGTGTGCTGAATAAAATCAAGGAAGCGTTCTTCTTTGCCATTGAACAGGAGGATTTTGCACATGCTTACGCTGAAAAGCTTGCAGAATTGCGGAGCCCAAGACAAAATGTAATCGGAAGTACGATAACCATTAATCTTGAGCAGTTTTTGGCAAGACGGATAGTGACCACGCATGTCCCGATTACCTCAGATATCTGCACAGCAGCTCGTTAAACTTCTTCACAAACTTGATCCGTCGATAGAAACGAGATCAGGTAGAGGCTCGCACTTGGTGCAATTGAAACGTGTTGTTAATGGAAAAACGCTCTTCACAACTATCGCCGGACATGGAAACATGCCACTCAAGGAAGGAACGTTGAAGGGAATTCTAAAGGATTTGCAGATAGATGAGAATATTCTGAGAGAGCGGCAGTATTAACAAATATTTTTCTTGTGAATCTTGTCGCTAGCAGTATGAAGAAGCCTAAGCCAGCGCAGCAAAGATAAGGGACAGTAGGGTAAAGCCACAATGCGCCTCGCCTATCCCCACAGCAAGCTGTGGGGCATTACGGCTCGGCGAAATCA
>CAZYTZ010000006.1:8306-40517 GCA_964650545.1 Microcaldota archaeon | reverse complement strand
CATTATATATCAAATAGATATATAATACTATCATATTGATATGCTCAGAAGCTACTCTGTAGGGTCATTGCCAGCAAGCTAACCCACTGGAGCGGTGTCATCACAGCACACAGAATGTGAAATTTGAGTTTAAATAACCCACTGGAGCGCCCTATTTTTGCGAAGCAAAAATGGGCATCTTTTTCGCTGCTGCGAAAAAGCATGCCGCAAAACCACAGGAGCGGTTTTGGGGGGCAGTTGCCACGCGGTAGCGGGGCAACTAAGGTGTCATCACAGCGCAACAATTACGCTAAGCTTACTTAAAAAAACCCACTGGAATGCAGAACTAGTATAGAACAATGACTGTCTCAGTGTAGCGGCGTATCGAGCCCTCATTCAGCCTGCGCTTGAGCATCTCATCCATCATCTGTTTGCACATGTCTGGCGGCTCGGCAAGCCAGCCCAAGTGCAGGTTCATGCGTATAATCCTTTCTGGAATGGTGTGCCTGGTGCTTTTCGGAGGCATGCGCCTGCCTGCAAGCGCCTCGGCGACTATCTCTTCCTTGGTGTAAAGCCTGCGGTAAAACGCATTATAGCCCCTGTCCATGTATTCCTCCACCTTGTCGTCAGCCACATACTGCACGTCCTTGCTCTCGATTGCCTTGAGGAACTTGCGCTGCTGCCCGATCACGCCCTCCACTTTCCTTTCATTGGAATTGTAAAGGTAGCACTCTTTCTTGCCATTGAGCTTTTTCACGTAAAGGAACGTGCCCTCCATCTTCTCTATTGCGGCCACGCCTGCCTCAAAGTCCACTGCTTCCGGCTTGAAGCCTGAAATGGCGTCTGGCGTTAGCGTTTTTGAGACCGGGAACCAGCTGCCAATGCCAATGTCCTCGTTTTGGTAGTCAATAAGCTGGCAAGCGGCATTCGGGCACTTTATGGAGTCAAGCACAGCCTTGCGGTGGTTGCCGTCAATCACTATGTAGTTGTCCTTGTCAACGATGATAGGGTCGACCAGCCTTCCCATATTGAGCATGGATTCGCGCAGGCGCTGGAAGTTGAAGGGGATTATCTCCTCGTGTGCAAGAAGCTTGTCTGTTGGCACTATCTGTAATCTGCCGATAATGTCCTCCGCTATCATCCGAAGCACCCGTCCACGTCACTAAAATGTGGCGTAGGTTTATATAAGCATTATTGCCTCAGCCGCTGTTAACCTCATCATAGAATCAGCGGTTGTTCATATCATCATAGGCAGTGTGAGTTTGGAATAAAGCATTAAAATATGCTGCCTCGAAGTTATCTCGGTGGACAAATGGGGGAGCCTGACACTTGCATAGTGCCTGACATAATATTCTACCTGCTGCAAAAAGGCGCGCACCGCGAGCCCATGCGGATAACCACCGGCGAGATAGCCGAGGGCATAGGGGTGTCGCAGCAGACTGCTTCCCGCAAGCTTATCGCGCTTGAGCGCGAGGGCGCAGTCACCCGAAGCGCAGGAGCAATCTTGCTTACTCCCCATGCAATCTCGCGCGTGCGCAAATTCATCTCAGAAGTGCTCGGGTCCCTCAAAGGCGAATCAACGCTCTTTTCAGGTGCCGTATCGCCAGGTATTGGCAAGGGCGCGCACTTTGTCTCGCAAAAAGAATACATGGCAGGCTTCAAAAAGCTCCTTGACTTTTCCCCGTTTGCAGGCACGCTCAACGTCAAGATAGAGGGCGAGGACATCGAGAAGAGGATAACGCTGCGCGAGAGGGCGCCCATATTGGTGCCCGGCTTCACAAAAGGCAAGGCGACATTCGGGAAAATCGACTGCTACCGCTGCGTGATAAACGGATTGCCTGGCGCAGTGATATTCCCCGAAATGTCAGTGCACGGCCTTCAGGTGATAGAGGTAATTTCGCCATTCAACCTGAGGAAAAAGCTCTCATTGTCCGACGGCTCGAAAGTGGATGTGGAAATGGTATAGTCACTGCCAGCTTCCCAGCCGCGTCTGCGCGCCAGTGTCCCTCATCGCCTTTTCAGCCGCATTGCACGTGCGCGCCACCCTTTCCTCTGAAAAGTCATGCTTGGCGCACAAGAAGCGCGCAATCGCCTCCTTGTCCATCTTCTCAGCCTGAACTTTCGCCCCTTTCTCAACAGGCGGAGACAGGAAGAAATGCTCCACAGCCTCGAACAAGTCAAGCTCATCAGCAGCGCCTGCTTTTTCCGCAGCCTCGCGCAATGACTTGCACTCGCGCACGATTTTCAGCGCCTTTTTCGGGCCAATTCCCTTCACTCCCTCGTCAAAATCAGTGCCAATCAGAATGCCCATCCATACGAGCTGCTGCCTGCTCACGCCAAGCGTTTCCAGCGCAGACTCAAGCTCAATGAACTCGGGCTCTACTTCAACATAATCATTCCTGCCAGGCAGCTTCCTTCTCCCCCCAACCGACAAATTGCGGAGCAGGAGAGGCGCGCCGAAAAGCAGGCAGTCCATGTCCTGCGAGGCCACAGCATCAGCCGCGCCCTCAATCACAAGCTGCGCGGCCTGCGCCTCGCCCTCGGACGGTGCCTCAACAACAGGAATGCCCATTGCGCGAAGCAGCACCTTGCCCTCCTCCACCATCTTTGGCGTGAGCCGCGAGGATGCCTGCGCGTATTTTTTCGCTGATACCATGTCTCCTTTCTCAAGCGCGTTTTTCCAGGCAGCCTCTGCCTCGGCTTTCCTGCCAGCCCTCTCGGCAATCACGCCTGACTTGAAGCCAGGCGGCTTTCCGTCAAAAACGTAGATTGGCCTTATGCCATTTTCCAGCAGGCGCGCATTCCTGTAAAATATGCCTGTAAGGTGCGCAGTCACATTGCCTGACGAGTCCATCAAAGGCGTGCCATCTGGCTGGCGAATGGATGACAAAAATTGGTAGATTGCATTGTAGGCGTCAACAGCAAAGCGCTTGCCTGACAAATCAGACAGCGCAACCGCCTTCTTCGGCACGTCTCCTAAAGTGACTCCCATTGAATCGCAGCAATTTGCGTGCGCGCTAATTTAAATCGTGCCTATTCCATCAACGCGCGCCTTCCCCACGAAGACGAAAACGCGCCTCCCTGGTTGACAGGGCACCAGTTGCCGTTCTCCTTTCTCCAGACTATATTCTGTGGCGTAAATCCATTCCTGCCTGGTATGGGCCATTCCCATTCCCCGCCGACTTTCTTCCAAACGCCGCCATTGGCTGGCGCAGCTTTCTGCAAGGATCTTAGCAACATGGACATATCACCTTGTTCCGTCGTTTCGCGATACTTGGTTTTTAAATTAGATGTTTCAGGTGAAACAATTTGTGCCACGATTTGCCGCGCATGGAACGCCAGCGGCGTGGCTCGCGACGCGCGGGCAACGGTAACAAATAAAAATATTTATGAATAATAATTCATAATATGACAAGGCCTGAAAAAACGAGGAGGATTTGCTGCGAACCGCCTGTGTGCATCTTCAAGCCCAGCGGAGCCGGGACGCGGAATTTTGGGGAAGTGAAGCTGGGCATGGACGAGTTTGAGGCTTTGAGGGTGGCTGATTTTGCCTGCCTGGGGCAGGGGGAAATATCCTCGAAGATGGGAATTTCCCAGCCCACGCTTTCAAGGGTGCTGTCGTCTGCCAGGAAAAAAGTGGCAGCCGCGCTTTGCGAAGGGAAGGCGGCCGTTTTTAGGAGAATCTCGTAAGGTGAGAAAATGACAAGGGCTATTTTACCATTAGTTGCATTCCTCCTGCTCTTTGCAGTTTCCCAGCTTGCCGCAGTAGATGCCGGGCAGGGCGAATCGTGCGCCTACTTTTTCTACGGAACCGGCTGCCAGCACTGCGCACGGGTGGAGCCTTGCCTTGATGCTATTGCAGGGGATAATGCAAGGATAGTGAAATACGAGGTATATTCCAACCGCTCGAACCTCGCGCTTCTCATGCAGTATTTCAATGCCTATTCCGTTCCAGAGGAAAGCAGGGGCGTGCCAGTGCTTTTCACCCGCGGCACCTACCTGATAGGCGATGTGGAAATAATAGGCCAGCTTGATGCTGCACTTGTATCTTCCGCGGGAGAGGGCTGCCCCATTCTGGAGGTGCCCCAAAACATGACAGGCTCAGCAGGGGACTCGTCGCCTTATGAGGAGATGGGCAGGCTCGACCTGCTGACGATAATCAGCGCGGCGCTCGTGGATTCCATCAACCCTTGCGCAATCGCGGTCCTAATCATATTGATGGGCGCGCTTCTTTCCGCGGGCGACAGGCACCGGGCGCTTGTGGCAGGCCTTGTCTTCACAATAGCCGTTTACATCGCATATTTCCTGCTCGGGCTTGGCCTGTTCTCGGCAATACAGATGAGCGGGCTTGCGTATTTTGTCTACAAGGCGGTTGGCTTGCTGGCAATTATAATCGGGCTTGCCAATATAAAGGATTTCATATGGTATGGCGGCGGCGGGTTCGTGATGGAAATCCCGCGCTCCTGGCGCCCTGTGCTCAAAGGCATGCTTGCCAAGGCGACTTCGCCTGCCGGCGCGTTTGCCATGGGGTTCATAGTCTGCCTGTTCGAGCTGCCCTGCACGGGCGGTCCCTACCTTTTCATACTCGGGCTGCTTGCCGAAAAATCCACCTGGCTTTCCGCAGTGCCAGTCCTGCTGCTTTACAACCTGTTTTTCATCATTCCGCTTGTGATAATCACCCTGCTGATATATTTCGGGCTGACAAATGTGGAAAAGGCAGACAGGTGGAAGGACCGCAACCTTCGCCTGCTGCACCTGGCCGCAGGGCTGGTGATGCTGATGCTCGGGCTCCTTGTGGTGCTCGGGATAGTGTAATGATTGGCAGGTGCATTGCATGATGGAAAACAAAAAGGCAGAGATGCTGAACAGCAAGGCCGCGCGCGACGAGAGCAAGGCGGGCAAGGTGGTGGCAGCCCTGCGCCTGAATAAGGGGATGCGCGTTGCGGACATAGGCTGCGGCGGCGGGCACTTCTCGCTGCTTTTTTCAAAGGCAGTTGGCGGCAAGGGCAAAGTCTACATGGCGGACATTGACCGAAAAATGCTGGATTATGCATCTGCGCTTGCAAGGAAAAAGGGCGCAAAGAACACGGTTGCCGTGCTTGCGGGCGAGCGAAAACCGCACCTTCCGAAAAAGGGTGCCGACCTTATTTTCATGAGAAGCGCCTGCCACCACATGAAAAATAGGGCGGAATATTTCCGCAGCCTGAAGCGCTTCCTTGCCCCTGGCGGAAGGGTGGCGCTCATCGACTACCGCCGCGGCCCGTTCCTGCGCTTCCGCTGGCTTTTCAGGCATTATGTGGGGAGCGGCGTGGTGCAAAAAGAGATGGAGCAGGCGGGTTTCCGCCTGCTTCAAAGCCACGGTTTCATCGATAGGCAGTGGTTCATGGTTTTCTCGCCCAAATAAGCGGGCAGCTACCCTTTCCCGGCCTTGCGTACCTTGCCCATTATCAAGCGGAAAGTCGAAAGGTACCTCTTGCTTTGAAGGACAATCGGCCGTGAGCGCACGGTCGCGTTTAACACCTTCTTGCTGTAGGGCAACTTCCCAAGCACAGCCAGGCCCTTCCTTGCCGCAAAGCGCTCGACCTTGGCAGCCATTGTGCGGGAAAGCGTTGCCTTGTTTATCACCACCCCGCATGGCACGGAGAAATGCTTTGCCAGCCTCCAAATCCTCTCAAGGTCATGGAGCGCCGCAGGAGTGGGCTCTGTCACTGCGACAATATAGTCGGCTCCGGCTATGGACGCTATGACAGGGCAGCCTATCCCTGCCGCGCAGTCTATTATCACATCGTCCGCCCCTTCCTTTTGCGCCTTCGCAAGCGCAAAGGCCTTGACGGCAGTGACAGTGTCGCCGGACGCAGGCTCCCCTATGCCAAGCTCGCCGGTGACTATGGAAATGCCGTGCGCCTTGCCGGTCTTTATCTTGCCTATCGCCTTTTTGGATTTTGAAAGTGCGCCTGACGGGCAGGTTACGATGCACGCGCCGCAGCCTATGCACATGTCTGAGGATATCACCGGGAAAAAGCCCGTGGGCGCGGTTATGGCATTCTTGATGCACGCACGCGCGCAAGCCCCGCATTTTTTGCATTTTTCCTCGTCAAGCTTTGGCAGCATGCCCCAAATCTTTTCCGCATGCTTCATCTTTGCCCCCAAAAGCACGTGTGAGTTCGGGCATTCCACGTCAGCGTCAAGAAGAAGGATTTTCCTTTCTTTTGCGCTTGCCAGCGCCAGGCTGGTGGCGACAAAGCTTTTTCCAGTGCCCCCCTTTCCCCCGCTCACGGCTATTTTCATGAAATCTCCCTCAATGCTATTCCTGGTGGCTTTCGCACCCGTCGCCCAAACCTACCTTCCTCAGCTTTCCCTGCCCGAGAAAGGTGAATGCCTCGCCCACGCTTGCCCCTTCGGACACGAAATAAACTTCAATGCCTAATTCCGCGCACATTTCCACCGCCTTTGGCCCCATGTCGCAGCATACCACTTTCCCAACGCCGTTTTCCTTGAGGAATTCCGGGGGCATCTTGCCGCCCCCGAAATGCGCGCTTGTATTTTTCAGCAGTGACGCCACCTCGCCGTTGCCGCCAAGCAGCAGGAAATACGGGCTTGGCCCGAAATGCAGCGAAACTTTCTGTTCCGTGCCCCCTTCCTTCTCAATCGGGAATGCTATTTTCAAGAAAACCACCGTTCAAGCTTTTTTCTGCAGTGCCTTCAGCGCATCCTCTGCCTTGCCGCTTGCCCGCCGCATTTCTATTCCCCATTTGGAAAGCGCCCCTGCAGCCTTTGGGCCGAACTGCCCTGCAAGCGCGGCAACCGCCTTGTTCTCCGCAACAAGCCCTGCCGAGGAGGTGCCTGCGCCGTTTGAGTCAAGGAATGGGTTTGGCACGCTTTTCACAAGCTCAATTTCCCCATTTCCAATCCTCACAAAATGGAAAACCTTGCACCTTCCAAAATTCGGGTGTACGTTGCAGCCGGGCCACTCGCCGTCTGCGCAAACTGCCACGATGCTTTCCATCAAAATCACTTCTTCCCCTTCCTGATTTCGTCCAGAATCGATGCAATCGATTCCATTTTCTCCTCAAGCGAGCTCAGGCGTTCCTCAAGCACAGTCTCATTGTCATCTCTTGCGGCAGGGCCGGGCGCATAATAGCCAATTCCTCTGCCTCTTCCCATGCCAAAGCCGCCGCGCCCGCGGCCGCCGCCTCTTCCAATGCCACGGCCAACTCCGCGCACCCCCCTGTCTTCAGGCGGATTGCAGCCGCCGCGCCCGCGGTTCGCGCGCACTCCCCTTCCTGAGCCGTCCATTCTCGGCACTCCTTTGTCCACCATATAATTACCTCCTTGTATCCTGATTTCCATCCCGCCGGTTATTGCAAGCGCGGTTTTTCTCCTCGCTTCGGCAACAAGCCGCGAGAAAGTGGGCTGGGACACGCCCATTTTCTTTGCCGCCTCCTCCTGAGGCATCCCATTGGCATCCGCAAGCCGCAGTGCTTCGGCTTCCTCGACCGCAAGCAGGCTCTCGCCGGTTGCCTTGAAGCCCACTGGGCGGAACCGCTGTGCCCCTGGCTCCCAAAATACCCTTTTTCTCATCCTGAACCTCGGCATACTGAATATATATTCAAAAACATATATAATTCTTCCTTTCCCAAAATTTGTTAACCGTGGTTAACATTATATTCTTTTCCAGGCATTGCTCCTCTAATGGAAGCAAAAGCCAAAAGTGCAAGCACAGAGGATTTCTTATTCACGGTCTTCCAGATATGCGAGGGAAAAAAAGATAGGGCAAGGCTTGTGAATGTGGCATCCAGCCTGTCGGTTTCGCGTGCAGCAGCAAGCAAGATGGCTGCGAAGCTTTCTACAGCAGGGATGGTTGAGAAATCTCTATACGGCAAGGTCACGCTGACCCGCTCAGGCAAAAGGCTTGCAAAGCAGATGGCAAGGATGCACCGGGTGCTCGAGGTTTTCCTCCACGACCGCCTTGGCCTTCGGGGCGACGAGCTTGAGCAGCAGGCACACAAAATGGAGCACGCCCTGAGCAGCAGGACGCTTGAGCAGCTCGATTTATTCGTGGGCAGACCGAAAAACTGCCCGCACGGCAAGAGGATTTACAGGAAGTGACTTGATGGAATTTTTAAGCGAACTTTCAGCGGGCAGCAAAGTGACTGTATGCTCGGTTGGCGGCAGGCTCATGCAGCGCAGGCTTTCCGAGCTGGGCATTTACTCTGGTTCCAGGCTTGAGGTTGTCCGCAATTCCGGCGGCCCCGTAATTGTTCTGGTACTTGGCACCAGGTTTGCAATAGGCAGGGGGCAAGCCTCAAAAATAGAGGTAAGGCAATGAAGCTTTTCTTGCTGGTGGGCAACCCCAATGTAGGCAAGTCCACGCTTTTCAACCGCCTGACCCGGGGGTTTGAGCACACTGGCAACTGGCCAGGGAAAACCGTCGAGTGCAAGCACGGCACGTGCTTTGCAGGAAAGGAAAAGCTTGCTGTCTTCGATCTGCCAGGCTCGTACAGCCTCACCCCTTTTTCAGAAGAGGAGCAGGTGGTGGCAGAGGCGCTTGCAAACAGCAAGTTCGATGTCGTTGTGCAGGTGGTGGACGCCTGCTGCCTTGAGCGCAACCTCTTCCTGACGCTTGAGCTTCTCCAGCTTTCGCGCAGGCTTGTGGTTGCCATAAACAAGTCGGACTTGGCGGAGAGGCGCGGAATCAGGATAGATGAATCCGTTCTTGCCCGCAGATTCGGCGTGCCTTTCGTGAAAATCTCGGCAAGGAAAGGGGAGGGAATCGACAGCCTGCTTTCGCAGATTAAGGCTTCCGCGCGCACGCGCCCGGCAAGGCGCCCTGCATTTGACGCCTGCATGGGAAAGGCAAAAGGGCTTGAGTGCATGGTGCGCGCGCCTGCGCGGAAAAAAGGCGTGCCCGCGGCATGGCTGGCATCAAAGCTGGTTGAAAATGGCCCATATGCCCAAGAACTGATTGAGGGGGGCAGGGGTGAAAAGCGCATGCTTGCAAAAGCCGCGAAGCTTCGCGCGCAGCTAGAAAAGGAGGAATCCTGTTCCATCAATGCGGTTTTCTCCAGGCGCAAGTTCGCATTCATTAGCAGGGCAGTCAAAAAGGCAGTGCGGTCCCGGCCTGCCTGCTGCGGAAGCTCAGGGGCAGCGGATTCCCTTCTTCTTAATCCCCTGATAGGCATTCCGCTGTTCCTTGCAATCCTTTGGCTGGCGTTCCAGCTTTCATTCACCCTCTCAGGACCCATATCCGACGCAATCGCGCAGCAAATCTCAGGGCTCGGCCAGCATCTGGCGTCTTTCCTTCTTTCAGCAGGCGCGCCCGCCTGGTTTGCCTCGCTTGTAGAGAATGGCCTGGTCGCAGGGGTTGGCAGCGTGCTTGTTTTCATCCCGATAATAGTACTGCTCTTCGCCTTCCTGCAGGCGCTCGAGGAGTCTGGCTACATGGCGCGGGTGGCAGTGCTTCTTGACGGAATGGCAAGAAAAGCCGGCTTTTCCGGAAAGGCTTTCCTGCCCCTCATACTTGGCTTTGGCTGCAGCGTGCCTGCCATAATGGCAACCCGCGTGCTTGACAGGAAGGAGGACAGGCTCGCAACCATGATTGCCATTCCCTTCATGTCATGCTCCGCCCGCCTTCCGGTCTATGTGCTTTTCACAGGCATCTTTTTCGCCCAGGATCAGGGTCTGGTCATGCTTCTGCTTTACCTTCTTGGCGCCGCAGCCGCAGTTGCCACGGTGTTCCTGCTGAGGCGTTTTGCATTCAAGGGGGAATCGCCTGAGCTTCTCATCGAGCTTCCCGATTACCATTTCCCCTACTGGCGCACCGTGCTCTCCAGCGCGCTTCAGAGGACGTATTCCTTTGTTGCAAAGGCAGGCACCATAATACTTGCCGCAAGCGTGCTCGTTTGGTTCCTCGGGAGCTTCCCCTACGGGGTGGAATACGGCTCAAGGGAAAGCTTTGCAGGCATGCTTGGCAGCATGGTGGCACCGTTGTTCGCTCCCCTTGGCTTTGGCACATGGCAGGCATCAATCTCCCTTGCATTCGGCTTCATGGCAAAGGAGATAGTGATAGGCTCAATGGCAGCTGCCTATGGCGCAGGGGAGGGGGGGCTTGCAGCATCGGTTGGTGCGGCTTTCACCCCCTTGTCAGCCTTTTCATTCATGGCTTTCACCCTGCTTTACGTTCCCTGCGTTGCAGCCCTTGCAGCCATAAAAAAGGAGTGCGGCAGCTGGAGGCTGACCGCGGCGGCAGCGCTTTATTACCTTTCGGTCGCCTATCTGGCATCCTTTGTGATTTTCCAGGCAGGCACTGCACTCGGGTTTTGAAATGGCGCTTGAGCACGAGCTTTTGTTCTATTTTGCAGGGCTGCTGGCTCTTGTTGCATTCGCCTATGTTGCAAAAAGAATCCTCGCAGGAAACGCTTGTTCCTCCTGCCCCCTCAGGGAATCCTGCTCACGTTCCACCAGCTGCCCGGGGAAGAAAAAAACCTGAAAGTGCGCAATATTGGCCACTCACAACAACCGCGGGTTCGCGACAATCGTTGCCCCGCAGGCAACGGTGAGCCGTCGGGCCGCAGGCTCGATGGCCGGAGCAGCCTGCTTTTCGGGGAAAGCGAAACGATTAAGTGCTGGTGTGCAGAAAGCAAACTGCCGATACGGAAATGGCGATGGGGGCATGCACTTGGAAGATATTGTTTCAGCCATAAAGAGTTGCGAGAAATGCAGCCTGTCGCCAGACCTTTCAATAATTCTTTTCAGTTCAGGGTACAGCCTCAGGGCAAGCTCGTTGTCGCGCTTTTTCAGCTCCTTGTACGGGTCAGGATTCCCGGTGGCATCCCGGACTATCCTGTGAGCCTGGTTGGCAATTTCAGGCGGGCTGGACTCGAAGGATATGCCTTGCATCAATTTCGCGACCTTCCTCAAAGCCTGTTCCTGCAATTTCCCGTCCGTTGTTGCAATCCTGGCAGCCTCAAGTGACTGCCGCATAAAGCATGGAATGCAATCCAGGCCCATTTTCATCAAAAATCCCTCTTAGGGAATTATTTTCTCACCCAGGCTTGATTTATAGCTTCCTGTGCGCAGCCAATGGGTCATATGCGCGCAAGCGGAGATAAATAAGAGAGCTAACTCCTTTTGCAAAACCTGCTGCAAGCCAATAGTTTTCATTTTGCCACCCGCTTTTAGCCACCATCTGTTTCTATCATGTCTTTTTTATCAACAAATACCCCCCAAGCAAAATACCAATTGCGCCTATCCATTGTACAAAAGACAAGACTTCACCCAGCAAAACATATGCGAATAAGGCTGAGAACAATGAACCTGAGAGGAAAAATGTAGTTGCAACAAACGGGCCGACCAGCTTTATTGCCTTGTACTGGCAAATTACTGATAGGAAATAAAGGATTGCGGCAAGAAGAACATAAAGTGGGCTTTCAAATAGTGAACTTGTACTCTGACTGCCCAAAAGGAAAGGGATGAGCACAACTATCAGCAAAGCGCTTATGAAAATCCTGAAAAATATTACCATGTCAGTCGAGACCCTGTGCATGATTTTCTTGGCAAAAACATTCTGGAACGCTATCACCATCGCCACAAGAATTATCAACAGGTCCCCCAACTGGGGAATCGCCAGGGCACCCTGTGTTGTCAGCAAAAACGCCCCAACCAGCATTATAAGCATAAGAAATATTGAGTTTTTGGAAAATTTTTCCTTTAGCAGCAAATAAGCCAGGGGCAATACGAACAATGGGGTCAGCCTAATAAGAAATCCCGCGTTCGCTGCTGTTGTAATATTCTGCCCAATGAATAAAATCAAAATGGATGCTGCTGATACAATTCCGAGAATAAGCAAGTCCATGAGTTGATATTTTTTGATAAATTTCAGGTTCTTCAATTGTGACGAAAAGAAAACAAGAGAAATAAAAACAATTATGGCGCTTCTTGAAAATGAGAATGACAGCGGTTCCAAACCGGAATTCAGCCCCATTTTCTGGACAACTATCAACAAGCCATAGAACAGGGAAGTCCCGACCAAATAAGCCAATGCAATCTTACTGATTTTTTTCATATTGACCCTTCAGACCTTAAACCTATTTCAAGTATCTCATGCCTTTTTCTGTTATTGAAAGTCTTGCCGACAGACTTCCGCCCAGTCATTTTTTACCCTGTCTGATCAAACAGCGCAAAGCCGCAAAGCGCGATTTGCCGCGCATGGGGCGCCAGCGGGATGCACATGCAATTTCTTCCGCAATAAGGGTCCGCGCCCAAAAAACCAGCCTTTTCTCAGCCTGCCTCCTGGTCTGTTTTTGCCGTTGCCACCCGCATGGCAAAGCGGCGCAGGGCGGAGATTGCCACAAAACCCGCACCCATTACAATCACTATGGTCGCGCCGGTGGGCAAATCGAAAAAGTATGAAACAGCAAAGCCAGCAAGTCCGAACAGCGCGCCGATTGCGGCGGACAGCGCCATGAGCCTTGTCAGGCTGTGCGTGAACTGCCTGCCAATCGCCGCGGGTATGGTGAGGTAGGCTATGACAAGTATCACTCCTATCGTTTTTATGAGCAGTATTACGCTCAAGGCGACCAGCACGAGAAGGAACAGGTAGAACGCAGTGGCGTTTATCCCCCTCACATTCGCAAAGGTCTCGTCAAACGAAACCGATTTGAAATACTCGAAAAATGCGGCGACCGAGAGGATTATCGCAAAATCAAGGGCGAACATCACCCAGAGGTCTGATGGCGGAACCGCAAGGACATTGCCGAACAGGTAGCCGAAAAGGTCAGGCGCATAGCCAGGGGTCAGGTAGATGAGCAATACTCCCGCAGCCATGCCCATTGCCCACAGGATGCCTATTGCAATGTCCTCCCCCAGGCGCGTGAAGCGGTTGAGCAGCCCTATGCCAACTGCGGATCCCGCGCTGAAAGGTATTGTCACGAGTATGGGGTCCATCCCGAGGAAATAACCCAGTCCGATGCCGCCGAAGGAAATATGGGCAATGCCGCCGGCTATGTATGAAATTCTTTTGACCACCACGAAACTTCCCACTATGCCGCATGCCAGGCTTGCAAGCAACAGGGAATATATCGCGTTTTGCACAAACTGGTACTTGAGGATTTCAATCATTTGCAACCGCCTTTTTGTGGGGTCTGTGGTGGGTGAGCAGCCGGACCGGGCAGCCGTATGCCTCATCCAGCTTGTTCAGCCCCTCTTCTATCCCCCCGTGATGGAAGAGCCGCCTGTTGATGCATGCCAGCTCGTCCACGTGCGAGGAGACTGCGCCCACGTCGTGGGTGACAAGTATTATGCTTATTTTTTTCTTCAGTTTCCCAATCAGGCTGTAGAAGAACACCTGCGTTTCAGGGTCGACGCTTGAAGTGGGCTCGTCAAGAAGCAGCATCCTTGGCTTGGTGCAAAGCGCCCTTGCTATAAGCACCCTCTGGAGCTGCCCACCGGAAAGCTCGCCTATCTGCCTGTCCTTGTGCCCAAGCATTTTCACTTCGCCAAGCGCCTGGAGTGCGGCATCCCTGTCCTCTTTGCCATAGGAGAAAAACAGTCGCCCATGCTTCAGCCTTCCGGTAAGCACGGTTTCAAAAGCGCTTATGGGAAAATTCCTGTCAAATGTGTTCTGCTGGGGCACATAGCCTATCAGCCCCCTGCTTTTTTTGGGCGCCTCGCCAAAAACGCTCACTTTTCCTTTTGTGGGCTCAATAAGCCCTAGTATTACCTTCAAAAGGGTGGTCTTGCCGCCGCCATTGGGGCCTATTATGCCCAAAAGCTTCCGGTCACTGACGCAAATGTCCACGTCTTCCACCGCGTTTTCCTGCCCATACCCGGCATAGACGCCTTCCATTGAAACGACGCATTTGTTTTCCATGCTGTTATCCATCCCGTGGTTTTCTTACTTAAGCGTGCTGCTGAACGCTGAAATCACCGCTTTTGTATTGCCGATGTAGTCCTCGGCAAGCGGGTCTATTACGACCACCTTGCCGCCTATTTCCTGCGCAAGCGAATTTGCGCTCTGCGCCGAGAATTGTGGCGAGACAAAAACCACCTTTATGCTGTTCTCGCCAGCTGCTTCCACCAACGTTGCAAGCGCCCGTGGTGTGGGTTCCTTGCCCGCGTCCTCCATTGCAATCTGCTCAAGCCCGTAGTCAGCGGCAAAATAGCCCCAAGCAGGGTGGAAAACGATGAACTTCCTGTTTGTTGCCCCTGCAAATGTGCTGCTTGCACCGCTGTCAAGTGAGTGAAGCTCTGCAAGATATCCGTCCAGATTCTTTTTATACTCTTCTGCGTTTTTCGGGTCGGTGTCCACGAGCTTTGCATAGAAGCTCCTGGCCATTGCCTCGGTGTTCCTCACCGACGTCCAGACATGGGGGTCCATCGCCCCTTCATAGTGATAATCCTCTTCCTCATGCCCGGAAGTTTTGCCCTCTTCTCCATGTTCATGCACGCGCATTTCAATGAGCTTGATGTTCTCCGAGCCGTTCACGACCTCCAGCTGGGGGTTGGTCTGGAGCACTTTTTCCATCCAGACAATTTCAAACTCCACGCCCGAGCCCACCATGAAGTATATCTTTGAGTCTGCAACCTTTGCCATCTGCTGCGGCGTGGGCTCATAGCTGTGCGGGCTTGCCCCGGGCGGAACCATCACCACGACATCAACATGGTTTCCTCCAATCCTTTCGGCAATCTGCTTTTGCGGGAGCAGGGTCACCGCCACCCCCATTTTCTCTTCTCCGGTAGGCGCGGCGCCTGCCCCTGTCTGCGAGGCGCAGCCTGAAAGCAAAAGTGCAAATGAAACAAGCAATGCCAAAATCAAGCGCTTCACATCGCCACCTAACATCTTATTGTGCAAAAGGTTATTAACATTTCTTCCAAATGTTATTAACATTAGGCGCCTTGCGCGCGCAAAATTATTAATGGTGAAAAATATGCCAATAATCAGCGCATCAATCGACCAAGAAACCCTTTCCGAGCTTAACTCCCTTTGCAAGTCGCTTTCCTTCTCAGGCAGGAGCGAGGCCATTCGCGCAGGCATCCATTCGCTTGCCGCTGAAAACAAAAGCGCGGAAAAGCTTGCGGGCGAAATAAAGGCGGTACTGCTACTCGTTCATGAGGAAAAGGCGGAGAAAAGCGCGTCCTGCCTTGCGCATGAGTTCGGGGATGTGGTCTCCACACACATACACGCCAACCTCAAGCGCGGCAAGTGCCTTGAGATATTCGTGCTTGACGGGGAAGCCATTCGCATACGCGCGCTTTTCAAGGCGGCAAAAGGAAGCGGGAAAATGGAGTATGTGCGGCTCGTGGTGCCCTAATTACTTCTTCCTTCTCTTCTGTATTTCAAGTATGTCGCCAAGCGTCATCCCAGCGCCCTGGCGGTCCTTCACGTTCACTGCAACTCCGGATGAAACTTCCTGCAGCAGCTTGATGTTCAATTCCTTCTCCAGCTTGTGCGCGAGCTTCTCGTCAGGCAATGTCCTTTCGTGCTCCACCCTCTCAAGAAAAGAGTGCTTTTCATTGATTTTCTCGGCAAGCACCTCAAGCGGCAACCCCATCTTCTTCCTTGCCTCGGCAATGACTGAGCCGTAGCCGTCCACCACTTCCATCTCCAATCTTCCCTGCCTCGCAGGGGCAGTGGTGTCGCGCGGAGGCGCGGGTGCACGGATGAGCTTTCCAGCCCCTGAGCAGTCATAGCACACAGTGAGCTTTGCCCCTTCCACAAGTATGATGTAGCCTGCGTCCTCTGCGCCGCAAATCTCGCATTCCATGGGTCGCACCCCAGTGTCATTTCATGTGATAATCCTTTTATAATGTTCCTGTGGTGACTAGCGCATGAAAAACAAGAAGGGCACGCCATCCCATAAAGGAAAAGCCACGCACTTAGATGCAGCGTTCGCAGTTTTCATGCTCATAATCTGCGTTTCCCTTTTCGCAGCCGTGCTAGGCTCGTCATTTTCCGCATTCATGAAATTCCTGCTCTCAATCGCGCTTCTCGGCGCATGCGGATACGGGATTTCCAAGGCTTTCCGCCTTGAGTGCTGGTATGGCATTTTCCTGCTGCGCAGCAAGGCAGGCTTGTCTTTCCTTGATGGATTGGCAAAAAGGCACCCCTCGCTTTGGGACGGGCTGGTGGAGCTTGGCACTGTGATAGGATTCGGCTCGTTTGCCCATTTCATCCTTCCCAAGCGCCGCCTCACATGGAAGCGCGTGGCATTCACCTACGGGCTTGGCAGCTTCCTCATGGTGCTCTTCTCGTTCGTGGTGGCGCCGCTTGCCACTTCCGCGCTTTTCTCCATGCTTTCAGGCGGCGCCGAATTCGCCGGCGCAGGCGAGCGGCTCCAGGCAGCAACATCTCAATTCGAATTCTCCAGGCAAATTTTCTTTGCCCTTCTCGTGCTTGGCGGCATTTCACTCATGACAACCGCGGGGCTCATCATCTATGCAATCGTGGTGCTCGCGGCAATCGCAGGCGTGCTGATTGGCGGCACGCTTCCGCTCTCATCTGTTTCGCCTGGCGGCACGCCAATCATCCCCGGGATAAACCTTCCGCTGCTTGAGGGCATAGGCGCGCTTGCAGTGGTGCTCATAGTGCACGAGTCCATGCACGGCATAATCGCGCGCATGCACAATTTCCCGCTCAAGTCCGCAGGGCTTGTTTTCTTCGGCTTCCTGCCATTTGGCGCATTCGTGGACATTGACGAGAAAAAGCTGCTCAAGGGGAAAAAGGAGGCGCAAAGCGCGGTGTTTGCCGCAGGCAGCACTGCGAACTTCTTCACCTCGCTCGCGCTTGTCATATTGCTTTTTGCATTCTCGGCCGCTACCGAGCCGCTGCGCCTGAACGGCGTGTATGTGGAGTCGGGCCCGCTGCCTCACGGCGCCATCATCACAGCAATCGATGGCGAGTCCATCTACGTCGTGGCAGGCACCAACCTGTCTGCAAACACAAGCTACCTGCTGGCAACCAGCAAGGGCGAATTTATCCTAACCACCGACGGGAACGGCAAGCTTGGCATCAGCACAGTAGTTGCCGAAAGCACAGGCACATTCGGCGTGTTCCGCTATGCGGACGGCTTTGGATGGATGGCATTCGTGCTGCGCTTCATCGCGCTCGCATTCTCCCTCAACTTCATAGTGGGCGCAATCAACCTGGTGCCCCTGCCGCTTTTCGACGGCTTCTACCTGATGAAAAACGGGGTGCGAAGCGAGCTTGCGGCAAAGCTCATTGCGGGCACAGTGGCAGTCGCATTCATCATCAACCTTCTTCCCTGGATTTTCAGGTAACCAAAAGAAGAAATGGGAAAAACCAAAGCTGAAAATCAGACCTTTACCCGTATGCCGTCCTGCCGCACTTCGTAGTTGTGCCAGTACGGAGACGCGCCCATTATGCCCCTCACATGCAACTTGTCCTCGTTGAACTCAATCACGCCGTCCATCAAATGCTCTATCATCTTCACGTGCTTCTCGTCATGCATGCCCTTTTCAACGACATACATCGCGGTCGCGCCAAGCCTGCGGAACTTGCCTGTGATGAACTGCATGAAGCGGAAAACGCTTTCAGGCTGGTTGGTCTCAAGCAAGGAGGAGATTGTATGGAAGCCAAGCCTGTGGTTGTCCGCTATCTGGGCAATCTGCTCCTGGATGCCTGAAAGCTGCATGGAAATGGCGGACAGGTCGGACGAGCCGTCAACGTATGCCACAATACCCTCGTCCTCAAGCTTTGGATCGTACTGCTTTGAGTAGCAGTCAATCACCTGAAGGAGCCCGTTCTCCTCAAATTCGGAAATATCCCAGCCTGACTGCGCCATCATGCTGCGCCAGTCCTCAAAACCAAAGTCTGTGAGCACGAAGATGCCCGGGATGTTCATCTTCAGCCCCTCATAGACAAACTGCATCATAAGGGGCTTTTTGCCGCAGAGCGGCTCGCCGTAAAGAAGCACATTCCCTGCTGGAGGCATGCCGCCCCCCAGGACTTTGTCAAGGCTCTTGATGCCTGTTGGGAAAATGTCCGGCAGAGCCATGAAACCACTCAATTTTTCAGTCGTGGAATAGTTGCTGTGCATGTTTATAAAAGTTCTTGGAGTATGCGCCTCATGGCATCCACTCCTTCAAAACAGCCTGCAACCGCAAAGGCAAAGCCCGCGCGCACAAGCCCCGAGTACACACCCTCCGGCATCACCGGGCTTGACGAGCTGATAAACGGCGGCTTTGAGCGCGAAAGCACCACTCTTGTGATGGGTGATGCTGGCTGCGGCAAGACCACGTTCCTTGCGCAGTTCCTGTACAACGGGGCTGCCAAATATGACGAGCCCTCAGTGCTCCTGTCATTCGAGGAACCAAGCACCTCCATCCTCAAGCACATGAAGCGCTACGGGCTTGACTTTGCCGAGCTTGAAAAGCAGGGGCTGTTCTCCTCCATCAACTACAGGCCGCACGAAGTGAAAAAGCTGGTGGATGAGGGAGGGGGCCTGATTTGGGACACGATTTCCTCGATCGGCGCCAAGCGCCTTGCAATAGACTCCCTCACATCATACGCCATGCTTTTCGAGTCGCTTTACCAGGCGCGCGAGGCCGAGCTGCTGCTTTTCGAGCTTCTCCGCAAGTGGAAGTGCACCACGCTCCTGTCCGCAGAGGGCATAAACACGGAAAAGCTGCGCATCACGACCGGCATGGAGTACTTGTCGGACGGCGTGATACTGCTGCACCACCCGCGCTACCAGTCCGGCAGGTACCGCGCGATTGAGATACTCAAGATGCGCGGCTGCAAGCATTCAGAAAAGCTCTGCCCGTTTGAGTTCGTGGAGGGCGAGGGCATACGCGTGCACCCTGGAGAGGTTGTCTTCTACGATGTAAAGGAGAACGAGTAGCTATTTCTTTTTGACCTCTTTGTTGCGCTCGCTCCACTCGCGCAGCATCGGACTAAATCCTCTTGGATTTCGTCCTCTTAGCCGAGCCTGCGGCTCGTCTTCGAACTAAATCCTCTTGGATTTCGTCCTCGCGTCATCCACTATGGCAAGCCACGAGTCGCCTATCTTCATCAGGTAATTGCCAAAAGTCTTTGAAAGAGTGATTGTCATTGGGCGGAATTTCCTCTTGCTCTCAAGCGCGATGATGGTCTGCCTTTCCACCTTCACCATGCCCACGCGCCTTAAGCGCGGCAGAACGCGGTTGTAGAAAGTCGCCTTTGAAATGCCGTTCTGCGAGACAAAGTTCCCAATCTCGTCGCCGGACAGCGTGCCCCTCTCAATGGCAAGCCTCATGAACGCAAGCGCGATTTCATGGTACTTTGGCTGGTAGCGCGCGGGAAAGACGAAGTTCACCACTTCCTCCAGGTTCCACGAGTTTCGGGTGATGTTCTCGTTCCCGTCCTGGAAAGAGCGAAGCTCGGCCGAGTTGTGCGCAGGGAGGTAAAGCGATTCCTTTGAGGGTATGCCCCTGCTGGCTATTTTGTGCTTCTCCTCTTCCTTTTCTTCCTCGCGCTCCCCTTCTTGTATTTCTTCCGTTTCCTCAAGAGGCGCTTCTTCTTCTGCCATATCCCCAAAATCGCAGGGAGAAATTAAAAGGTTGCTTTCCGAATTGCACACCATGTCACGGTTCGGGCAAGGGGCGACACAGTTGGCTTGCGAGCCAACTTATCACACCCAGCCCGGGCAGGGCGCAACGGAATACCTTGTATTGTTAGCAGTCGTCCTAATCGTCGCGCTCGTGTCCGTTGCCTTGCTCGGCTTTTTCCCGGGAATGGCATCGGATGCGCAGCTGACGCAGAGCAAGGCATACTGGGCAAGCGCGCAGCCAATAGCAATAACCGAGTGGGCCGCGCGGTATGCATATGACGGAGTCGGAAGCGGCTACACGCACTTCTACATGAGGATTAGGAATAATGGCGTGTATCCTATCAGGCTCAGCAAGCTTCTTGCGAACGGCAGGAGCACCACCATTGTTTACACCGGGGACTGGTTCCCGACGGTAAACATCATCTCAGTTGCCTATCTTGCGCCTGGCGAGGAGAAGGCAATCGGCTACCCAAACTATTTTCCTGGCATCCCGGACCCAGGCATTGGCAACAGGTTCTTTTTTCCGCTGGAATACGAGCCGACAACTAGGGGTAGTGTTAGCTCGAACTGCTCGCGCACGCAGCCTTTCGGCACAATGGTGGTGAATGACTTCGGCTTTGAGTATATAGAATACATTGAGGGGCAGCAGATAACCAAGCAGCAAATCGGCGCAAAGCCCGTCACCATAAAGTGCATGAACAACTATGACTGAGGCGGGCGCACCGCCTCGTCAAACGTCGTGGGCGGGGCGTCAATATGTATATAAGCCTTTCCCCGCTTATAGATGCGCCAGTTCTTCTACCTCTGACAATTCTAACTTTAGGAGTGGAGGATATTTTCCTGGCGGCTCTGGCAGGATGTGCAATTTACGGGGTGTTTCATATGGCGACTGGCGAAGCAAAGGACGAGCTGAAGAAGCTCCAGACCGGAACCACCACGGTGGGTGTTGCCTGCTCAGACGGAGTGGTCCTTGCGTCAGACAAGCGCGCGACAATGGGATATTTCATCGCGAACAAGGACATACAGAAAGTGTACCAGATTGACGACAATTTGGGAATGACGATTGCGGGCGGCGTGGGCGATGCCCAGGCGCTCATACGCCTCATGCAGGCAGAGGCAAACCTCTACAAGTTCAAGCACGGCAAGAACATATCTGTAAAGGCCGCGGCAAGCCTGCTTTCCAATGTGCTCCACAACTACAAGTTCTACCCGTTCTACGTGCAGCTCGTGATAGCTGGCACCGAGGACAAGCCCGAGGTTTACAGCCTTGACGCGCTTGGCGGCCTCTCTGAGGAGAAATACGTCTCCACAGGCTCAGGCTCCCCGATTGCATACGGGCTTCTGGAAGAGCTTTACAAGGAAGGCGGCACGGTGAAGGACAACATGCGCGCCGCATGCAAGGCAGTGGCGGCGGCAATGAAGCGCGACGCAGCAACGGGCGAGCGCGTGGACCTTGTGACAATAACCAAGGCAGGCTTCAAGCGCTACGACAAGGCAGAGGTAGAGAAAATCCTGCAGTAATTTTATTTTTGCAGTGCAATTCGCATACGCTCATTGCACTGCTGAAAAATTTCTGCTGAAATTTTTCATGAACAAAGGCGGCCAAAGCCGGATTCACGCATCAACAGAGGGATGCTCTTTTTCGACGCATCGAAAAAGGCACCCCTTTTTGCGAAGCAAAAAGAGGGGCTTACTTGGACTTAAAGGAAATAGAGAAAAAAATACAGGAGCTTGTGCCAAGCGAATGCAGGCTTGTGAAAGTCGAGGCAGAAGGGCTTGACATAGTCGTCTACGTAAAGGACATAGTCGCCTTCTACGAACACGACCAGCTCATCAGGAAGATCGCAGGCACTATAAGGAAGCGCATACTGGTGAAAAGCGACCCGTCCGCGCTCTTGCCTGCCGAAGAGGCGCTTGCAATCATAAAGGCGGCAATCCCCGAAGACGCAGGGGTGTCTAACATACGCTTCAACCCTGACTTTTCAGAAGTGAACATCGAGGCGCTCAAGCCAGGCCTCGTGATTGGCAAGGGCGGCGTCACCCTCAGGGCAATAATACAAAAGACGCGCTGGGCGCCTGTGGTGCTCCGCACGCCCACCATGCCCTCCTCAACGATAAAAGGAGTGCGCTCCACCATGCTCAAGGACGCCTCAAGCCGCAAAAAGTTCCTGCAGTTGCTTGGCAAGAAGATATGCTCCCCGCTGACAACCAAGAGCGACTGGGTGAAGGTGACTGCGCTTGGCGGCTTTTACGAGGTCGGCCGAAGCTCCGCGCTCATACAGACTCCCAACAGCAACGTTTTGGTGGACTGCGGGATAAACCCCGAAACTTTCGAGCCTTCAAAGGCATACCCATACCTGAACGCCATGAACCTTGAGCTTGACCAGATTGACGCAGTGGTGCTCACGCACGCGCACATGGACCACTGTGGCTTCATACCCTACCTTTTCGCATACGGATACGATGGGCCGGTGTACTGCACGCCGCCAACGCGCGACCTGGCAATGTTATTGCAGATGGACTTTGTCTCAATAGCAAGCAAGAACTCCCAGTACGCGCCACCATATGGCATCAAGGACATACAAAAGGAGCTTGCGCACATGGTGACTGTTGGCTACAACGAAGTGATAGACATCACGCCAGAAGTCAAGCTCACATTCTACAACGCAGGGCACATCCTTGGAAGCTCCATGGTGCACCTGCATGTGGGCGAAGGACTGCACAACCTGGTTTTCACAGGAGACATAAAGTACGGCTTCACCCGGTTGTTCGACCAGGCAAACTCGGCTTTCCCGCGCGTGGAGACGCTTTTCATAGACAGCACATACGGGGGCAGGAACGACATCCAGCCAAATAGGTTTGAGTCCGACAAGAAGCTCGTGGACACTGCAATGTCCGTCTGCCAGCGGGGCGGCAAGGTGCTCATCCCCACATTCTCAGTGGGCCGCTCGCAGGAGATAATGCTCGTGTTTGAGGAATACGCGTCAAGGAACAAGGACTTCAACTATCCCGTCTACATAGATGGCATGATTCTCGAGGCATCAGCAATACACACTGCCTACCCTGAATACCTGCGCCACAACATACAGCGGCGCATACTCTCCAACGACTCGCCTTTCGAGTCGAGCATTTTCGAGCCTGTGAAAAAACCAAGGGAGGAGGTTGCGGAAGGCGACCCGGCAATCATCATCGCGCCCTCAGGAATGCTGTCAGGCGGCCCGTCGGTGGAATACCTGCGGCTGCTTGCGGACAACCCGAAAAATGCAATGTTCTTCGTGGGTTACCAGTCAGCCTTGTCGCTTGGCCGCAAAATACAGCGCGGCATGAAGGAAGTGCCCACGGTGGGCGACGACGGCCGCGCAGCATCCCTCAAGATAAACATGCAAATCGAGACAGTGGAGGGCTACTCCGGCCACTCGGACAGGCAGCAGATAATGTCGCTTCTCAAGAACATGCGCCCAAAGCCCGAGCGCGTGTTCACATTGCACGGGGACGAGTCAAAGTGCGAGGACCTCGCGCGCTCAATAACAAAGATGTTCCACGTCGACTCGCGCGCGCCAATGAACCTGGACACAATAAGGCTGAAATAGCTGCTAGGACCGAGGGAACATCGGCCCGCCTGCGGGCGGCTCCTTTTTCTTGACGAGCGAGCGCAAATACTCAACAATAGGGCGAACAGTGCTGCCAAGCATCATGCCCCAACCGTGCGTGAAGTACTTCATCATGCCTCCTGCGGCTTGCGGGTCTTTCTTGCCAAGCATAAGCATTGCAGCGCCAAACACAACCGCCAGAAGCACTATCAATACAACTATCACTTCCAGCCCTTCAGTTGGCGACGTGGGGCGGATTGGCTGCGGCATCGTTGAGTCTGCCCCGCCAGGCGGAACCACGGGCTCAGGGCTTGGCAACGGGGCAGCGTAAGAAAGCGAAATAGTCCTCTCCGAAGTTTCGTATGTATTTGAGGCAACTGCCTTGACCAGCGTGTCCGGGCTTGCGCAAATCCTAGTGGAATAAAAGCCGTTCTCGTCAATCTCAACCGGAAGTTCCGTTGTCTGCGGGCCTTCGCGCACCTGCATTATCTTCACTGAGATTGGCCTGTTGATGCGGGGATCGGACACCTTTGCCAATACCTTGTAGCAGCCCTCCCCCTCCTGGGAAGATTCCAGATAATCTATCTTGAGAAGCGGATAGAGGGCGGCCGTCTCTTCCATCCCCTGGCCGGAGGTGACGTTGTATGAGAACAGATAGTCATAGCCGTTCTTCTTCACAGTCGCAAACGCTTCCCCGCTTCCCCTAAAGTCCAGGGACGCTGTGCCGCGCGCATCAGCGTATATCGGGGTCTCGGCGCCGTCGTAGTAGAAAACCACCCTTTCCCCTGCAAGCGGCTCATTGCCCAGTCCCACAAAAGTCACGGAAAGCGTGGCGCTGCCCTCATATGCTTCCTGCCCGCCGCTTTTTGGCAGCCTCACCAGGATTTCCCTGCCTCCGCCATCGCCGGCAGTGGCCCTTTCAGACGTAAAATACTCCCCCTGGCTTCCATAAGAGACAAACCCCGAAACCTCTTCATCCTCAGGCAGGTAAAAAAAAGCGGCGCCCGAGGAATCCGCGGTCTTTTTGATGTCAAGCCCGCTCACGTAGACAGACGCGCCTGCCGCCGCTTTTCCATCTGATTGGAGGGCTATCACCTTGATTTGCTCAAACGCCATCGATGCCACAAACAAGACTTCCAGCGTGCCGCTATCTGCCTCAAAAGACTGCTGCTTGCCCTGCCAGCTGCCAAAGCCTGCATCCACTTCAATGTGCCTGTTCTCAAGCTCGCCAGCGGGGACGGTGTTTGCCAAGGTAATCCTGTAATGGCCATCCTCGCCTGTCTTCTCCTTCACAAGCCCGTCGTCGCTGGTTACGCCGTTTGCCTTCT
This sequence comes from Microcaldota archaeon, assembly GCA_964650545.1. Classification (GTDB taxonomy): domain Archaea; phylum Micrarchaeota; class Micrarchaeia; order Anstonellales; family Anstonellaceae; genus UBA10161. Next base: position 16,073 of record CAZYTZ010000006.1, on the reverse strand, counting down.
GGTAGGTGATTTTAACGTCTGCGCCTGACACCGGCATGCCATTTGAGCTCTCCACGCTTATGTCAAGCGCCTGGCTCCAATCGCAGAAGGGCACTGACAGCAAAAGCAGGGAAGCTGCAAGAAAAGCCATTGCGCGCGCCATTTGCTCACTCCTCTTTGCCTGCCAGCTTGAAAACCGGCGGCATTTCCTGCACGAGCTTGATAAGCGCGCCGCAGTCAGGGCATTTCATCACATGCCCCACCTCGAGGCCCTCCTCAAGCTGGATGTGGAATGTGCACTCCGGGCATTCTGAAACCGCCATATCAACCATGCGGAATCCCCATCTAACATTTAATTAGGTTTGCTTGCGCGCATGGCGGCAGGCGGCTCTGTAGAATTCCTATGCAGCGGCGCGCCGCGGCTCGAGCCTGGCGCTCACGCACCAGGCGGCTGCCCGAACAGCCGCCGCTTGTTGGCGGCGCCGCTGCAGGCTCAATTATTATAAGCTATTCCCCCAAAAGCATACTGAAAGATGGTGATCTAATGAAAGGAAAAGTGAAGATGTTCAATGCCGAGCGCGGTTTTGGTTTCATTACCGGCGACGACGGCAAGGATGTGTACGTGCACACCACTGCGATTGAGGGCGGCGAGCCGCTTGCAGTAGGAGCGGAAGTCGAGTACGAGGTCGAGCAGAGCGACCGCGGGCTCCGCGCAAAAGGCGTAAAGAAAGTCTGATTTCGCGCGCGGAACCGTTGGATGTTTTATCATCCATCCCCAGCTTTGCCTTTTTTCTTTTTTTTAGGATATTGACGCGCGCTAACCCCTACCCGCTTTAGCGGGTGGATACAGCGCTCGAATATCCCATTCTCCTTCTATATTTTCCCTGAAAAATAGTCTCTAGCGGTGCGGCGGCGCTTCGCGCCGCCTATGTGTTGTCACCACCGCTGGAGTTGAGCGTATGGGTAGCGCAGCAAAGGTTGAAAATGTTAAGTGTGGCGTGCTGTTACGCCACAGGCACTGTGTTGGCGAGAGCAACTACCATCTTCAATTTACGCCGAATTTCCGTGGACGGGTGTTTCTGCCATCATCCGTGAGGATGCTTTGCAGGCAGCTCTTCTATCAGAAAGCCGCTGAGCTTGGCGTTGCCCTGCTTGCAGCAGAGTTTGGTCCCGACCACTGCCACATCTTTGTCGGGAACTGCCGCAAATATTCAGTTTCACAGCTTGCCCAGTTCTTCAAGGGGTACACGTCAAGGATAATCAGGCAGCAGCTATGGCCTGTCGTTTCAGAATATGTCTGGGGCAAGCACTTCTGGTCTGAGGGCTACTTCTATGAATCAGTCGGCAGAGTCACTGCCGACTCTGTCAAGTTCTACATTGAAAGGCAGCAGGGCAAGCACTGGAAGCATGAAGATTTCGAGATGGAGTTTGCCAAACAAGCAGGAAGGCAGTCAAGCCTGGGCAGTTTTTTCTAACAACCTGACGCCACGGGCTTCAGCCCGTGGTAGTTCACGCGAGACACGCAACGAGGGAGAGTTAGAGCATTGACGGAGGACAGGCGAGGGGCTGTGACATGCAGCGGTGGGACTAGTGCATGATACAAGATGCAGGGGGAGGGATGGAGCAGCCGCCGGGGCGGCTGCGACAGATTTTGCGCCTCAGCGCAAAACTCCCACTGCGAGCTAAGCGATGCAGGGGGAGGGATTTGAACCCGCGAACGGCTAACCGACAGGATTCTGAATCCTGCGCCTTTGACCAAGCTTGGCTACCCCTGCAATTTGCTGTGCAAATTGCGGCCCAGTGTTCGGTGCGCCGAACAGTCGGGCCTGCACGTGTGAGACTGGATTTGGAAGAATTGGTTAAAAACCTATTCATACCGCAGCGCATCCACGGGATTGAGCGATGCCGCGCGCTTGGCAGGCAAATAGCCTGACACAAGGCCAATCAGCATGGCAAACGCCACTCCCAGAAAGGCGACAAGGGGCTGGAAGGCAAAGGGAATGCCGGCAAAGCTCACAAGGTAGGCTGCGAAAAGCCCCACAAGCGTGCCTACGACCCCTCCAATGCCGCCAACAGCCGCAGACTCGAAAAGGAATATCCTCATTATGGTGTCATCATTCGCGCCAACAGCTTTTAGCACGCCGATTTCATGCGTGCGCTGTATCACGTTCGTGAGCATGTTGTTCGCAATTGACAATCCACCCACAATGAGGGAAATGGAGGCAACAGCGCCCAGGAAAAGCGTGACAAGGGACAGTATGCCCCCCACAGTCTCCTGCATGGTTTTCGAGGAAAGCACGCCATAATCCCTCTTGTCAGGGTCGGTTATCTTGTGCGAGGAGTCCATCTCAAAGCGTATCCTAGCCTCCACATCGTCTATGTCCGCGCCCTCGCGAACCTTTATCGAAATCCAGCCAACCTCGTTTTTCGCAAGCGAGCTTTTGAATATCTCCTGCCCGTCCTTGAAGGGTATGAGTATCGCAATGTCCATTCCCTGGGCTGCAAGCCCGCCGCCTGCGCTTGACAGGATGCCAATCACGCGGAACTTCTCGTTGTTTATGTAAAGGTAGCTGTTCACATTCACGCGGTTCTTGACGCCAAATGACTCCTCTGAAATCTTCTGCCCTATCACCACCACTTTCCTGTCCCCTTCCTCAATGAACCTGCCTTCAGCAATCTCAATTGCGGTCATGTCCTCATATATTCCAGGCTCAATGGCATCAATCACCGAGGTTATGTCCTTGTCCTTGAAAGAAACGCTCCCGCGCTCCTCGATAAGCCTTCCAATGGTCCCAATCTCAGGGATTCTTTTCAGCCTCTGCACATCGTTCTCGTAGAGCTTGCCCACGGACGGCGGCATGCCGCTAAAGGAGCTGGTCAGGTCAGACTCGGCAATGGGCATGATATATATCGTATCATAGCCAAACTCGGAAAACTGCTCCTGCACCGTTGCATTCAAGCTCTCGCCAAGCGTGATGAGCGAGACCACTGCCGCAATGCCGATTACAATGCCAAGTATGGTGAGCCATGAGCGCATCTTCTTGTAGCGGAGGTTGTGAAGCGAATATGTTGCAATGTCTTTAAGCTCCATGTCACTCGTACCTCAATGCCTCAACGGGCGAAATGTCAGATGCCTGCTTTGCCGGGAAATAGCCGGACAGTATGCCTATGATGGTGGCAAAAGCCACCCCGAAAGCCGCAATCGGGAAGTCAAGCTCGGATGGCACGCCAAACTGGCCTGCCAAAAGCACCACTCCCACTCCCAGAAGTGCACCCATCAGCCCGCCAATGCCGCCAACAGCCGCAGCCTCGAACAGGAATATCTTCATTATGGCATCCGCATTCGCGCCCACTGCACGCAGCACGCCTATCTCATGCGTGCGCTCCGCAACGCTTGTGAACATGCTCGAGGCAATGGAAAGCGCGCCAACGATGAGTGAAATGGACGCCACCACGCCAAGGAAGGCGGTAACCAGGCCAAGCACAGTGCCTATGCGCTCGCGCAGCGTCTCAGGGCTTTGCACGGTGTAATCCCGCTCGTCCTCCTTCACGCGGTGCGATGCGTCCATCTCGAGTTTTATCTTGTCCACAACGGATTGCATGTCCGAGCCATCAGCTATTCGCATGGCAAGCGCATGGATTTCGTCCTTTGCAAGCTTTTCGCTGAAAATCTCCCGCGCGTCCTCGAATGGTATGAGTACCATGGAGTCCAGGCTGCCGGCAGGCGTGATGCCGCCGCCAGACTCATTAAGCACGCCAACCACGCGGTACTTCAGCCTGTTTATGATAAGGTAGTTGTTCACGTTCACCTTGTTCTCAGCGCCGAACGTGTCATTGGCTATCTTGCTGCCAATCACCGCCACGCGCCTGTCGGTGTCAAGCAGGAACCTGCCGTTCTCTATATCAAAGGAAGTGATGACCTCAAACACGCCTGGCTCCACGCCCTGCAGCTGCATGGTTATTTCCTTGTCGCGGAACTGCACTGACGCGCTTCCGCGCAGCAGCCTTGCAATGTCAAGTATTTCCGGGATTTTCTTGAGCCTCTCCACGTCCTTTTGGTAAAGCTTGCCTGAGGACGGCTGGAAGCTTGAGCCGAGCGGGGAGGAGCCCGCGGAAATCGGCGCAACGAAAATAATGTTTGACCCGAGCTTGTCAAGCTGCGAGTTCACCTCCTTGTTGAAAGCGCCGCCAATCGTAAGGAGAGACACCACGGCAGCAATGCCGATCACAATGCCAATTATCGTGAGCCAGGCGCGTATCTCCCTCTTCCTGAGGCTGTTGAAAGAATACGCCGCAATGTCTGGTAGCCTCATGCCGTCACCTATCTTGGCCGAGCCGCTGGCTTGGCTTCTGAGAAAAACCGCGCCGCTTCCGGCGCTCTCTGCGCTGCCCCATTTACTTTGCAGCGTGCTTGGGCTTTCTCATCTATAGCAGAGCTTCGCTCTACTTCTGAGAAACCCCATGCTTTGGCTTTCTCATGCGGAAATACCAGTAGCCGGCGCCTGCGACAACCACCACTCCCGCGAGGAGCAGCGTGTCGTTGCCATTGCCGTTCTTCGGGGCGGCGTCAGCGGCAGAGAGCACGTTTATCGCAATGGACTCGTTCTTGTCCACCCACACGCCTGACTGGTCCTTGTACCTGACAATCACGTTTATCGGGTAGGCGCCTGGCTGCACGTTGTCCATCCTCACCTTGTACTGCACTGTGGAGAAGTCGTCAGCCTCAAGCCCGCCTATGTACTGGGACTTTTGCGCATTGAACACCTGGAACAATTCATTCTCAGGAAGCGATACCTCCACGTTCTGTATCTTGTAGGAGCCCACGTTGGAAACCAGCACGGACAGCGTGTAGTCGCCGCCCGGGATTATGGGCGTTGGCTTTGCGTCAATGTATATCGCGGTGTCAGCGTCAGAGTTGACAACGATCGGGACATTGACGGTCTCCTCCTTTTCCACATCATCCTCGCTCCACTTGAGCAGGAACTCGGTGTTCCTCACGCCGGGCTGTGCGCCTGCGAACACGCTTATGGAGAATTCCTTTGCGCCTCCATTTGCAAGGTCGCCAAGCTTCACCTGCTTGCTCTCCCTCGCCTGTATGTTGTCATCCTCGAGGTACACCTCAAAGCCCTCAAGCAGCCTGCCTGTGTTCGTGACTTTCATGGTGAGAACATTGTCCTGCGCAGTCACAATCGGCTCAAGCTGCGAAAACACGACATCCGCCTTTTCCTTCTTCACAGTCACCGCAAGGCTCTTGGTCTCGGACACGCTGGTGCCGTCCTCCTCATAGTAAGTGAGGACGAACGGTATTGCGCTCACGCCTTCAGTTGCCTTTCTCGAGTCAATCTGGGCAGCTATAGTGACCGAGTCCGAAAGGTCGCCAATGTAAACCTGCGTGCTTCCCACAAATGCGAACCCGCTGCCGTCCTCCATCTTTATTGCCAGCTTGCGCGCCTCGCCGCCGTTGTTCTTTATCGTCAGGTTTATGGTCTCAGTTGAAAGCACGGTCTGGTGGTCTGATGAAACAGTGAGTATTGCGGGGTTGGAAATCGTTATCACCGCAACCACTGTTTTGAGTGCTGACGAATCCTTCTCGGAAACATAAAGCGGGATTCCTGATGTGCCCCCCACAGCGGTGGGCAGCACCTTGAACGGGATTGCAACAGGAATGGACGCGCCGCTTGCAATTGTGCCCACAAGTATGGGGCTCTTGGCAGTGAGCGCAATGCCCTCTGCAGCCGCAAAATAGACCTGCACGTTCTCAAGCGCGGATGTGCTTGAGGTGGAAACCGAAGCGCTCGAAGTGGTGGTCGTGGAGGTGGATGAGAGCGCATTCGTTATCTGTACTGTTATCACGCCGGTCTCGCCAGGCCTCACGCTTGAAGGCGTGACTGTCGGCTGCCCCACTGAAAGCGTGGGGAAAAGCATGCCGGCCATAAGCACAAGCGCGAATGCGGCAAACATTATTTTTTTCGTCATACCAGTTTTCATTCAATGCACCTCGTTTAGCACAACTACCTCTTCTCTATCTTCCCGTCCACCACTCTAATCGTCCTTTGGGTGATTTTCGCAACGTCTGCGTCATGAGTGACTATGATTATCGTCTTCCCCTGCTTGTGAAGGTCGTGGAACATCTTGAGCACCTCCTTGCCTGTCTTGGTGTCAAGGTTGCCTGTCGGCTCGTCCGCAAGTATTATCTCCGGGTCGTTGATGAGCGCGCGCGCAATCGCCGCGCGCTGCCTCTGCCCCCCTGAGAGCTGGTTTGGGTAGTGCGCCATCCTGTCATCCATGCCAATGGTCTTCAGTATCAAAACCGCCCTCTTCCTCGCCTCCTCCTTGTCGCGTTCGTAAATCACCGCGGGGAGCATCACGTTCTCAAGCACGGTGAGGCTTGGAATGAGGTTGAACATCTGGAATATGAAGCCTATCTTCCTGCCGCGCAAAAGCGCCCTTTTCGACTCGGTAAGGCCGTGCGCCTCCACCCCGTCAAGGTAAATTTCGCCGGCCGTCGGCTTGTCAAGCAACCCAAGTATGTGAAGCAAAGTGGACTTGCCGCTGCCAGAGGGGCCAAGTATGCTCATGAACTCCCCGCGCTTTATCACAAGGTTCACGTCGCGAAGCGCATAGAGTTTCTCCTCGCCCATAAGGTAGATCTTGCATAGCTTGTCGAGCCTCATCAGCTCCCCGTTCTTTTTCGCAGCCATTATCACACCTTTTCCCTGCACATCGTGCCATCTCGCACGCTATCTCGTAGAAACAGCAAAAAGTCGCGCACAAGATTTATTACCCAATAGCCTGCCCCAACCGTTAAATTTTTTGCCTTCCCACTAAGCCCCATGGAACAGCAGCCAATGTCCACAGAGCAGCTGGTGAAGCTTCTTCAGCACATGCTTTCTCCCCGCAAGGGCGAGCGCCTTCTTTTCCTCACTGATTATTCGGGCAGGCCCTCGACAGCAAGGCTTGCGCGCGCAGACCTCATCTCGCGCTGGTACAAAGCCGCATACCTTCTCTCGCAAAAGCTCGATTTTCGCCTCCTGCCAATAGTAAAGTACCCTGAAACAGGCATGCCAAACGCAGAGCTTCCATCATCAGCGGCCACGCACGACGGCGGACGGGTGAATGACCTGGCGGAATTCATCTCAAGCTGCGACATAGTATTGGCAATGACTGAATTTTCCGCCTCTGCGCCCCTGAAGAACATAGCTTCGCGCTCGCGCAAGCTGCGCATCGTCTCCATGCCTGGCATAAGCGCGGAAATGGAGCCTGCAATGGCAGTGGATTACGCCCGCATTGCAGAGCGGGGCAGCCGCCTCCTTGCAGTGGTGGAGGGCGCCGCAGGCTTTGAGGTGGCATTTGACGGTGCAAATGTGCCTCGCGGCACAAAACTGTACCTGGACACGCGCGCCTCCAACTGGCTGCTTGACGCAGGCATATGCAGGGCAGCAGGCGACTTCATCAACTTCCCATCAGGCGAGCTTTTCACGCCGCTTTACGAGGCAGCCACTCCCGAAGGGCGCTCAATCTACGGCGCATCGCAGACAAAAGGAATATGGCCCGTCTACTCCTACTCTGATGCGCGCGTCGCATTCCTCCACGTGGAGAACAACAGGATAGCGCGCGTGCAGGGCGACTGCGCAGAGGCCGAGCGAATCATCGAGCACATTGCGCAAGACGAGCGCAACGCAAACATCGCAGAGATAGGGCTCGGCATGAACGACGCCGCGCGCTGCGGAGTTGGCGTTCCCATTCTCGAGGCTGAAAAAGCAGGCCCTCACATAGCATACGGCCGCT